>JAUIFP010000156.1 GCA_030430365.1 Alphaproteobacteria bacterium | reverse complement strand
TTGAGGGCGTTGACCGAACGCAGCAAGGTCGATTTGCCCGAGCCTGAAAGGCCCATCAACACCAGGATTTCGCCGGTCTTCACCTCGAGCGAACAATTATGGACACCAAGCACCTGGCTGGTTTCCATCTGAACCTCGGCGCGCTCCTTTCCCTCATCCATCAGTGGCAAGGCAAGCGTTGGCTTGTCTCCGAACACGATGGAGACATTGTCGAAAATGACGGCTGTTTCGTTCATTGTTCAGTTCTCCACCCGTAGCATCCGGTCGAGCATGATCGCCACGACCACTATGATCAGCCCGCTTTCAAAACCGAGCGCTGTGTTCACCTGATTAAGCGCCCGAACCACTGGAACACCGAGACCCGCCGCACCAACGAGCGCAGCAATAACAACCATCGACAGGCTCAACATGATGGTCTGGTTCAAACCCGCCATGATCTGCGGCATGGCGTAGGGCAGTTCGACCTTCCACAGAGTCTGCCGTGGTGTTGCACCGAAGGCATGGGCCGCCTCTAGAAGCGCTTGTGGTGTAGAGCTGACACCAAGATGCGTAAGACGGATTGGCGAGGGCAGCACGAATACAACCGTTGCGATCAAGCCAGGCACCATGCCAATCCCGAAGAAAACGATCATGGGAATGAGATATACGAAGGTAGGCAAAGTCTGCATCAGATCGAGTATCGGGCGCATCACAGCGTAAAGACGCGGACGATGCGCGGCGGCGATACCAATTGGAACACCGATCCCCATGCACACGACACACGAAACCAATACGAGCGTCAGACTGTCGAGCGTTTCTTCCCAGTAGCCCTGGTTGATGATGAAGAGAAAGCCCAGGAAAACCAGCAAACATGGCTTCCAGCTGCGTTGCAGATACCACGTCAGCGCCACGAAAACGGCCACGATAAACAGGGGATGGGGCGCATTCAGGATCGTCAACAACAGCTCGATCACGAAATCGATAGAAGTTTCCAAACCGTCAAAGAACCAGACGGCATTGTCACGCAACCACTCAAAGGAATCCTTGAAGATTCGCCCGACCGGGAGCTTGTTTTCAGTCAGCCATTCCATCTTGGGAGCTTTCTTTTCTCAGGTGACGCCAACGGCAGTGGGAACAAACGGCCCGGCGGAGGTACCGCCGGGCCTTTGACGTCTAGACCAGGGATTTAATCAGCAAGTGCCGCGGATACTGCCGCCACGGCTTCGCCACCCTCGATGGTGGTCACGCCGGCCAGCCAGGTGTCCAGCACGTCCATGTTGTCGCGAAGCCAGTCGGCCGCAGCTTCCTCCGGGTCTTCGCCATCGTCGAGGATCGCTGCCATGAGAACGTTTTCCATGTCGACGGAAAACGCCAGGTTCTGAAGAAACTGGCCCACATTCGGACATTCCTGAAGGTATCCGGCGCGCGCGTTGGAATAGACCGTTGCGGCACCAAAGTCAGGCCCGAACCATTCATCCCCACCAGTCAGGTAAGTCATGTCGAAATTGGTGTTCATCGGATGCGGCGCCCAACCCAGGAACACGACGGGTTCACCCCGTGCATCAGAGCGGGCGACTTGCGCCAGCATGCCTTGTTCGGAGCTTTCGCGCAGTTCAAACGCGCCCAGGCCAAACTGGTTTTCCTCAATCATCTGCAAAATGAGCCGGTTTCCGTCATTGCCCGGTTCGATCCCGATGATCGCCTGCTCCAAAGCATCAGCATTCGCTGCAATGTCGGCGAAATCGGAAATCCCGAGTGCTGCGCCCGCAGCATTGGTTGCGAGAGTGTATTTCGCACCCTCAACGACCGCGCGCACGACCTCGACAGAACCGTCATCGATATAAGGCTGAATATCGGCAGCCATCGAAGGCATCCAGTTTCCCAGAAAAACGTCGATATCGCCGTTCGCCATCGAGGTGTAGGTGACCGGGATCGACAGAACCAGGATCTCAACATCGTATCCCAGCGCTTCGAGGATCATCCCTGACATTGCGGTCGTCGCAGTTTCAGCGGTCCATCCGACATCGGCGAACGAGACTTCGGAACAGTCGGCAAAGGCCGGACCGACAAGAGCCAAGGTCGTCGCTGCTGCACTTGCAAATAGGGTATTCGTTTTCATGCATTCCTCCCAGATAAGCTTTGCAAGACACGCCCTTCCTTACAGACCTGCGCCGCTTGCTTCGGTATCAGCGCGCCGCCAGTTGCCGATCGGATTGATTGGCCAAGGAGCGACTTGCTCACGAGGGAACGATAAGACAGATCGTCAGAATCCTAGGGTCAGGATGCATTGATCTCCGCCGCGCGGCGTGATTCACGGCTCCAAAACGGAGCGGTAACATGAGCGATCTTTTCTGGCTGACCGACGCGCA
>JAUIFP010000067.1 GCA_030430365.1 Alphaproteobacteria bacterium | reverse complement strand
TCGGAAAAGCCGCGAGGGCTTCATAGGCGAGAACGGCGCCCGCCATCGCGGCATTGAGGCTGTCCGCCCGCCCGCGCATCGGGATCGTGACCCTGAGATCGCAGGCGTCCTCATACTCTTCCGGCAGGCCGCGCGATTCGTTCCCGACCAGCAGGAAGCAGGGCGCAGTGTAAGGCGCGCCGCGATAGGGCTGCGCATCGCGGAGCGAGGCCGCGACCAGCTGCCCGCCTTCGCCATTGCGAAGCCAGGCGAGAAATTCGTCCCAGCGTGCCCTGGCGATCTTCTGGGTGAAGACCGCGCCCATGCTGGCGCGCACCGCTTCCACGGAAAAGGGATCGGCGCAGTCGTCGATCAGGATCAGGCCGCCGGCGCCCACGGCGTCACCCGTGCGCAGCATGGTGCCCAGATTGCCGGGATCGCGCAGTGCCTGGGCCACCAGCCAGATATTTGCCGAATGCCGATCAACCGCATCCAGGCTGGTATCGAATTCCGGAAACACGCCGGCCACCGCCTGCGGATTCTCCTTACCGGTCACCTTGGCCAGAATGTCGGGCGTGCATTCCACGATCTCTCCGCCGGCGCTTTCGACCGCTTCCTCCAATGCCGAAAGCAGCGGATGAACTTCGCGCGCAGTGGACATCACCAGCATTTCCGGCAGACGGCCATTCTCCCGCGCATCGGTCAGCAGGCGCAGGCCTTCCGCCAGAAAGCGTTGCTCCCGCTTGCGGTGTTTCTTGTCGCGCAGGGAGCGCAGATATTTGACTGTCGGATTGGAAAATCCGGTGATCGTGCGGCGCATCCTGTCCCGGTAGGCGGGTGTGCGCGCTTCGACAAGCTTGGTGAGGCCGTCCTTGCCTTGAACGGGCCTGGTCCTCGAAGGGGCTTGGCCTTGGAGAAGCCTAGTCTTCGCCGAAACCGTCCATGATCAGGCCGAGCAGCTTGGTGAGCCGGGCCTCCGCGTCTTCGCCGTTCACGGTGACTTCGATGGTGTCGCCCTTGGCCGCCCCCAGCATCATGAGGCCCAGAATGGAGCCTCCGGCCGCTTCATTGCCGTCCTTGGCGACCGAAACGGAGGTGCCGTCAGGCAGCTTGGCAACCGCGGCGACGAATTTTGCACTCGCCCGTGCATGCAGACCGCGCTGATTTGTGATTACGATGCTCTGGCGCGCCGTTCCCATCCGGCAATCTCCACCCCCAATAAGGACCAGCCTTTCCGGCCCTTGGATTTGACTTCAGCTTTCCTGTCCGAGGAATTCGGAAGCTACGGTTATGTAGTTGCGCCCCGCTTCGCGAGCGGCGGCAACCGCATCGGTTATCTTCATCTTCTTTCGCGCGCCTGCAAGCCGGATCAGCATCGGAAGGTTGATTCCGGCAATTACTTCCACACTTCCTTCCTTCATCAGCGAAATCGCCAGGTTGGAGGGCGTGCCGCCGAACAGGTCCGTCAGCACCACGGTGCCGTCACCGTCGTCGATTTCCTTTATCGCATTGGCGATTTCGGAGCGCCTGGCTTCGACGTCGTCATTGGGGCCGATGCAGACCGTCGCAACGCTCTCCTGCCGGCCGACGACATGCTCCATCGCCTTCACGAACTCCTCGGCCAAGTGGCCGTGGGTCACTAGAATCATTCCGATCATGTTGGAAAACAGCTTTCAAACCTGGAGGACGCATTAGCATGCATGGATACAGGCGGCACCTCGTCGCTTCCAATACCAAGCCAAAGAGGCGTCCTCATGTTCACTGCTGCGGCCATTCTTTTGTTTCGGCAGCTCGCAACACAAGATTTCGGTGCCGGACAGTGGGCGAAAAACCCGCACTACGCAAGGCTTTCGCGATTTCCTCCGCCATGAAGACGGAGCGGTGGCGGCCCCCCGTGCACCCGAATGCGACATGTACATAGCTCTTGCCCTGCGCTTCGTATCGGGGGAGCAGTTCCAGAAGAAGGTCGCGGATCGAATTGAAACTGCTGGGAAAAGCGGCATCTTTCTGGATGTGCTCCCCGACGGGCCCGTCCAGACCGGTCAGTTCCCGCAAGACGGGATCCCAATGGGGATTGTCGAGAAAGCGCATGTCGAAAACCAGATCCGCGACCGGTGCACCCCGGGCGAAACCGAAACTGCTGACCGTCAGCGTCATTTCGCCGCCTGACTCGGTCGCAAATTGCTCTCGCACAGCCTGTTGCAGCAGGTTGGCGGAGAAGGAGGTCGTGTCAATGATGATGTCCGCCCAGCGGCGCAGCGGTTCGATCAGTTCGCGCTCCGCGGCGATGCCGTCGGCGGCGGGAATGCCGCTGGCCAGCGGATGGCGGCGGCGGGTTTCGTTATAGCGCCGCTCCAGCTCCGGGGCAGAGCAGTCCAGGAACAATGTCGTGATGTCGACGTCATCGCGCGCCGAAAGCAGGCTGACCTGTTCGATGATCGCACCGGGTTCGAAACCGCGCGTGCGGCTATCGAAACCGATCGCCAGGGGAACGCCGCCAATATTGGCCGGTTCGCTTGCCGCTGGGCCGATCAGCCGGTCGAGCAGGCGGATGGGGAAATTGTCGATCGTTTCCCAGCCGAGGTCTTCCAGCTCGCGCAAGGCAGTCGTCTTGCCGGCACCGAGCATGCCGGTCACCAGCATGATCCGCTGGCGCGTTCTTTGCTCGGGTTCGGGCGACTCAATGGTCATTTGGCGCGATTTGCTCCTCTCTCAAACGAAAGGGAAGGGGGTCTAAGCGTCTGCGCCGCTCAACTGTGCCGATCTGGGGCTAGCGCAGGCCGTATGTCCTGAGTGCCCATTCCGCGCGCAGCGCCAATACCGGGCTTTCGGGCCAGAGCCTTACAAGCGGCAGCGCATAGCCCGCGAGCTCTGTTGTCTCAGCCGTATCGATATATCGGGGCGCAGCTGAATCCAGCATGAGCGAGAGACTGACGGGTGCAGTGACACTCGGCAGCTCGACGATGCCGACATTGCGGATTTCCAGCTTGCCTTCGATATTGGGCGGCGGGGCGGCCCACAGGGTTCCGTCCCGCTGTTCCAGCGTCACGCCGTCGTCTCCGATCAGTTGAGCCCCCCGGTCGATCAGGGCAAGCGCCAGGCTGGATTTGCCGCTTCCGCTGGGCCCGTCGATGATCACCGCGCGCCCGCCAATGGCAACGCAGCTCGATTGGCGGATTTCCTTGCTCATGGCTTTTCCGCGCTGGGCAGCCTGATCACGAAGCATGCGCCGGTATGTCCGTCATGCCGGTCACGGAGAGTCAGCGTTCCGTCATGCGCTTCCACGATGGTGCGGGCGATCGCCAGGCCGAGCCCGCTATGGTCTCCGAAATCCTCCGTTTCGGGACGCATGGAATGGAAGCGCTGGAACACCGCCTCCCGCTCGGTTTCGGGAATGCCCGGGCCTTCATCACACAATTCGATCTCGATCGCGTCGCCCTGCGCCTGGATGGAAACGGATATGGTCCCGTTGGGGGGCGAGAAAGAGGCTGCATTGTCCAGCAGGTTCTCGATCACGCGCTCCAGCCGTGCCGGCACGCCCATCACCATGAAGGGCCCTGGTTCGCGGCGTGTCAGGGCAATGGAATGGCCGGCATTCTCCTTGCGGTGTTCGCGCGCACCCACCGCATTGGCAATCAGCGAGGCAATATCGACCGGTTCGAACACCGCGCGGCTGAGCTCGGCATCGATCCGGCTGGCATCGGCAATCTCGCTCACCAGGCGGTCGATCCGCTGGACATCGTGCATTGCAATCTCGCGCAGCTGGCGGCGCAGTTCGGGTTCTTCGACCATGCCGAGCGATTCCAGTGCGCTGCGCAGGCTGGCCAGCGGGTTCTTCAGCTCATGGGCGACATCGGCGGCGAAGCTTTCCACCGCGTCGATCCGCTGGCGCAGGGCATTGGTCATGTCGGAGATCGCTCGGGCAAGCAGGCCGATCTCGTCGCGCCGTTCGGGCAAGCGTGGCACCACGACCTCGCGGTCGCGGCCGGAGCGCACGCGCACGGCCGCGCGCACCAGCATGCGCAGCGGCTGAACGATGGTGCGTGCAAGAAACAATGAAAGCTGGATCGAAACGATCAGCGCGGCCGCCACGATAATTGCCAGCGTCTGCCGCGCGTCGCGCACGCTCTGCGTGATGTTCAGCGCGTTGCGCGTGGTCAGCAGCATCTGGCCCTGCGTGCCCACCGGCGCGGCGGCGGTGATCACCGGCGTCCGGTCCGGGGCATAGCGCAGGAACACCTGGGTGCGCATACGCTCTTTGGCCAGGGCAAGTTCGGGCCAGGCATCGGCGCCCGGCGTTTCGGGCTCGCTATAGGACGGCACGGGATCGGCTCCCAGGATGACGTCCATACCGCGGTCGAGCGCTCTTGCCGCGTGCTGATACCAGGGCTCGCTATCCGGATCGATCAGGGTGAAGCTCGGTTCCGCCAGGGCGAAACTGTCCTTCAACAGCGAACCGTCACTGTCATAGAGCCGCAGGCGCAGCCGCTGCTCCTTGCCGATCTGGACGATCAGTGCGTCCATGCTCGCCGGGCGCACGCCCACCAGAGCCTCTGCCGTGATCTGGGCTTCGCTGCGGGCGAGGTTGAAGCGCTCGTCGAGCAACTGGCGGCGATAATTGTCGAGGAAGAAGAAGCTGCCGGCCAGCAAGGCGAGGGCAATGATGTTCACGGCCAGGATGCGGATCGTCAGCGATGTGCGGACCGCGAAGATCGGGCGTTCGAAGCGCCGCAGCCAGCGCTGCGGATTGCCCTTTTCCGGCGATGGCGATTCAGCCATCGGTAAAGCTGTAGCCGGCGCCGTAGAGCGTTTCTATCGCCGAAAACTCTGGGTCGATCGCGCGGAACTTGCGCCGCATGCGCTTGATGTGGCTGTCGACCGTGCGGTCGTCCACGAACACATCGTCGGGATAGGCCGCATCCATCAGCTGGTTGCGGCTCTTGATCACGCCCGGGCGCGCGGCAAGTGCATCCAGGATCAGGAATTCCGTGACGGTGAGGGATACGGGCTTTTCGTCCCAGCTCACGCAGTGCCGGGCCGGGTCCATCCGCAGGCGGCCTCGGACCAGATCCTCGCTCGGCTGGTCGTTTTCCTGATCTGCCGTGCCTGCTCCCTGGGTCATCCCGCTGCGCCGCAGGATCGCCTTGATCCGCGCGATCAGGAGCTTCTGGCTGAACGGCTTGGCAATGTAATCGTCGGCCCCCATCGCCAGGCCGGCGGCTTCATCGCGCTCGTCATCCTTGCTGGTCAGGAAGATCACCGGAACGGGCGAGGTTTCGCGCAGCCGGCGCAGCAGTTCCATCCCGTTCATGCGCGGCATCTTGATGTCGAAGACGCCAAGATCGGGTGGATTGTCGCTCAGCGCTTTCAGCGCGGATGCGCCATCCGTATAGACGCGCGTTGCAAAACCTTCCGCCTGCAGCGCGATCGAAACACTGGTAAGGATGTTGCGGTCGTCATCGACCAGCGCAATCACCTGGCGCGTGTCGGCGGCCGATGCACGCTGATCGCAATGGGTCGTCTCGCCGGTGTCTTTGGCCATACGGCAGGTGAAATCCCGATGAAACTTTCGTAAGGGATTAGCGGGATAGACAAAAATAGACAACGCGTTTGGCGATTCTTGCTGCATCGCGAATGCGGTAAAATATTGGGACAGGCTGACATTTTCGCTTGATTCTGTGCAAATTGACGGAATGCCATCAGGCGACTATTCGCAAGCTAATTCCTGAGGCTTGAAGAATCAGGGCAAAAATGGCCCGAAATTCTTATGGGCGACTGTCCATTCCAATCTGGGAACCGCGCAGCTTGTCGAGCATGCAGTTAACAATGGGGAAGGGCGCCTGGCCGCGCACGGCCCGCTGGTAGTCGAAACCGGTAAGCACACGGGCCGCTCGGCGAAGGACAAATTCATCGTTCGCGACGCGGAGACGGAAGACACCGTCTGGTGGGGCAATACCAATGTCGGAATTGATCCGGCCCATTTTGCTGCGCTGAAGGAAGACTTCCTGAAGGCGCTGAACGAGAAGAAAAAGCTCTACGTGGCGGATCTGTTCGGCGGCTCACAGCCCGAACATCGCGTGAACGTACGCGTGATCAACGAATTCGCCTGGCACAATCTGTTCATTCGCACCTTGCTGGTGCGCCCCGAAGCGGCGGAGCTGGAAGGCTTCGATCCGGAATATACGATCATCGACCTGCCGAGCTTCCGCGCCGATCCACAGCGGCATGGATGCCGCACGGAAACGGTGGTTGCGGTCAACCTGTCCGAAAAGCTCATCCTGATCGGCGGGACCGCCTATGCCGGCGAAATGAAGAAGAGCGTCTTCGGCATTCTGAACTATCTGCTGCCGAAGAAGGGCGTGATGCCGATGCATTGTTCGGCCAATATCGGCCCGGACGGCAAGAGCGCGGTATTCTTCGGCCTGTCCGGTACCGGCAAGACGACGCTTTCGGCCGATGCCAGCCGTACGCTGATCGGCGATGACGAGCATGGCTGGTCCGATACGGCGGTCTTCAATTTCGAAGGCGGCTGCTACGCGAAGATGATCCGCCTTTCCGAAGAGGCCGAGCCGGAAATCTATGCCACCACGCGCATGTTCGGCACGGTCTTGGAAAATGTCGTGATGGACGAAGCGACGCGTGAACTCGATTTCGACGATGCCACGCTCGCGGAAAATTCGCGCGGTGCCTATCCGATCGATTTCATTCCCAATTGCTCGGATGAAAATCTCGGCCCGGTTCCGGCCAATGTTATCATGCTGACGGCGGATGCCTTCGGCGTGCTGCCTCCGATCGCGCGGCTTACGCCCGATCAGGCGATGTATCACTTCCTTTCGGGTTACACCGCCAAGGTGGCGGGCACCGAAATCGGCGTGACCGAACCGGAAGCCACCTTCTCGACCTGCTTCGGTGCGCCGTTCATGCCGCGCCACCCAAGCGTCTACGGCAATCTGCTGAAAGAGCGGATTGCCAAGGGCCATGTGTCCTGCTGGCTGGTCAATACCGGCTGGACGGGCGGCAAATACGGCGTCGGCAAGCGCATGCCGATCAAGGAAACCCGCGCATTGCTCAACGCTGCGCTGGACGGTTCGCTCAACAATGCGGAATTCCGCAAGGATCCGAATTTCGGCTTCGATGTGCCCGTGGCGGTGCCGGGGGTCGATACCTCGATCCTCGATCCGCGTTCCACCTGGTCGGACAAGGACGATTACGACCGCACAGCCCAGAAGCTGGTGCAGCTGTTCGCGGACAACTTCGCCCAGTTTGAAGAGCATGTGGATGAAGGCGTGCGCCAGGCCGCGCCCGTCGCCTGAGAATTATCGGTTTGGAGAGGAGGAAAGGGGGCGCCGGCGGTGCCCCCTTTCTGATTCCCGCCCACTGTTTCCGGCGCGATGAAACCAACAAAAAATGCGGCTTGTGCGGTGCCTGTCATCCGCCTGACAAAATGCTTGCGTCATCTCCGCGTTGGACCATGATGGTCCTGTCATTGTCCGCAGATGCAAGGATAGGAACGCTAGCATGAGCATGTTCGACACCCTCCTCAAGAATATCGGCGGTGCGCCTGACGATGTGGTCAATCTCGCAAGCCAGCTCGGCATCGATCCCGAGATGGCGGAAAAGGCGATTGCGGCGCTGGGCCACGCGCATCAGATGGAAGGCGACACGGTCAAGGCTGCCGCGGCCAGCACGGGACTGTCATCAAGCGTGCTCAACCAGATCGTGGAAGCGATCGGCGGGGAAGGGTCGCTGATGGAGTTTGCGAACCTGCTCGACCGCGATGGCGACGGCAATCCGCTGAACGACGTGGCCGGAATAGCGAAGAACCTGTTCGGTAACAGCTAGCAGCCGCTCAAGGCTGCGGAACAACAAAGGCCCGGCATGCGACCGGTGCCAATCGAGAGAGGACAGCCAGATGAAACTATCGCGACCTATTGCAGCGGCCGGCCTGATCGCGGCTGCCATTCTCACGGCACCTGCCGCGGCCCAGATGCAGCCGCTCAGCGAACCGGTGATTGCGCATCCCGATCCGGAATCGCTGTTCACCAGTTCCGATCCAGAGCTGCACCGCAACAAGCAGGCGGCGCTGCATGTCGTGCGCGAACTGCTGCAGTGCAATCAGTGGGACCGGGCGGATGAATGGCTGACCGAACGCTATATCCAGCATAATCCCTTCGCGGCATCGGGCCTGGACAATGTCGTCAATTACTTCGTCAACGTGGCCGGCCGGGAGCCCACGCCGACTTGCGACACGCTGGAGACGCCGATCGTTGCGGTTCAGGCGGAAGGCGATTTCGTGACCGTGCTGTTCGTGCGCGAATTGCCGATTCCGGGCGATCCCGACGGCAAGACCTATACGACCACGTGGTTCGACAGCTGGCGCTTCGTTGACGGCAAGGCGGACGAGCATTGGGATCCGGCGGTGCTTCCGCCTGTGGCGGACGATCCGGCGGAATAGGTGCGGCGGCCGGGAAGCGCTGCCGTCAGGCCGCTTTCCCGCGCGAGCGGGCAATTTGCCGTTCGGATGCGGCCTGCTCTTCGCCGGCTGCAGCTGCAGCCGCTTGCATGGGGCTGCTTTCTTTCCAGTGATTGGCCAGCAGGAAATGCTCACCGATTTCCCGCCCTGTTGCCACGGATAGAGCGGCGCCTTCCTGCTTGGCCTGATACATCAGCTGGTCGGCGCTGCGCAGTTCGCGGTCGATAGAGCGCTTGCCTGGCTCCAGTATCAGAACGCCGACACTGCATTGCAGGCCGTCGGCAAATTGGCTGGTTGCGGCGTTCATGGCGCGGTGCAGCCGCTTTGCCACGGAATGGCCCGAAGCCTCGTCACGCACCGCCATGTAGACGATGAATTCGTCACCGCCCATGCGTGCGAATATGTCGTCTTTGCGGATGGCTTCCTTCACGCTCGAAGCGAAGGCCAACAGGCTTTCATCCCCGCGCTCATGCCCTTCGGCATCGTTGAGCCGCTTGAGCCCATCGAGATCGGCATAGGCCAGCAGGTGCCATGTGCGCGCTTCTTCGATGGTCCCGGCCAGTTCGAAAAAGGCCTTGCGGTTGAGCGCACCTGTCAGCGGATCGGTGCGCGCAAGGCGCCATTCGCGTTCGCAGGAGGCCCTTGCATGGGCAAGGAGCAGAATGACAACGAATGCCGGCGGCGCGCGCATGATCACGTCCCAGAGCGTGACTGCCTCATGATAGGGATAGATCGCGCCGCTATTGGCGAAGTAGCTGAAGCCTATGGCAGCAAACAGACCGCCGACCGCTTCCTTAAATCCCACGGCCCAGGCCGCCAATCCCAGAAAACAGATATAGAGCGGACCGACCCAGATCCGGTCTCCGGTCAAGACGTCGAGCAGGCCGGTAAAAACCAGTCCGCCGGCAAAGATAGTCCAAGCAGCCTGTCTGGAAATGCGGAAAGCGAGGCTACGCCGCTCGGCAAAGCCGCTCTCCACCCGCGTGCGCTGTTCCAGAGGAATTTTCGCTCCCATGTCCAGCACATGGCAGATTAGACCTAATTTGCAGTTAACTGTGGTCCGGAAGGCGTAAGATTTGGGCGTTCAAACTTCGTAAAACCAGCTTTTTGCAATTAGAAGACCTTGTCGAACGCGGCTTCCAGTCGGGCGAGGCTTGCAGGCACGTCCTTTAGCTTGTCGAGCCCGAACAGCCCAAGCCGGAAGCTCTTATAGCCCGCGCCTTCGTCCACCATCAGCGGTACGCCGGCAGCGATCTGCATGCCCAGTGCGGCGAATTTCTTGCCGTTCTGAAGTTCGGGATCGTTCGTGAAACTCACCACCACGCCCGGGGCGCCATAGCCGGGAGCGGCAACCGAATGGATCCCGCGCTTGGCCAGCATCTCGCGCACGGCATTGCCCTGCGCCCACTGCGCGTCGCAAAGCTTGTCGAAGCCGATCTGTTTCGTTTCCAGCATCGCATCGCGGAAAACACGCAGCGCGTCGGTGGGCATTGTGGCGTGATAGGCATGGCCGCCGTTCAGATAGGCTTCCATGATCGTGTTCCATTTGCCGAGATCTGCGGCAAAGCTGGTGGAGGTGGTTTCGCGGCAACGCGCGAGCGCGGCATCGCGCATCATCACGAGGCCTGCCGAAGGCGGCGCGGACCAGCCCTTTTGCGGGGCGGAGATCAGCACATCGACACCGGTCGCTTCCATATCCACCCAGGCGCAGCCCGAAGCCACGCAATCGAGCACGAACAGCCCGCCCACCGCATGCACGGCATCGGCGATCGCGCCCAGATAGTCTTCCGGAAGGATGATGCCGGATGCGGTTTCCACATGCGGCGCGAAGACGACTGCCGGCTTTTCGGAGTGAATCCGGGCGACGGCCTTTTCCAACGGGAAGGGGGCGAAGGGATCGTCATCGGCTTCACCCACGCGCTGCGCCCTCAGCACGATCTCTTCGGCCGGGATCGACCCGGCATCGAAGATCTGGCTCCAGCGGTAGGAGAAGAAACCATTGCGGATCACCATCACCTTGGCGCCGGTGGCGAATTGCCGGGCCACGGCCTCCATCGCGTAGGTGCCGCCGCCGGGTACGACCACGGCGCGCTGCGCCTTGTAGACTTCGCACAAGGTCTCGTGAATGTCGTGCATCACGCCCTGGAAGGCCTGGCTCATGTGATTGAGCGAACGGTCCGTGAAGACGACCGAATATTCCAGCAATCCGTCCGGATCGATATCGGGGCGCAATGCGGGCATCTGTTTCTCCTCTTTGCCCGGCTGGCTGTTTCACAGCTTCGATAGCAAGGCAATTACCGAAATGACATTCCGGCAGAGGCGGAGTCGTGCAGGCGCATCACGCGCCGGCGATATAGCGGTCCACGTTCTTCGCCAGCACGTCCAGCGGCACGTTGCCGCCCATGACAACCGTATCGTCGAACGCGCGCAGATCGAAGGCGTCGCCCAGCGCGGCCTGGGCGCGCGAGCGCTGGCGGATCATTTCGCTATGGCCGATCTTGTAGCCGCAGGCCTGGCCGGGCCAGCTGCAATAGCGGTCCACCTCCGGCGTGACTTCGTCCAGCGAATTGCCGTTGGTGGTGTGGAACCACTCGATCGCCTGCTGGCGCGTCCAGCGCTTGGCGTGGAGGCCAGTGTCGACCACCAGGCGGCAGGCGCGGAAGGCCTGATCCTGCAGATAGCCCAGGCGCCATTCCGGGTGCTCCTTGTAAGCCCCCAATTCGTCGGCCAGCTGTTCGGCATAGAGCGCCCAGCCTTCCGAATAGGCGCTGAAGGACAGGATCGAACGGATCAGCGGAAGCTGATTGGCGTAGTCCCCCTGCCAGACATGGCCGGGTATCGTCTCGTGATGGACCAGCGTAGGCAAGGTATAGGTGCGGTGCAGATCGGTGGTCAGCAGGTTGATCCACATCTTGCCCGGAATGCTGCCGTCGATCGAACCCGCCCCGCCATAAGCCATGGGCGCGCCGGGCTCTTCCGATAGCGGCAGGCGGCGCACTTCCAGATTGGCATCGACGAGCGTGCCGAAGGCGCGCGGCATCTGCGCCCGGATCCAGTCGATCCGCTCTTCGATGAAAGCAATGATTTCGGCGCGGCCCGGATCGCCTTCGGCAAATTTGTAGCGCGGGTCTTCCGCCAGCTGCAGCATTCGCTGCCCCACGGAGCCACTGGCATAGCCGATCCCCTTCAGGATCGCGTCCATCCGCCCGTGTATCTCGGAAAGCTGCTGGCGCCCCATCTCATGGATCTCGTCGGGGCTGAGATCCGTTGTGGTGGAGGCTTTCAGGGCCCAGCGATACCATTCATCGCCGTTCGGCTGCGCCCACATGCCGGCATCGGAAGTGGCCTGCGCGCGCTGGTCGCGCAATTGCGCAAGCTGGCGTTCCAGCGCCGGGGCGACGGAATTGCTGACGATCCTATTGGCGCGGGCTTCCCAATCGCCCGGAATATCACCGGTTTGGCTAGTCAGCGAAGCGACCAGCGCGCCGCCTGCGCGGGCGTCTGCAACCGAGTTTTCCATTTGCGCGATGGCCTTGTCGAGCAGGAAATCAGGTGGAATCATGCCCATGGCGGTCGCCGATTTCAGCCGTTCCAGCTCGCCGTCCAATATGCCGGGATAGGCGGCCAGGCGGGAGAGATAGGCTTCGGCGTCGTCCCCATCATTCACGGGATGATCGCTCTCCAGAAAGCGCGGCACGTCGATATAAGAGCCGACATTCTGGATCACGACATAGGGCGAGTTACGCCATCCGCCGACGGAGATATCGCCATAGGGCAGGGCCAGGCCTTCCAGCGCCGTGGAATAAGCGCTTTCGACCACCTCGATACTGGTCAGCGTCACGGGATCGAGCGCGGCGGTGTCCAGCCTGCGCACGCGGGCAAGATCGCGTTCCAGCGTGGTTTTCAGCCGGGCGATCCCCTTGGGCGAGACATCGCCGAAGCGGCGGCGCAGATCTGCGTGCTCGCCTGTGTCGATGCCCAGGCCGGTCGCGGTGGATGGCGACAGTTCGATAAGATTCCAGGCCACTTTCTCCAGCAGCGCATTGGCCGCCGCGGTGGCTTCGTTCTGCGCAGATGCCAGCTGTGCGGCGCGCGGGGCGCAGCCGGCCATGGCCAGCGAGGAAAGCCCCGCGCCGAGGCCCGATAGGAACTGGCGGCGGGAAGGGTGCAGGAAGTCGCTTGGGTCCATCCGCCGTCTGTGTCGTGCCGGGCGGATGCTGTCAATTTGCCGCTTGGCGCTTTCCCGCATCGCCAAAGCGGGCTAGGCCCAAGGCATGCTGGATGCCGTTCTTTCGCTGCTGGTGCTAGCTGCCATCGCCCTGCTGATCGGGGCCTATGTGCTGTGGCGTAGGGGCGGAACCACCAAACAGGCCGGCCTGATGGTGATGCTGGCCGTCGTCATGATCGTGAACGTGCTGATCTGGACATTGCCGGATGCGGACGGCGTTGCGCCGGTAGAGCGCGCCGAGGAGCTGAGCGAATAGCCGCCCGCCCTTGTTATAGGGGGGTAGTCGAGTATCTGCGGGCGGCCGCATTGATGGTATAATGTTACTTCGGTTCCTGCCTGCGGGCAAGAGACGCCGCTTTCACCCTTTTTACTCTGAATTCGGCTGGCCGATCGCATGAGAATGGCGCTCTGTGCCTTCCACGCATTGACAGGAAGATTAGCATCCTCATTATTAACGTGAGAGAAGAGGATGCATATGTACGACCCCAGCGATCCCAGAGCGACATTGAAGAAGAGTTCGGAGGCGGCGAAC
>JAUIFP010000004.1 GCA_030430365.1 Alphaproteobacteria bacterium | reverse complement strand
AAGTGATGCGCACGGCGCTGGAATGCTGCCATCGCGGCTGGGGCACCAGCATCGTCATCGGGGTGGCCGAAGCGGGCAAGGAGATCGCCACGCGTCCCTTCCAGCTGGTGACGGGCCGCAACTGGCGTGGCACCGCCTTTGGCGGAGCCAGGGGCCGCACCGATGTGCCCAAGATCGTGGACTGGTACATGGACGGCAAGATCCAGATCGACCCCATGATCACCCACATCCTCTCACTCGAAGAGATCAACAAGGGCTTCGACCTCATGCACAAGGGCGAATCCATCCGATCCGTCGTCGTTTTCTGACGTGGCTAGTGTTTTCATCACGACACGTGACGGATCGGAGCGGGAACTCGCTCTCGAGCCCGGACTGAGCCTTATGGAAGTGATCCGCGATGCCGGGATCGACGAATTGCTTGCGCTGTGTGGCGGCTGCCTGTCATGCGCCACCTGCCATGTGCATGTCGATCCCGCGTTCGCCGACAAGTTGCCTCCGATCAGCGAAGACGAGGCCGATTTGCTCGACAGTTCGGATCATCGTGACGAGAATTCCCGGTTGTCCTGCCAAATCGCGCTTTCCGAAGAGCTTGACGGGCTGAAGGCAAGGATCGCCGAAGAGGACTGATCGCGTCACCGATTGCGAAAATATGAAATAAGGGAGCGGTGCGGGCGAATTGCCTGCGCCGCTTCTTTTTTTACCGGCCTTTGCCTGCTGTTTGGCCCCGCTTTAAGCGCTTCGCTGGCGGGCTTCTGCCATGGCGGACCAGCAATTCCGGTAGGTTATCCAGCAGAGCAACAATCCCAGCGGCGCCAGGATGGCGGCGGAAATCGCCATTGAACTGGCAATCATCGCTTCGTCCTTGAAGATTCGGTCGGTCAGCAGCGCAACGAAGAGCGGACCCAATCCGTTGCCCAGCAGGTTCATGATCGCAATGTAGAAGGCAGTAACCGTTCCGCGCATGCGGCCCGGGGTTATGAGCTGCATCGCAGTATTTCCGGGGCTTGTGCCCGCGGCGCCGAAGAACAAGCTGGCTGCCTGCATGGTAAGTGCAAGCTCGGCTGTGGGCATAAGCGGGAACAGGATGGCGAAAGGCAGCAACGCTGCAATCGCCATCATGAGCACCAGGGCATTGGCATTGTCATGCCCCCGAGCCGTGAGCTTGTCTGCCAGCCATCCCCCGGCAAGCAAGCCCAGAGGCATCATGCTGAGCGATATGAGGCCGAGATAGAGGCCGGGGACACCAGTCTCCCAGCCGAACTTTCTCTCCAGCAGCGCCGGGCTCCAGATCGCGGCGCCGAACGACAGCATGGCCTTGATCGTTATGCCCAGGATCAGGGGGAAATAGACCCAGCGCCAGCGAAGCATGAAGCGGATCACATCCATCAGGCTCGGCACAACCTGGCCGCTGCCCAGCTCATTCTTGCGCGGAGGTTCGGGCACGGTGGTCACGAAGATGATGGCCCACAGGATGCCGGGCAGGCCCAGGATCATGAAAGTCAGCTGCCAGGGCTTCAGGCCGCCCAGAAGCGGTATGCCCTCAAACGGTGCCGTCGAAAGCCAGACGATCAGCGATCCGCCGACGAAAAAGGCGAATCCTTGCCCGCCCACATTGCCGAGATTGATGACCGCGATTGCCCTGGCGAGCTTCTCCCTGGGGAAGAGATCGGTGACGAGGGAATAGGTCGAGGGTGTATTGCAGCTTTCGCCAATTCCAAGGCCGATGCGGGCGAGGGCGAGTTGAACGAAATTCTGCGCAAGGCCGCAGGCCATCGTCATGAGGCTCCAGAAGCCAACGCCAACACCGATGATCCACTTGCGCGATCCCCGGTCGACCAGCCGCGAAATCGGTATGCCGGCAATCGCATAGAAGATCACAAAGGCGAAGCCGATCAGCAGGCTGATCTGCGTGTCGGTCAGCCCCAGATCCCGTTTGATCGGTGTGACCAGCAACGCCATGATCTGGCGATCCAGGAAATTGAACATGAATGTTATGGCGAGCGCGATCAGGATCCAGGCGTTCTTGGCGCTGGATTGACCTTCTGCCGCATTCCGATCGGATGAGCTGCCTAGCCCGGATTGTGCCATCGGCCGCTTTCCCCCTTTCGCCCCATAGCCCCGTCAGCATCGCGATGCGATCTGCGCCAACCCAAATTGGTTCGGCGCGCTCTATCCGCTTTGCTGTGCCGCTCTATTAGGTTAGGCGAAATGATATTCAATCGAAAAGGTGCGCATTTGAAAGGCCGGCACGAGGCCATTATCGAGGTCGCGCAAAGTCATCGCAGTCATCCGGCAGCGTGACCAAATATCAGTGAAGCGAGGAAGTTGAACAATGTCTACAGGAACGGTGGTTCAGAAGATCGAACGAGCGGAGCAAAGCGTAGTTTCCGGGCTTGCGGAACTTGGCGTTGCCACCGTTCACGAAGCGCAGGGGCGCACCGGGCTTCTGGCCAGTTACATGCGGCCGATCTACCGCCGTGCGCGCATTGCCGGATCTGCCGTTACTGTCTCCGTTCCGCCCGGCGACAACTGGATGATTCATGTCGCGCTTGAACAGCTTTCAGAAGGAGACGTTTTGGTTGTTGCGCCGACATCGCCTTGCAGCGACGGCTATTTTGGCGATCTGTTGGCGGTTTCTTCGATGGCCAAGGGGTGCCGCGGCCTGGTGATCGATGCCGGCGTGCGCGACACGCGGGAGCTGGAGGATATGGGCTTCCCGGTCTGGTCCAAGGCCGTTTTTTCCCAGGGCACGATCAAGGCCAGCCTGGGCGCGGTCAATTTGCCGATCTCATGCGCAGGCACCGAGGTGGCGCCTGGTGACGTAATCGTTGCGGACGATGACGGCGTCTGCGTCGTCAAACGCGAAAACGCGCCCACCGTGCTCGAAGCCGCGCGCAAGCGGGAGGCTATGGAAGAGGAAAAGCGGACCTTGCTGGCAGCGGGCGAGGCCAGCCTTGATGTCTTCAATCTGCGAGGCAGATTGGCCGATCACGGTATCAATTACATCTAGGCTCAGGCCGCGTTCGGCCCGTCCCATTCTCCCTTGCGCCCGCACCGAAGCGGGGCGCAGGGGAGGGAGGGCCTTCACCACATCGTATGCGGGTTGTCATTCGTGGTTTCCGGGACGGGCTGGAAGACGTCCCAGTGTTCAACCACCATGCCGTCGACCACGCGAAACACATCGACATACATCGTTCCGCGATCTTCCTTGTTGCGGAATATGTGGTGCATCGTGACAACGTACTCACCGCTTGCAAAGCGCCGGTCAACAATGTCGACCAGCTCCTCATTGGGGTTGTTGTCCTTGTCCCAGCCTTCATTGACCATGTAATCGTAAAGACCCTGTTTGCCGCCGCCGCGGACGGTCGGGTCGTGCTCGATGAAGTCGTCCGAGATGAACCGGTCGATGGCTTCCTTGGCCCGATGCTCCATGATGAGCGTATCCAGAATCTCGATGACTTCGAGCGGATCTTTCGGGTGCCGGCTGGTGTCGATTTTTTTGTCTTCCATGCTTATCCTCTCATTTTCGTCAGTATGTTCTGACACGATTGCCTAACAATACAAATCAAGTTATCGCTTCCAAACCAAAAAGTTTGGAGCTGCGGAACCGCGCCCCTCCGAGGCGCAAAAGCAGTGATCTAGAATTTCGTGCCCGCTCCGGCGGGTAAATGACAAGCTCGAGCGGGAGAACATAGTTGGCTGAAAGTGGGAACGACACGCCAGGCGAGAAGCGCAACAAGCAGCTTGCGATCGACATGTGGCAAGAGGTGATTGTTGAGTACAAGCCGGAGGCGGTGCTGAAATACATCTCACCGGATTATGTGCAGCACAATCCGGCCGTGCCGCCCGGGCGAGACTTCTTGTACGAAGCTGTGAAGGAACTTGCTGCGGAGAAAGCCAAGGCGCCGGAGGCCGTGCCGCATACAACCAAGCGGTTGATCCATGCCTTTGCCGATGGCGACCTGGTTACGCTCGTCTGGGATCTCGACGTTCCCGAACCCGACATGCCCGGCCAAACTTACATTGGATATTCATTCGACATGTTCCGTTTCGAAGACGGGATGATCGTCGAGCATTGGGACGATGTGCGCAAAGGCCAGCCTCATTGAAGGCGGAATCGGGCAAGTCCCGATTTTGCAGCGCAATCGAGTTTTTATAATAATTATCAGATATTTGGGAGAAAAGTTATGTCGCATAAGATTGCTGGCAAGAAATGGTGTTCCAAGGCGTTGCTGACGGCCGCCGCGCTGGCCGTTCTTGCTCCGTCACAACCTGCATTGGCTCGCAGCGCACCGCTCAGCCAGGAAGATTTGCTCGACCGCATCCAGGTCGAGGATATGATGACTGAATATTATGCGCTGCTGACGGAAAATGTGCGCCACGATATCGGAGATTATTTCACCGAAGATGCCGTTCTGCAGGTCAATACCGCTCGTTTCGAAGGCCGGGAAGCGATCCGCGGCCTGTATACGACGGAAACGGATCCGCGCATTCTGAAAGACAGCACCTATCACATCACCCTGTCGAACCCGCGCATCGAGATTAACGGCAACACGGCCAGAATGCGCACGGTGTGGACCGGCTACATCAACGACAACGTCTACACCGCGCCTCGCCTGGTAGAGCAGGGCACCGAAGAAACGACCTTCGAGAAGCAAGACGGCGTCTGGATGATCACCAGCCGCACGATCATCAACCAAGGCGGCATGCCGACTTTCGTGACCGGCGAGCTTTGACGTCAGGCGCGCAAATGCGCGCAGGTGGATTGATCAGGTGATGGTGAAGGAGAGGTTTCGTCGTGGCGCAGGCAATTGAGTCTGAAGGTGCGGGCCGAGCGGCGCGCGCGTTCGTGGTCACATCCTATGTGATACAATTCTTTTTCGGTGGTTGGTTCTTTTTCAATGGAATCAATCACTTTGTGGCCTTCACTCCGCCGCCGCCAGGCTCATCTCCGTTGGGCCGCGAATTGATCACGGCGCTGGAGAATACCGGGCTGTTTGCAGTGGTGAAGGCGGTGGAATTGGTGACTGGCGCCGCGTTGCTGGCAAACAGGTTCGTGCCTCTGGCCGCGCTGCTGGCTTTTCCAGTCACCTTCGCAATTGCTTATGTCATGCTGGTGATCAATGGCGGGACAGTCGGCTTGATCGTCGGACTGCTCGCGATTGCATTCAACGGGATTATCGTACTGGCCAGGCTGGACAGTTTTCTGCCGTTGCTGGCCTATCGAGATCGTGGCCCAGCCGGCGTCACTCTATCGTCGCTAATGAGTATCGGAACGGATCCGCTTTCCTCCGATACACAAGGTGCCCGGCCGTCATCGGGCCTGCGGCCGATCGTGCATGTCGTCGCGATCGTTTTGGGGATCGGTGCTCCGGTAGCCATCGAATTGGGCACCATGGCCTATTTCCAATCTGTCGCGAAAAACTCGATGACCGAAAAATGAGAAAGCGGAAGCGATCCGGTAGCGAATGATGGGCTGCGCAGATTGCATAAACTTTCGTATTCAGTTACTGAATTCAAAACTAATCAGTTTGGGGTTTGCGGGTGGACTGACACCAGTCGCCGCATCGTTGGAGAGGAAGCAGTGAATGGTCTTGTCCGGTAAAATCCATCTCTTGCGCAAGCGCGCAGTGGCAAAGCTGCGCCAATGAAGTCGGACTTGCTTGAGCCGCTGTTCGAGCCATTGGAAGTCAATGGACTGCGCTTGCCAAACCGCTTCGTGCTGCCTGCCATGCAGCGCGGCTGGTGCGTGGATGGTGTGCCAGGGGCGCAATTGGCCGACTACTATGTAGAGCGCGTGCGCGGCGGGGCGGGCCTGATAGTGAGCGAAGCCACTGCGATCGACCATCCAAGTGCAACCGGACAACCTGCCGCCGCGAAGCTGGCGCCGCATACGCTGGAGGCATGGCAGCGCGTTGTCGGCTCCGTGAAGGATGCTGGCGGAAACATGTTCATGCAGCTCTTCCATGAGGGCTCGCTGAGGCCGGAAGGGATTGAAGGAACGCTCAGTCCTTCCGGGCTGGCTTATCAGGGGAAAGTCAACGGACGGGCGGCGAGCAAGGAAGAGCTCGACGAGATCTGCGATGCCTATGTTACCGCCGCTCTTACGGCGCAAAAAATGGGCGCGGACGGAGTGGAGATCCACTCGGCGCATGGTTTTCTGCTCGATCAATTCTGCTGGCACGAGACCAATCTCCGCGAGGACGGGTTGGGCGGCAGCGATCTAGCGCAGCGGCTTGCTTATCCGCTGGCTGTGATCCGTGCAGTGCGTTCCGCCGTGGGGCCGGATTTCGTCATCGGATGGCGCTTCTCGCAGTGGAAGGAAGTCGATTTCGACGCGAAACTGTTCGCCACTCCCGAGGAACTGCAATTGGCGATCAACGCATGGGAAGATGCCGGCGTAGACCTGTTTCACGCTTCTACGCGCCGCTTCTACATGCCTGAATGGCCTGACAGTGACCTTGGCCTGGCAGGATGGACGACCAAGGTCGGGCACAGCCCGGTCGTCGCAGTCGGTACTGTCGGAGTGAAGGATCTTCTGTTCGGACCGGAAGAGGATCCCGATGCGCTCGAACCGCTGGCCAGCCTTGGCGAGCTGGCGCGGCGCTTTACACGGGGAGACTTTGCCCTGGTTGCCGTTGGCAGAGCCATGATTGCGGACCCCAATTGGGTCAACAAATTGCGCAATGGCGATTTCGCATCGATCGAGCCCTTCCGTTCGGACATGTTCGATGTCGACGAAGACATGTGGGACATGAAGCTCGTGCTTGAAGCACTCTCGCGTTTCGCAGCCTAAATCGTGCCTTGCTGCTGGGTATCAGCAGAGGCCGGGAAAGTTGAATTATGTCTATTGTGATTACTGGTGCATCGGGTGAATTCGGACGGCTGGCAGCTGCTTCGATCCTGGAAGTCGTGCCGGCTGAAGATGTCATACTTGTGAGCCGCTCTCCGGAAGGCCTCGACGAATTCCGCGAGAAGGGGATGGACGTCCGCTACGGCGATTTCGATGAGCCCGAGAGCTTGCTGAAAGCATTCGCTGGGGCAGAGCGGGCGCTGATCATCAGTACCGTCTCAGTGGGGGAGCAGCGCCGGCTCCAGCATAGCAACGCAATCGAAGCGGCGAAGGAGTCTGGCATTCGGCAGGTGGCCTACACCTCCAGTGTCGGGATCCATCCACGCAATCCATCTTTCATCATTCCGGACCATAGATTCACGGAAGAGCTTCTCCGCAATTGCGGAATGGAGGCGACGATCCTGCGTATGTCCGGCTACGCCGACATTCTGGCGAACGCGATTGCCCCGCAGGCGATCGAAACCGGCCAATGGATATCCCATTCCGGCGATGGCTGTCTGGGGGTGGTTGCGAAGCAGGATTGTGCGCGTGCAGCGGCCTACGCAATCGCGAATGACGGGCATGCCGGTGCCGTCTATGAAATTACCGGGCCGGAGCTGCTGTCCCACCGCGATGCGGCGGCCCTGGCTTCGCAGATGAGCGGAAAGCCGATCGAATATGTCACCTCCGATGATGAAGATGACGGGAAAGACCAGGCAGACACCTGGATCGGCCCCTTCACGATGGCGGATTTGCTCTCATCCGAACATGCAATTCGTGATGGATATTCCGCTATCTGCTCGCATCACGTGAAAATGATCACAGGCCGTCAGGCGCTCAGCTTGCGCGAGGTCTACGCCGCAGCCGGCATCGGAGCCTGAACGTTCAAACTGGGAAGGATTGGAAAGTGGCAATGACTGAAGACCTGCCGATATTGGTGACGGGTGGCTCCGGGAAGCTTGCCGGGCTGATCATCGAAGAGCTGCTGAAGCGCGGCCTGCCGCCGCAGCAATTGATCACGACTACCAGGTCGCCAGAGCGGCTTGAGCAACTGGCCGCGCAGGGAATTCAGGTGCGTGCAGCCGATCATGACAAGCCTGAAACGCTTGTCGACGCGTTTCGCGGAGCGCGCAGGATGCTTCTGATCAGCGGCACCCCCGAAGCTTTCATCGCGGGCGTTCGCGTGCAGCAGCACAAGGCGGCCATTGCGGCGGCGATAGAGGCGGGGGTTTCGCATCTTTTCTACACTTCTGCGCCCCATGCCGATCCGGATACCCTGGCCGATGCGCATATCGACCACTGGGAGACGGAAGAGGCCATCAAGGCCAGCGGCGCCAAATGGACGGCTTTGCGGCACTGGGAATGGCCCGATTGGCATCTGGAACATCACTGGCGTCATGCCGTCGATAGCGGCGTATTCTATGCGGCGACTGCGCAAGGCCGTATTTCTCACGTCTCGCGAGAGGACACGGCGGCTGCCGATGCGGGTGCTCTGCTTTCCGACAGCAGTGCGAACAAGACGTTCGACATAACCGGGCCTAAGGCGTTGACTGCAGAAGATATCTGGCGCGCACTGTGCGAAGTCTCCGGCAAGAAGATCGAGCTGGCGATGGTGGAGCCTGACGAGCTGGCCGAAAAGCTGCTCGAGGCGGGCTCTCATCCAGAGACCGTTCCGATTTTTGCGATGATGGCCACGGCGATCCGCGAAGGGTGGTATGACGGGGTTAGCGACGACGCCGAAACTCTTGCGGGCAGGCCGCGAAAGACGATCACCCAGTGGCTTGAAACCGCTTTGCCCGAAGTCCTTTCCCGGCCGCCGCGCGGGCCCTGGGACTGATCAATGGCTTTGGGCGTGAGTGAGTTGTCTCGCGCTGTGGCGAGGCTTAGGCCATGCGCTGGTTCTTGTTGACCGGATCGACCGGTGCGACTTGCATGACGTCCCAATGTTCGACGGCCTTGCCGCCTTCCACCCGGTAGAATTCCATGATCATGAGGTCTTGCTGATCGGGCTGGCGTATCCTCAGGTGGACGGCAACGTCGCAGCCATCGGCAACGATCTTCAGGACGTCCATCTCCATTGGATGCCCTCTCGGCTCATCAAGCCCTTCGCGCACGAGCACGTGCTTGAACCCGTCGAGGTTGCCACCCGGAATGTCGGGATTGTGTTCGACATAGTCCGGTGAAAAATATCGCTCCACGGCTTCCATGCCGCGCTGCTGCTGGAACAGCTGGTAGATTTCCTCGATTACGCGTTTGGGCGCCATTGCCTGTTCAGTCACTTCGGCCTCTTCATTGTCCGTTTCACGATGCGCGTAGCGTCAGCTGAATCCGCCTGAAGCGTCCAGCACGGCACCGGTAATCCAGCGCGCTTCGTCCGACGCAAGAAAGGTGACTGCGGGCGCGACATCGTCGGGCGTCCCGATCCGTCCGAGAGAGGTATGCTCTTTGAGAGCTGCCATGATTTCCGGATCGTCGAAAGTGCCGACCTCGCGGTTCCCTTCGGTATCGGTTGCGCCTGGCCGCACCATGTTCACGCGAATTTCCCTAGGGCCAAGTTCCTTGGCCATGAATGTGGTGATCTTCTCGAGTGCTGCCTTCGATCCCCCATAGAGGACGGCATTATTGGTTGGATTGACCACACCGGCAGAACCGATGTTGATAACCGAACTACCCGGTCCAAGATGGTCGAGAGCCTGGATCAGTATTTGGATCGGACCGAAGACATTCGTTTCGAAATGGCGGCGAAATCCATCCAAGGTGGTCTTCTCGACCGGACCAAAGCGAAAATACGCGGCGTTGTTCACAATGATGTCGACCCGTCCGAAAGCTTCCAGCGTTTCGGAAACCAGTCTCGCCGCGTCTGCTTCGTTGGAAACATCGGCGCCTATTGCTTTTGCAGTCCCGCCTTGTTCGGTGATTTCCGAAACAACCTTTTCCGCAGCGTCCTTGCTTGAAGCATAGTTTACGGCAACCGTTGCCCCTGCTGCGGCCAAGTGCCGTGCAATGCCTGCACCAATGCCTTTGGAAGCCCCCGTGACAATTGCCACCTTTCCCCGAAGTTCCGTCAAAATCTATAGCCTTTCCGCCAGTTTGCGCCATTCTGACTAAGTCGTATCAAGCCAATCGTCAAACCATTTAGTTTGGATATTGCTCTACAGTTGATGCGACGAGCCGATGCTCTATACCGTTCATATGGTGCGTGAGAAAAAACCTTCCGAAGCGAAGCGTTCGTCCAAGAGAAATTCCAACTCCGATGCGCGTGCGCGCATCATCGTTGCCGCTCGCAAGGAACTGGTGAGACACGGATTTGCCGGTGCCCGGGTAGACCGAATTGCGCGTATGGCTGGGACCAGCAAGGAACGTCTATACTTCTATTTCAGTAGCAAGTCCGAATTGATCAAAGAGATCCAGGTCGAACAGTCCTTGAGATTTCAGCAATCTGTGCTGCTCGATCCGGATAATGTGGACGACTTCATCGGCAGCGTATTCGACTATTATTATAATAATCCCGACGATGTCAGAATCTGGCTGTGGTTTTTGCTCGAACTGGGAGACAAGAGCCTGCCTGATGACGATCCCAGAGTGGAGATCATCGAGGCCCGGATCAATTCGGTTAAGGCGGCCCAGGCTGCGGGGACTATCGATCCGAATTGGGATCCGGTACTGTTGTTGAATCTGATCTCAAGCATGGCGATGAGCAGGATCCTTGCACCGGTCTATATCCATGAGCTGGGAACGAAGGTTACCGGCGCGGCCCGCAAAGCGGCTCTTGAACGCGACCGCGCAACCGTGATCGAGATTTCGCATCGGTTGATTTCCGAGGCACCTTCCAGCAGCCAAAAATAGGGCGGCAGGAGGCGAGGGCGGCCGCATAGGCCGCCACTCCAACGTCCCGTGCCAGGAGCTAGGCTGTCTTTCTGTGGCCGAGCCACAACAGGAAGAGCACTGCGACAGTCACTGCGGCCAGGCACAGGATCACGAAGAAGAACCCGAAGGCTCCGGCCTGTTCCATCGCAATCACGCCTGAATAAGCGCCCAAAATTCCACCAATTCGTCCGACTGCGTCGGCCAGGCCGATACCCGTGGCACGCATTGCCGTGGGGTAGGATTCCGCAGCCAGGGTGTAGAGCGTAGTGACCACACCGGCGACAGCGAACCCGGCGCAGGGAAGCAGGATGAGGATCAGGTTGCCTGATTGAGGGCTCAAATCCGCGAAGGTGAGCAGGCTGATTGCTGCCACTGCGATCGCGGAAAACATGAGGCCGGTCTTGTGAGCGCCGATCCGGCCGATGAACCAACCGGAAAGCGGCGTTCCGATCATGCTGCCGAGCGTCCAGAAGAAAAGCGACCGGGCTGCGAAGGCGAGGTCGAAGTCCAGAGATGACAAGACGACCGGCACCCAGCCCAGGACAGATGAGCCAAGCACATACATCACGAAGAACACAATCCACAGAAGCAGCGTGGTGCCGAGCCGTTCACGCAACAGCGTGCCGACCAAATGCATGCCGGGCCGCTCCTCCGGAGCTTCTAGGACCTCTTCTTCCTCCGGCAGCCCAAGGCGCGTCAGGATTTTCTGCCTGAGTTCGGCGCGTTCCGGCATTCTGCGCAGGTATCGAGGTGATTCAGGCACGAACAATGCCAACGCTGCGACCAGCGGGACGGCGGCAACGCCGCCAATTAGAAATATGGATGCCCAACCATAAGCAGGTGCGACGACACTGCCGACAAGCGAGCATATGCCTAACCCCAGGGGGCCTGCCAGAATGGCGAAGCTGATCATCAGGCCCTTCTTGTCCTCAGGTGCCAGCTCGGTCATCAGGGCCATCCCTGAGGAGAAATAGCCGCCAAGTCCCAGGCCGTTTATGAAGATCAGGGCATAGAGGCCGGTGAGGTCCGTTGCGAAACTGCAGAAGAACATCGCCAGACCTTGCAGCCCTGCGAAGCCGATGATCGGGAACTTCCTTCCCCGGGCATCTCCAAGATAGCCGCCAAGAACGGCACCAAGGCCCATGCCGACAGCTGTCAGCGCAAGCGGCGTCGCAATGTCCCGCGCAGGGATATTCCATTCTTCGAGAATGGACGGGGCGACGACAGGCAAGGCCTGCAGACAAAACCCGCTATAAAGGAAAAGCATTATGAGCGTTGCAAAGGCGCCGAACTGATAGATGCGGTCCGGCGCGGCGGAAGGATAATCCTGCGGCTGTGTGCTTTGCTCTGTCATGACTTCCTTGGTTCCTCGCGCAGATGACTCTTATGTTTTCGATACAGCAGTCGGCCGGCCATCGCCGGCGGCCAATCGGCTTGCGTGACGCAGTTAAAAAATGCGCCGGGAAACTCTGTTGGAGGTTCCCGGCGCAGTCATTCAATCCGCCCTGTTAAGGGTCAGAAATCCTTGCGGAGAACAACCGAGAACTCGCGCGGAGCGGCAGGGAAATCCTGGACAATGCCGCTGGATCCACTGAGGTCGAAGTTGTTCAGCAGGTAGTATTCGTCGAACAGATTGTTGACGTGCAGGGCGATCGAGAGATCCCCTTCGTAGTTCTTCCACGTCAGGTGCGCATTCGCGACCGTGTATTCATCGATCTGGTTCGACGGCGCGTTCGCCGCATTGGTGTAGATCGAGCTCTGATAGACCACGTCGATGCGCGGCGTCAGCGAGCTGTTGCCCAGATCGATCTCATATTGTGCGCCCGCTGCCCATTTCCATTCGGGCGTGAAGGGCGGAACAACGTCGGTCGTCAGGAACGTCGCAGGATCGACATAGTCGAACTCGAAGTTCAGATAGCTGGCCGAAGCATTGAGATTGAACCCGTCCACCGGCTCGGCAGAGAATTCGGCTTCGATACCCTTCGTGGTCGCGTTGCCCGCATTCACGATCAGACTACCGAAATCGAAACCGAATTCGGCAACGTCGAGACGGGTCAGCTGAACGCCGTCATACTCGTTGAGGAAGCCGGTCAGATTGAAGCGCACGCGATTGTTCAGGAAATCGCTCTTGAAGCCAATCTCGTAGTTCTTCAGCTTTTCCGGTGCGAAGGGAAGGATCAGAGCCGGAGCTGCCGGGAACGGGTTGGTCCCGCCGCCCTTGAAGCCCGTCGCAAACGTCGCATAGGTCAGGAAGTTGTCCGACCAGCGATAGTCGACGCTCAAGCGATAATCGACCACGCTGTCATCATACGTGCCGCTCTGGCCCTGCAGGGCAGGGTCGTTGACGGAGCCATCGAGCCTGAACTGATTGTAGTTATAGGTCTTTTCTTCCTCGGTGTAGCGAATGCCGGCCGTAACCGTCATCGCGTCCGTCACGTTGACAATTGCGGTCGCAAAGGCAGCCAGCGTGTTTCCGGGGATTTCGTCGTCAGTCGTGTACTGCAGGAAGTACGGACGGACATCCAGGAAGTAGTTCATGTCCGTCTGCTGCCACGAATAGAAGCCGCCGACGGTCAGCGTCGCCATTCCGAGATCGGCATTGACGCGCGCTTCCTGGCTGAAGAACCGGTGCTTCAGGTCGATCTGCGACAAATCCTGGCGTGCCGGTGACAGGTCACCGTCCATGCCGAAGGACGAAGTGTATTCGCGGTAAGCCGTGATCGAGGTCAGCGAAAGAGTGTCGGTGAAATCGTAATTGGCATTACCGGAAATTCCGAAACCTTCGAAATAGGTGCGCGGATCAACCTGCGAGGCGAATGCCGGATATCCATCACGGCCGGGGCCGTTCTGGAAGGTCGCGTAGTTGCAGTATGGGCCGCAAATGAAGCGTGCATCATACGGCACGCCGGGCACAGGGTTGGTTTCCGGATTGTCGAAATTGGCCGACCGTAGAACCGGGCCGGCAGACATGCGGTCTTCACGGGTGTAGTTGCCGGTCAGCGTGAAGTCGAACTGATCGTTCGGTTCGAAGCGCAGCTGGCCCCTGATAGCCTGATTGCCGGTCCCGCCCATATTGGGACCGCGCTTGCAGTCGCTCGACGATACGGTTGCCGGGATGTCCGGATTGGGATTCACGCATCCGTAGTCGAGATTCTCGATGTAGCCGTCCTGGCTTTTCACCATGGCCGAGATGCGAGCCGAAATCGTGTCGGTTACGGCGAGGTCGATCGCACCGCGCAGACCGACCAGCTTGCGGCTGCCGCCAGTGGCTTCGATGAAGCCGCTATTGTCGCCAGTCGGCTGCTTGGTGATCATACGAACGGCACCGCCGATCGAGTTGCGGCCGGTCAGGGTGCCCTGCGGGCCACGCAGCACCTCGACACGCTCGAGATCGAGCAGTTCGAGCAGTGAGCCGGTCAGCGTGGCGTAGTAGACATCGTCCACGAATACACCGACGCCGGGTTCCAGAGCCGGGTTGAAGTTGTACTGTCCGACGCCGCGGATCGAGGCGACCAAGCTGGGGCCCCATGCGGCGACCGACGGTTTCAGCGTAACGTTCGGAACCTGGTTAGCGATTTCGTAAACGCTAGCCTGGCCGCGCTCGGCCAGTGTGTCGCTGGTGATTGCAGTGATCGCCAGAGGCGTATCCTGCAGCGCCTGCTCGCGGAACTGAGCGGTCACAACAATCGGTGCATTGTAGTCCGCTGCCTCGCTCTCGTCCTGCGCGAAGGCGGCCGGGCTCCAGGCAAATCCCGCCAGGGCTGCGCCGGCCAAAAGAAAAGGTTTCGTCCTCATTCGAAATTTCTCCCAAATAGATCAGGCGCTTGATCGCGCGTTCTCGTTCCAGCCAAGTTTGCCGACATCGTTTTGCCAAGCCCACTTTGCCAAGGCGCAAGCACTTGCCGTTTCGCGACAGGTATCTTGCGCATTGAGCCTGAGGGACTCGGCTCGGCGATCCGAGCAGATTGACTACCGATAAATTATACTATTGTGATCCGAAGTCAAACCAATTAGTTCGGAAAAAGTCGATGGCGAGGTTCAGGCGACGATCGGGACTCTGCTTTCCGCGGCGGGAAGGCTTGGCCGGGTAAGGGGCTGTTGAGGAACCGAATCCTCGCGATGTCCCGCGAATCTTCATGCCCGGCAAGAGCCATTTATCGAGAGGATGAAGAGAAAATGAAATTGAAAGGCAAGGTTGCGCTGGTGACAGGCGCGTCAAAAGGAATCGGCGCAGGAATAGCTGAAGCCATGGCTGCCGAAGGCGCCGCAGTCGCAGTCAACTATTCTTCCGACAGCAGCGGCGCAGACAGAGTCGTCAAAGCGATCAAGGATAAAGGCGGCAACGCGATTGCCATTCAAGCGAATGTGGCGTCGGTGGAAGATGCCCGGCGCCTGGTCAGCGAAACAGTCGCGGAGTTCGGCCGGCTGGACATTCTCGTGAACAATGCGGCTGCGTACGACATGGCCGCAATCGAAGATATTACCGAGGCAGAGTTCCATCGGCATTTCAATATCAACGTTCTTGGCCCCATCATCCTCACCCAAGAAGCCCTCAAGCATTTCGGTGAAGGCTCGAGCGTACTCAACATCTCCTCGACGATTGTGCTTTCGCCAGAGGCCAGCACGACGCTCTACAGCGCCTCGAAGGCGGCTCTCAATGATATCAGCGAGACACTCGCCAAGGAACTCGGCCCAAGGCAGATTCGGGTGAACACGATTTCCCCCGGCGTGACGCATACCGATGGGCACCCGGTCTATGACTGGGGCGACGAAATCGTGAAGCCGATCATCGCCAAAACACCGCTGGGCAGGCTGGGTTCGCCGGAGGATATTGCACCGGCTGCCGTATTCCTCGCTTCCGATGCCGGGGCGTGGATTACCGGTGCCAACCTCCAGGTCTCCGGCGGCTTTCGCTGATCGTTTCGGCATGCAAGCTGGAGGAAATGCGATGGACAATGAATCGCTCACGCCAAGGGAAATCGTTGAGACAGCCAATCGCCTTATGGTGTCGAAACGCGGCATAGAGGCGGTCGAGAAGTACTTCTCGAAGGATTATGTCGAACACAATCCCGAGACCGAAGGCGGCAATCTGGAAGGTCTGGTCAAGTCGCTTCGCGATATGGGCTTTACCGAGGAAGCGCCGAACGACCGGCAAATGGAGCTTCATATCGATCACGTGATGGCAGAAGGCCAGTTCGTGTTCATCCATCAGCATATCACGGAGCCAGGCATGCCGACGGTCGTCTTCATGGACCTTTTCCGGGTCGAAGACGGCCGAATAGTCGAGCACTGGGATTTGGTGCAAACCGAGCCAGACAATCCCGCGAACAAGGCTGTGCGGATGTACTGAGCCAATCCCGCCAATCTATGGGAAACAGTTGTTATGAAAATATTTCTTGTTGGAGCCACCGGCAATATCGGCGCGTGCATTAGGGAAGAGGCACTGTCTCGCGGCCACACGGTAACCGGGATGACCCGCGACGCATCGAAACTGGCCCCTGCCGAGAGGCTTTCCGTTTACGAAGGCGACGTGATGGACCGGTCCAGCCTTGCAGAGGCGATGAAAGGGCATGACGCGGTTGTCGTATCTCACGGTAATCCGCCTGACGATCCGAAGATCGGGCCCAAGACGATCCTTGCGGCCGATTCGATCCTCGACGCGGTTCGGGATGCCGGCATCAAGCGCGTATTCTGGGTCGGCGGCGCAGGCAGCCTCATCACGCCTGACGGCAAGCGGGTCTTCGATGCAATGGAACTGCCGGACTGGGCCCGGTCGGCGATTTGGGCAATGGCTGCGCATCTGATGCATCTGCAGACCATCACGGATCTGGACTGGACATTCCTCAGCCCGTCGCAGGGGATCGCCTCAGGTAAGCGTACTGGTAAGTTCCGCCTTGGGCTCGACGATCTGATCGTCGACGAAAAGGGCGAGAGCTTCATCAGCTATCAGGATTTTGCCGTGGCCACCTTGGACGAGCTGGAAAACCCCCAGCATATCCGGCAGCGTTTCACGGCTGGATATTAGGAACTATTGGGCCCTTCCGGCAGTGCCGGAAGGGCCCAAGGGTATCAGTACATGGTCACCCGGCCATTGACCGATTCTTCGGGCACGGGCTGCATCACGTCCCAATGTTCGACCAGTTTGCCGTCCTCGACGCGGTAAATGTCCATGAACACAAGTATGGGGCTATCGGGCCCCGTCTCGACATGGATATGGGTGACCACCATGTTCCCGGACGAAATGGTGCGATCGACCACCATTTTCATCCGCGGCTTGTCCGGATCGGTCAGGCCCCCTTCGACGAGATGTTCGATGAACCCTTCGCGATTCCCGCCGCGTACGATGGGGTTATGCTCGATAAAGTCGTCGGCGATGTATTTTTCGACGGCTTCCATCGCGCGGTGGTCCATGATCAGGCGGTTGCAGTCATGAACGATTTCTTCGGGTGTCATTCCTTCGTTGGCCATCAGGCACTCCCTTCGGTTTTGTGATTTCATCTAGATACGGTTGCAGGCGCGCATACCGATTGAACTGGCCGCCTCAGTTATCTCTCCTCTCCTTGTCATAGCGTGGCGTGCACGCGATAGTATAACGAAAGTGTATTGATTTCGAGAGTCGAATCAAACTAATTAGTTTGGGTAGAATCGAGATGTCGGCCAGCTTGGAACACAGCAAGCGGCCAAGAGAGAGTCAGGAAAGGCAGTACGGAATGGGCGACACGGAATATTCACGGTACCTGATACGGGATTATGTGCGGTTGCTCGTTGGCGAACGCGATCCGATGCAGGCTTTCGCCACGCATTTCGGCCCGGGCTTGATGCAGCACGATCCCGACATCGGCGATGGCGACGATGGCGACGAAGAGTTTCTGGAAGGCCGGCGGGAAGAAGCGTCGGAGACGGTCCTCCCGACAGATGAGTTCGCGACCGTCGTTCATCTGATGCTGGCCCAAGATGATCTCGTGATGATGAAATCGCATGTGTTCATCGGGAAGTCGGACAAGGGCCGGGTTTTCGTCGACATCTGGCGTGTGGAGAACAACAAGTTCGCAGAGCACTGGAGCGCGATCGAGCCGATTACCGAAACGGAAAACCCGCTCAAGATCTGGTGCAACCAGGGCGGAGATTATGAAGCCGCAGTCGCACTCGGAAATACGGCCAGCGATCCCATTTGCGGTACGCCGGGCGATGCGGCGCTACGTGATAGTTCGTTGGCGACAGTGCGCAGCTTTCTTGAGATGATCGCTGATCCGAACAGGATCTCGGAAGCGGTCGAGACCTATATGTCCGAGGATTTCGAGGAATATAGTCCGCGCGTTGGCGCGCAGGGCAAGCAGGCTCTTATCGAACATCTCAAGGCTGCGAACGAGCGCGGCGAGACGTTCAAGGAAGCGCGGTTCATGGCCGACGGCCGCTTCGTGCTGTTCCACGGGAAGGGCGATACGGGCGAAAACCCGCTCGGCTATTCGCAAATGCATCTCTACAAAGTTGTCGATGGCAAGATCGATGCGCATTGGGCGGTGCGGCAAGGTATCCCGCCCTACAGCGTCTCGGGACGCTCGATGGTCGACGGCCCTCTAGAAGAGGGGCGCAAGAAAGGCCCGCCGCCGCCAGGTACACACGCGCACTGATCCGGCCCACAAACTCTAAGGAAAAGGCACAAGATTCATGAGCACTATCACGATCCCTTCGGAAACTGCGGCAACCGATTTTCTCGCACATCCCGACAAGGTCTTTATCGGCGGCGAATGGGTGGAAGCATCCAGCGGACGGTGGATCGAGATCGTCTCGCCCGATTCCGAGAGCGTCGTCGGCAAGGTCGTGGAGGGCGATGTCCAGGACATGAATCGTGCAGTTGCCGCCGCGCGCAAAGCCTTCGATGAAGGGCCTTGGACGAAGATGTCGGTGAAGGAGCGGCAACAGCTTCTCTTTCGCCTGTGCGATGAGCTGTCCAAGCGCGAAGCGGAAATCGCCAAGGCCTGGAACCTGCAGATGGGCGGGCTGATGAGCTTTGCCCCCATGCTGTCTTCCGTGGGCACGGAAACCCTGCGTCACATCGTCAATATGATGGACGATTTCCCGTTCGTTGAACGCGTGCCCAGCAAGTTCAGCGATACCGGCATTATCGCCCGCGAGCCGGTTGGCGTAGTCGCGGCAATTGCCCCCTGGAACGGGCCCTATGCGATCATGGGCACCAAGCTGGCCAATTCGCTGGCAGCGGGTTGCACTATCGTCATGAAACCAGCGCCGGAAACACCGGTGGAGGCCTATATCATGGCCGAAGCTGCCGAAGCGGCGGGCCTTCCGCCGGGCGTCGTGAACCTCGTTTGCGGTCACCGCGAAGCGAGCCACGCACTCGTTTCCAATCACGATGTCGACAAGGTCAGCTTCACCGGCTCGACCGCGGCCGGCAAGCTCATTGCCAGCACATGCGGCGAACGGATTGCGCGCGTTACGCTTGAACTGGGCGGGAAATCGGCCGCGATCATTCGCGACGACTATCCGCTTGAAGAAGCGGCATCTCTGCTTGCAAATACGATTACGGTGATGAGCGGGCAGGTTTGCGCCATGCTTAGCCGTGCGATCGTGCCCAAGAAGTCGCACGACAAGCTAGCCGAACTGATCAAGGGCGAGATGGAAAAGATCAAGATCGGATACAGCACCGATCCTGAAACCCAGCTTGGCCCCTTGGCCATGAAGCGCCAGCTCGAACGTGTGGAGAGCTATGTCGAGGAAGGCCGTAAATGCGCCGATCTCGTGACCGGAGGCAATCGTCCCAGCCATCTCAACCAGGGCTATTTCCTCGAACCGACGCTGTTCGCCAATGTCGATAATCAGAGCCGTATCGCGCAAGAGGAGATCTTCGGCCCGGTCCTGAGCTTGATCCCTGCCGAGGATGAGGAAGATGCGATCCGCATCGCCAATGAAAGCAATTTCGGCCTCAATGGATCGGTGCTCACGAACGATCCCGAAGCTGCCTACAAGGTTGCACGCGCAGTGCGCACGGGCTTCTTCGGCCAGAATGGCATGAAGATGGATTACACGCTGCCGTTTGGCGGATTCAAGCAATCCGGCATCGGCCGCGAAGGCGGGGCGGAAGGCTTCGCATCCTATCTCGAAACCAAGACCATCCTGCTGGACGAAGCGCCGGCGGCCTTCGCTTGAGATAGGCCGGATTGAGGGCGGGGCCGGGCGGCATTGGTGCGCTCCGGTTCCGCCAAAGGCCAATAATTAGAATAACGATCGAGGAAAACGATGCTTGAAGTTGATTTGAGCGGCAAGACCGCTCTGGTGACCGGCTCGACCGACGGGATCGGCAATGCGTGCGCAAGGGGTTTCCTGGGCGCGAATGCCAATGTCGTCATCAATGGCCGAAATGCCGATAAGGTGGAACGCGTTGCGGAAGAACTGCGCGCGGAATTTCCCGGCCCGAAGGTGATCGCCGCGCCAGCGGATATCGGAAACAAGGAAGGCTGCTCTGCGCTCATCAGGCGCGTTCCCTCTTGCGATATATTGGTCAACAATGTGGCCGTGGTGGCGCTCGACGATGCTCTCGATGCTTCGGACGAGACCTATCTCAAGCTCTGGGAGCTCAATTTCATGAGCGCTCTGCGGATGTCCCGCCATTATCTGCCCGGCATGATTGAGCGGAACCAAGGGCGGGTGCTGTTCAGCGGCGCACAACGTCCGCTGATGGCCTATCGCGGTGGCACCGCCTATTCGGTCAGCAAGTTTGCGCAGGTCAGCCTCGCACGCTCTCTCGCGGAAATGACGAAGGGCACGGATGTGACGGTCAATACCGTCATGATCGGCGTCACTCATTCCTCCAGTCTTGACGAGGTCGCCAGCGATATGGCTGCCGCCAAGGGGCGCACGCAGGAGGAAGACGAGCAGGATTTCATCGACCTCGTTTCGCCCGCTTCGCTTTTGCGGCGGCTGGCACGGGCAGAGGAAGTTGCCAATTTCATGGTCTATCTGGCTTCTCCGCTCGCTTCGGCCACGAACGGCGCAGTGCTGAGTGCCGAAGGCGGCACTCGCCAGGCGATTTACTGAGCAGGAGGCAGAAATGAAAATCGATCTTACCGGCAAGAAGGCCGTCATCACCGGGTCGACCGGGGGTATTGGATTTGCCTGCGCTCAGGTGCTCGCGGAAGCGGGGGCCGATGTCGTGGTCAATGGCAGGTCCGATGAAACCGTGAACCGCGCATTGGAAAAGCTGCGGAGTTCCTATCCGGACCGGGAGTTCACTGGTGTTGCCGCAAGCCTGGATACCGCCGAAGGGCCGGCGCGTATCATCGAGGCTGCACCGAGCTGCGACATTCTGGTCAACAACGCGGCGGTGAACATTATTGCCAATGTCTTCGAGCAGCCCGACGACGACTATTTCAAGCTGTTCGAAATCAACTTCCTGGCCGAAGTCCGGCTTACCCGGCACTATATGCCCGGCATGCTCGAGAAAAACTGGGGCCGCGTTCTGTTCCATAATTCGGAGCAGGCACTGCGCCCGTCTTCGGAAATGCCGGCCTACGGGGCGACGAAGGCTGCCAGCCTCGCTCTCGCGCGTTCGGTTGCGGAATATACAAAGGGATCGGCAGTCACCGTCAACACGGTCGTCATCGGTCCGACCCGTTCCGATGTGACCTCTCAGTTGCATAAGGACATTGCCGAAAGTGCCGGCATAACGGTCGAACAGGTCGAGACGGACTTCTTCAAGAACTACCGCCCTGCATCGCTTCTCCAGCGTCTGGTCGAGGGCAGGGAAGTGGCGAACATGGTGGCCTATCTGTGCTCCGATTATGCCTCGGCCACCAATGGTTCGGTCGCAAGCGTGGAAGGCGGCGTCAGGGAAGTGAACTTCTAGGCGCCGGGCAGTATCGCCTGGCTCACAAGCCGGCGATCAGCAGAAAATAGAGACAAGAGAGGTATGACAATGCGCGAATTTACAATCGAACCGGCGGACGAGGCGATGCCCGCGGCCGCGGAAGATTTTTTCAAGGCCCTGTATGTGGACCATGACTTTGTTAGAGCCATGCGAACGCATACCGCCCCCGGATTTGTCGAGCACAATCCGGATCTGCCGAACGATCCCGAAGATCAGGCGCGCTTTTTCGAAGAGCGCCATGCGGCCAATCCGGAATTCTTCGCTTCGGAAAAGGACTGGAATACGCGGTTCGTCCACAAGTTCATTGTCGGCAACTATCTGATTGTGCATTATTTTATGTCGGTCGGTCCGGAGGATCGCGGGCGTATGTTCGCCGATTTCTGGCTCTGGAAAGGGGACAAGATTGTCGAGCACTGGGACGTGGTTCAGCCGGTTCCGGAGAAGACCGTCAGCGGCAATCCCATGTGGTAAGGTCAAGACTTGCTGTGGTGCGGTCCGATGTGGCCGCACCAAGTAATGAGACATCCCGGAGAATTAGTTCGGGCTAAATTACGGTACCCTATTCGTCCGTTCGTCATTATGGTGCTGCACCGACAGCGCCATGACCAGCCCAAGCGAAAATCCCGCCGGTGCCGCCGGCCTACCGGCTTTCAGCGGGTCCGGTCTGACCAAGATCTACCGTACCGGTGAGACCGAAGTGCACGCCTTGCGCGGCGTGGAACTGAAGATACCTGCCGGGGAAGTGCTGGTCCTGCTCGGGCCTTCGGGCAGCGGAAAGTCCACGCTTTTGAACATCATTGGCGGGCTGGACCGGCCGACCGATGGCAAGCTGTATTACGAAGATACCGAGCTTACCGCGCTGGACGAAGATGATCTGACTCGCTTCCGCCGGGCCAATGTCGGCTTCATCTTCCAATTCTATAATCTGATCCCAAGCCTGACGGCGGAAGAGAACGTTCGCCTCGTCACCGACATCGCGGAAGATCCGATGGGCGCTGCAGATGCTCTGGCGCTGGTCGGCCTTGCCGAGCGCTGCGATCACTATCCTGCACAGCTTTCCGGCGGCGAGCAGCAACGCGTGGCGGTTGCCCGCGCAGTCGCCAAACGGCCCGGCGTGCTGCTGTGCGACGAGCCGACAGGCGCGCTCGACAGTGCAACGGGCGTGCGCGTGCTTGAAACGCTGGCGCAGGCGAACCGGGAGCTCGGCACCACCGTAATCATCATTACGCACAATGCCGGCATTGCGGCGATGGCGCACCGGGTGTTCCATTTTCTGGACGGGCAGATTGCTAGGGTGGAAAGCAACGCCAATCCGATCGATCCGTCGGAAATCACCTGGTGAAGGCACTGGACCTCAAGCTCATGCGCGACTTGTGGCGCATGCGGGGGCAGGCTTTGGCGATTGCAGTAGTGCTGGCTGCAGCAACGGCAACTTTCGTTCTTTCGATGGGCGTACATGCCTCGCTCACAGAGACGCGGGACGTTTATTACGCGCGCAACAATTTCGCCGATGTCTTTGGCAGTATGACCCGCGCACCACGCAGCGTCGTGCCCCGAATTGCGGAGATACCGGGCGTCAGGCGCGCGGAAGGCTCTATCCAGCAATATGCCACGCTCGATTTTCCCGGACGCGTCGTTCCGGTGCGCGCCCTGATCAATTCGATCGACGAACACGGCCACGATCAGCTCAATAAGCTGACACTGCGCGATGGACGGCTTCCCCGGCTGGGAGAAGCTGGGGAGGTTGTGGTGGATGAAGCCTTCGCCAATACCAATCAGCTCGGCCCAGGGGATGAACTCGATGCGCTGATCTATGGCAGCAAGCAGCGGCTGAAAATCGTGGGGGTGGGGCTGGCCCCCAATTTCATCTATTCGATCGCTCCGGGCGTTCTCGTGCCCGATGACAGCCGTTTCGGCATCTTCTGGATGGGTGAGAAGGCGCTGGAGGCCGCGACGGACCGGACGGAGGCCATTAACGCGCTCTCGCTCACTCTCGACCGCGGCGCCTCGCAGGCCGATGTCATCCTCGCCGTGGACGCCATTCTGGAGCCCTATGGCGGGACCGGGGCCTATGGCCGGGAAGACCATCTGAGCCATGCATTCCTGGATAACGAGCTCATGCAGCTTGAGGCGATGACGCAGGTCATTCCGCCCGTATTCCTGCTGGTTTCGACCTTCCTGGTTTATATCGTGCTCGGCCGTATGATCCGGAAGGAGCGTACTCAGATCGGCCTGATCAAGGCATTCGGATATTCCAACTGGGCGATAGGCTGGCACTATCTGAAATTCGCGCTGGCGATTGCCTTGCTGGCAACGGCGCTCGGCGCGGCTGGAGGCATCTGGATGGGCCAGGCGATGACGGCACTCTATGCCGAATATTATCGCTTTCCCTTTCTCTATTACCACACCAGCCCGGGCGTGTTTCTGGCGGCGGCAGCATTGTCGACCGGCGCGGCCGCGCTTGGCGCAATGGGCGGCACGCAGCAGGCTGTCAGGCTCAACCCAGCGGTTGCCATGTCTCCGCCGCCGCCGCCGATCTACCGCGCCGGCATGATCGAAAGGCTGGGACAGTGGGCCGGTTTCACTGCCATCGGCCATATGATTGTGCGCCATATTGCGCGCTGGCCGGGGCGTTCTGCTATTACAGTCCTGGGCGTTGCGCTGTCCGCGGGGCTGCTGTTCTCGACGATGCAGTTTCTCGATTCCAGCAGATCCATGCTCGACAGCTTTTTCTACCGTGCCCAGCGGCAGGATCTGACGGTTTCCTTTACCGAGGCTCGCAACAGCGATGTGCTGTACGAACTTTCGCAAATGCCGGGCGTGCTGAGGGTGGAGCCGACCCGCGCGATCGGCGTGAAGATCAGCCACGGCAACAAGGTGGAGCGCACTAGTATCCAAAGCACGCCGGCGGACGCGACGCTGACGGCACGGATCGACGCCGACGGCAGCGAGATCGAACTTCCCCCCTCTGGTTTGATGCTGAGCCGCCAACTGGCCGACAAGCTGGCCGTGCGCCCGGGCGACCAGGTCTTCGTGGAACTGCTTGGAGGGCGCCGGACACAGACGTTTCAGCCGGTCGTCAGCATAGTGGAGGAGTTTATCGGGGAGCAGGCCTATGCCGGAGAGGAGACCCTTGAGGCCATCGCACGCGATGCTTCTCCAGTGGGCTCGGCGCAATTGTTGATTGATCCTGCACAGCGGGACCGAATTCTGACCGAGCTCAAGGAAATGCCGCTGGTACTGGGTGTAACAGAGCGGGATGCCGCGATGCAAAAGTTCGAAGAAGTGATCGACGAGAACATCTTCACCATGCTGTTTTTCTATATCTCCTTTGCTTCGGCCATCGCGGTTGGCGTGGTCTACAATTCCGCGCGCATATTGTTTTCGGAGCGAGCCCATGAGCTCGCGACGCTGCGCGTGCTGGGCTATCACCGCAGCGAGGTGGGGATCGTGCTGCTTGGCGAACTTGCCCTGCTGGTGGTCGCCGCCGCGCCGGTGGGGTGCATCATCGGCTATTGGATGGCCCAATTGATGACCGCGATGTTCAGTTCCGATCTCTTCCGTTTGCCGTTCGCGCCGACGCGCGCGACCTATGGCTATTCAGTTCTGATCGTACTCGCTGCCGCGATGGCGACCGCCTTCCTGGTGGCATTGCGGGTCTTGCGGCTGGACATGGTGCGCGTACTGAAGGCACGCGAATGATTTGGGAAAAGGTCAAACACTGGCGCTGGGCCCTGCTGACGGCAGCAATCGTGCTGCTGGGGCTTGCCTATGCCTTCTGGCCGACATCGACTGCAGTCGATACCGGTCAGGTGTCGGTCGGCCCGATGTCGGTCGGCGTAACGGATGACGGTGTCACCCGGGCGGAGGAATATTACGTCGTTTCCGCCCCCGTGACTGGATACCTCTCACGGATCGAGCTTGAAGCCGGGGATCGAATTGCCGAGGGGACGTTGATTACCCGGATGTCGGGGCGGCCTGCCACGCCGCTCGATGCCCGTACGCGGCAGGAGCTGCGCGGCGCACTGGCATCGGCGCAGGCCGCCTCGAAAAGCGCGGAGGCCTCTCTCACGCAGGCCAGAAATGATCTTGCACGGGCCGAGGAACTTGCAGATCGCGGTTTCCTCTCGACGGCACAGCTCGAGGCGGCGCGCACCCGAGCGGCGACCGGCCAGGCTGCACTGTCGCAAAGCCGCGCGGAAGTCGCCCGCATACGCGCCATGCTCACTCAGCCCGGCGGGACAGGATCGGGCACGCCGGTCCCGGTGCGGGCACCCACGGGCGGTTCGGTACTGTCACGTATTGTCGAAAGCGAAGGCGTGGTGGCCGAAGGCACGCCGCTGATGACAATTGGCGACCCAAGCCGGATCGAAATGGTCGTGGACCTGCTGTCTCGCGAAGCTGTGCGGGTGAAACCGGGTGACCGGGTCGAAGTTACCCAATGGGGCGGCCCGGATCCGCTGGTCGGAGAGGTCGAACGGATAGAACCGTTCGGCCGCCTCAAGATATCCGCGCTCGGCATCGAAGAGCAGAGGGTCAACGTCATCATCGATTTCACCGGCGAGGCGAAGAAACAGGCCGCCCGGCTCGGCCACGGCTATCAAATCGATGCCACTATTATCCTGTGGAGCAAGCCTGACGCACTTCGCGTGCCGATCGGTGCCCTGTTTCGCGGTGACGATAGCGGTTGGCGGGTGTTCGTTGTCGATGGCGGGCGAGCCCGCGAGCGCGCCGTGACTATCGATCACATGAATGATGCATTCGCAGAAGTGATCGAAGGCCTCTCCGAAGGCGAAAATGTTGTTCTCAATCCAGGAAATTCCCTTGAGGACGGTGCGCGTATTTACAGCCGCTAGGTATTTGCTCTGTTAAGTGATTGACCCGGACGCGAGTGCCCAATAGCCTGAGAAAAAATCGGGGTTTTGGGCACTAGAGCAGAGGGAAGCAAATTGACCTATCATGCGCCGGCGAATGTGGAGGAGGCGATCAGCCTCCTTGGATCGCAAGACAATGCATGGCCGGTGGCCGGTGGTACGGACTTGCTGGTGCAGATGCGCAGCGGCCGGATAAAGCCAGGCGCCATCGTGGACATCAAACAAATCGCACGGACCATGGGCACGAGCGCCAAGGACGGAGGCTTCGTTATCGGTGCAGCCACGCCATGCACGGCTTTGCTGAAGGATGATGCGCTCTGCAAGGCCTGGCCCGGCCTGGTTGAAGCAGCCAATTTGATCGGCTCGGTTCAGGTCCGCAACCGGGCGACGATCGGCGGCAATCTGTGCAATGCCTCTCCGGCTGCCGACAGCGTGCCTGCCCTGATCGCGGCGGATGCGCGCTGTGTCATTGCAGGCCCGCAAGGAGAGCGGGAGATTGCCGCTGCCGAACTGCCGGCCGGCCCGGGACGCACGAATTTGGGGAAGGGCGAGTTCCTGGTGGAGATCGTTCTGCCGCCGCGCGAGGCGATGTCTTCCGACGCTTATCTTCGCTCCATACCGCGCACTGAGATGGACATTGCCGTGGTCGGTGCCGGTGTCAGCCTGAGCCGGGACAAGGACGGCGTTTGCACGCAGGCACGCGTCGCTCTGGGGGCGGTTGCGCCGACGGCTCTGCTCGTGGCCGATGCGGGCGAAGCGCTTGTGGGCAGCCAGCTGGATGACAGCGCTCTTGCGAAGATGGAAGAGGCTGTGAAAGCGGCCTGCAGCCCCATCGACGATAAGCGCGGGACGATCGATTATCGAATTGCAATGGCGGCAGTCTACACCAAGCGTGCCGCCAAAATCGCCTATGATCGGGCGGGAGAAGGCGCATGAGTACCGTACATATCCACACCACAGTGAACGGCGATCCCGTAGACTTCCTGAGCGAGCCGCATACGAGCTTGCTCAACGTACTCCGCGATAAGCTGGACCTTACCGGTAGCAAGGAAGGCTGCGGTTCGGGCGACTGCGGCGCTTGCAGCGTCATGCTGGACGGCGAACTTGTGTGTTCCTGCCTGGTGCTGGCGCCCGAGGCCGAAGGGCGCCGTATCGAAACGATCGAAGGCATGGCGCAGGAGGGGCAGCTTCATCCCCTGCAGCAGAAGTTTCTCGATCTCGGTGCACTGCAATGCGGATTTTGCACGCCGGGATTTCTCGTGGCGGCAAAGGCACTTCTAGAGCGCAATCCTGACCCCACCGAGGAGGAGACGCGGTACTGGCTCGCGGGCAATCTTTGCCGCTGTACCGGTTACGACAAGATCATTCGCGCGGTCATGGATACGGCTGCGGAAATGCGTCAGGAAAGGGTCTCGGCATGAGCGGCGTTCTCGAAAAGCAGGAGCTCAAGATTGTCGGGACGCGTCCGGTCCGGCCGGATGGGGCGGACAAGGTTACCGGCAAGGCAGTCTATGGCGGGGATTATCACCTGCCCGGCATGCTGTGGGGCGCCGTTCTCCGCAGCCCTCATGCCCATGCAAAGATCATATCCATCGATACGCGAAAGGCAGCGGCACTGTCGGGCGTGAAAGCGGTCGCCACCCATTCGGATTTCAGGGAGTCGGACGACAGCGACGAGATCAATGCGGGCGAGACGATGATCGACATCGATGCCGCCGCCCAGATGTGCCTGGCGAAGGACAAGGTCTTCTATGACGGGCAGCCGGTTGCGGCGGTTGCGGCGACCAGCGCCGAAATCGCTGCAGCGGCTTTGGACCTCATCGATGTTCAATATGAGGTCTTGCCGCATGTGATCGAGATCGAGGATGCGATGCGCGAAGACGCGCCGGTCCTGCACGATGACATGTTCACCCAGGGAATGCCCGAAACGCCGAAGACAGCCTCGAACGTTTCGATGCGTCTGGAAAAGATCACGGGCGATGCGGATGCCGCCTTGGACGATGCGGATGTCGTCGTGACCAGGCGCTACACCACGCAGATGGTGCATCAGGGCTATATCGAGCCGCAATCATGCGTTGCCTCGGTGAGCGCCGACGGTCAGGCCCAGATCTGGTGCAGCAGCCAAGGCGCTTTCATGGTCCGTTCGGTCGCGGCTGCGATCACCGGCATGAACCTCTCGGATCTGCGGGTGGTGCCGCTGGAAATCGGCGGCGGCTTCGGCGGCAAGACGACGATCTATCTCGAGCCGGTGGCACTGGTGCTTTCCCGCAAGAGCGGACGCCCAGTGAAGCTGGCGCTTAGCCGCGATGAAGTATTCCGTTCCACGGGTCCGGGGCCGGGCACGATCATGGAACTGAGCCTGGGCGCGACGAAAGACGGCATCCTCACCGCCGCGGTGATGGATCTCAAATATCAGGTCGGGGCCTTCGCCGGATCGGGCTGCGGGGCAGGCGTAATGCACGCCTTGGGCTGTTATCGTATCGAGAACACGCGCGTGACGGGCTGCGATGTCGTGAGCAACATGCCCAGTACCAACGCCTATCGCGCACCGAGTGCGCCGCAGGCGGAATTCGCCGTGGAATGCGCGATGGACGAAATCGCCGAACAGCTCGGCATGGATCCGATCGAATTGCGGGAGAAGAACGGCGTCAAACCCGGAGATCCCAGCTTTTCGGGCGCGCCCTTGGGGCAGGTCGCCTTCATGGAGACGCTCGCTGCAGCCAAGTCGCATCCGCATTATTCGGCGCCGCTCGGTCCGAACCAGGGGCGCGGCATTGCAGCCGGCTGGTGGGTCAATCACGGCGGTGAATCGACCGTGATGGTCAGCATCAATGAGGACGGATCGGCAGTGGTCGCCACCGGCAATCCCGATATCGGCGGATCGCGCGCCTCCATGGCGATGATGGCGGCAGAAGTCCTCCAAATCCCGATGCAGAAGGTGCGCCCGATCGTGGCCGACACGGCTTCGATCGGCTATTCCATGCTCACGGGCGGAAGCCGCACCACGTTCGCCACCGGCAGGGCAGTCTGCGAAGCATCTGCAGAAGTTGTCGAGATACTCAAATCGCGTGCCGCCATGATGTGGGGCGTCGAACCCGATCAAGTCGAGTGGCATGACGGTGAGGCACGTTGCACCGCGCCGGGCAGTGACGAGGCACCGCTCGGCATCAAGCAGATCGCAAGCCAGACGGCAAAAACCGGCGGCCCGATCAACGCGGAAATCGTGGTAAATCCGCACGATGCATTGCCGACCTATGGCGTGCATATTTGCGATGTCGAGCTGGACCGGGAAACCGGCCATGTCAGCGTGGTGCGTTATACTGCCGTGCAGGATGTGGGGCGCGCCATTCACCCCAGCTATGTCGAAGGGCAGGCGCAGGGCGGAGCCGTTCAAGGGATCGGTTGGGCGCTGAATGAAGCCTATGTCTTCGACGCAAATGGGCGCATGGATAATTCAGGTTTTCTGGATTACCGGATGCCGGTCGCTTCCGACCTCCCGATGATCGACACGTTGCTGGTCGAAGTGCCGCACCCGACGCACCCCTTCGGTGTGAAAGGTGTTGGGGAAGTGCCGATCGTCCCGCCGCTTGCGGCCGTTACGAATGCAGTATCTCACGCCGCTGGAATGCGCTTCTTCGATCTGCCGCTGACGCCGGATCGGGTCTACGCAGCGATCAACTCTCAAAGCTAGCCCGTGGCGCGGGTCGTCTTCGTATCGTCGACTTTCGATCAGTTCACGCAAGGTGTGGAGACGGTCGATATACCGGCGTCCAACATATTCGGCCTGGCGCGCGCTCTGGATCGCCGCTTCCCCGGCTTGGGAAAAGTCATCGAAAATCACGCTTCGATCGCCGTGGATGGCGAAGTGATCCAAGCCTGGGCGTCCCCGCTTTCGGAAGACAGTGAAGTCGTGCTGTTTCCGAAAGTTGCCGGCGGCCGCGCGTGACGGCAGGGTAGGGGTGTGACGGCAGGGCAGGGCTAATCTAGAGTAGGGGCGTTTGCCTGCCGAAGCGTCTGACACGCTTTGCCTGCTCCAGATCTACACCAAGTCGATTAGCTGCCGAATTCGCGTAGTCCGCGCTGATAGGATCGCTTGTAAGGCCCAAGGCCCTGACCGATCACCAGCACGGCGATCGAACCCATGATGATGGTGTTGAGGATCATCGAATATTTGAGCGATCCTTCGTCATGGAACAGATAGTCCGTGAACAGGGCGATGATCAGCGGGCTCAAAGCAAAGGCGATCACATTGTTGCAGAATTGAACCATGCCGCCGATCTGGCCGCGCATCCGGTTGGGCGTGACCAGCTGGAATGCCGCGACACTGGGCCCGAACCCAACCACGCCAACGAGGCTGGCAGTCGAATAGACGATCAGGTAGCCCTCTGCCGTTGGCATCAGCGGGGCAATGATATGAAGGGGGAGAGAAGCCAACAGGCCGTAGAATACGATCCGAAGATTGGCGTCCTGCATGCCTTTCTTGGTCCAGATCTCCGAAAGCTTGGCGCCCAGCATCAATCCTATCGGTGAGACGATCAGAGTGATTACACCCTTGACCATGCCGACCTTGGAAAGCTCCCAGCCATATTCGCGGTGAATGAAGGTTGCGCCCCAGACCAACGGGCCCTGCAGCAGCATCGCCTTGATGGCCATGCCGCCAACCGTCGCCAGATAGGTGCGCCAGTCGTCTCGAATCCACTTGGCGGTTTCGGAAATCGGCGTCTTCTTGGCTGCTTCGCCTTTTCTCAGCCCGCGCCGGGGCGGCTCTTTCGTAGTGAGCACTACCAGCGCCCAGAGCAGGCCCGGTGCGCCGACGATGACGAATGCCCATTGCCACGGCCTGATGACGCCGAGAAAGGGCACTGCCAGAGGATCGAGGCCTTGCACGAACAGCAACACCGTCCCGCCTAGGAAGAATGCCAACCCCATGCCGAGCGTTGACCCCAGGCCCATCGTGCCGGTGGCGAAGGCGACCTTTTCGCGCGGCCAATTGTCCGTCGCGATCGACCAGGCTGCAGGTCCATAACCGGATTCACCCAGGCCAATACCCATGCGGGCAAGCAGCAGGCTGATATATCCCTGGGCGACACCGCACATGCATGTCGCCGCGCTCCAGAATGCGCAGGATGCGGCAATGATGTTGCGGCGGTTCATATGGTCGGCCCAGCGGCCAACGACGACGGCGCCGATGCCGTAAGGCAGAGAAAAGGCGGCGCCCAGAAGGAGAGCCGCCTGCGTATCGCTGATTCCGAAATCGTCCTTGATAGGCTCGATCAGCAGCGAAAGGATCGTCCGGTCGAGCACGGTAAACATGACGACCAGCGTGATCACGAAGAGCGAATAGTAAGCGTCCTTGCGTGGCGGCAGGGGCGCGGCACTCGGTGCATTGCCTCCTTCTGCCGCATCTTCTTCAGTACGTGGTGCTGTCGCGGCACTCACTGACTCAGACATTTCGCTCTCCACATTTCGAACCGTCTTTTTTGGTATTTTGGTGACTTTGCAGCCAGTGCGTCAGCGAGGCTTTTCGCTGCATACGCCCGGCCAATACCGCCATCGGCAGGCAGGCAGATTCACATGCCTGCCTGGCAATGGCTTGCTCATTCGGGAAAATGGCCATGCTCCAGCCGGAACAGCTTATCGCACCCGCCGGAATTTCTGGATTTGGTGATCGGCGCATTCTTCCGGGGGCACTCGGCCCAGCATCCCGCCGAACGTGCCGCAGACTTCCGCGACATAGAGGCTGCCCTTGCTGTCTACGGCCAAGCCGTGCGGGGCGATGAAATTGCCCGGGGCAGTGCGGTTTTCGCTATCGCCGCCCCAGCGCGCCGCGATCGTCCCGTCGGGATAGAACACGGTCATGCGACCCGGCAGGTCGTGATCGGCATAGCCGTGGACGAAGCTGCCCTGGCCGGGTTCGACCGGGCGCCACAATTCGGAGACATAGATGAGACCGTCCTTGTCGACCGTCACATCGGTGGGGCGCAGAATATCGGTCCAGATGTGCAGGAGCTTGCCCGAGCGGTCGAATATCTGAATCCGGTCGTTCTCGCGGTCGCAGACGATGACGTTCTCGTCATTGTCGAGCGCAATGCCGTGCGGCAGGTGGAACTCTCCCGGCCCGGTGCCGACCTCGCCCCAGCTGTTGAGCAGGTTCTGGTCCGCGTCGAAATGGTGGATCCTGGCATTGCCGTATCCGTCGGCAACGAAGATGTCCCCGTTCTTGGCGACCGCCACGTTGCAGCAGCAATTGAATGGTCCGGCTGCCCTTTCGACCGTTTCATTGTGATGGATCTTGGGCTTCTCTCCGGGGCGAGGGCCATATCCGGTGTCAGAGACGACCTTTACTTCGCCCAGCATCCATTTGAAATTTCCGTCAAGATCGAAGACGCGGATGACGCTGTCGGCATTATCGGTGCAATATACGACGTCATCCTTGATGGCGATGCCGTGGGCGAGCGTGAAGACCCCGTCGCCCCATTTCTTGATGAAGTTTCCATCCTCATCATAGACCATGACGCGTTCGCCTTTGCGGGTGTGCAGATAGACACGGTCCTGGGAATCGCAGGCGACATCGGCCACGTCTACATGCGAATATTCATCGCCGTCGGGGCATTTCTCCCAATCGGGCACGAGTTCGAACTGTACCTTCTGCATCGTCTCAGTTGCCATTTGATCTCTCCTTGCAGCGGTTGCCTCCGCCGCCAATTGCCTGCGGCTTGATTGCCGCCTTTCCCGTTTCGACGAGCCGCGGCTTGCAGAGCTGCCGTACATAGCATGCTATCTAACGGAAGCCAGCCGGTGTCTGCGACCGGTATCAAGCCATCACCTCGCACACGGGCGATTCGTTACCTTATTAGTAGCCTAAGAATCTCTGTTGCCCCAGAATATTTATCAAGTTAATCTATCTGGCGGAGATGGGCCGATCAGCCCATGCAATCAGACGCCGCTCAATTCCTGCGCGGCGGACAATATGCATCGGCACTCGATGCAGGGAGAAGGGCATGAACAAGCTTCCGGTTCTCTGCGTGCAGCAGGCCGACCTCATTCACTATCAACTCTTTCCGCTGGGAGCATTCGCATGAGCGAGTACAAAATGCCGCAACTCAAGCACCCCGACCGCCTGTTTATCGGCGGTGAATGGGTGAAGCCCAATTCGGGCCGCCAACTCACGATCGTTTCGCCCGACACCGAGCAAGTCGCCGGACACGTGGCAGAAGCGGACGCGAAGGATATGGATCTTGCAGTCGCAGCGGCGCGCGAGGCGTTCGACAATGGGCCTTGGCCCTGGATGAGCCCCGGCGAACGGATCGAGGCGATGGAGCGGCTGGTGGCGGCATTGCGCCGGCGGCATCCCGAATTGGCCGAGGCATGGTCGCTCCAGATGGGCGGCCTGCAATCGACGGCTCCCTATCTGACCGAACGCGGCACGATGAATCTCGAAGACGCAATCGCGCTGGGCAAGAAGTTCGATTTCATCAAAGAAGCCAAATCCGATAATTCGCCGCACGCCTATATCGTGCATGAGCCTGTCGGCGTTGTGGCGGCGATTGCGCCCTGGAATGTGCCCTACATGATCATGTGCGCAAAGCTGGCGCCGTCGCTCCTGTCGGGTTGCGCGGTAATCATGAAGCCGTCGCCGGAAACGCCGCTTGAAGGCTACATCATTGCGGAATGCGCAGAAGAAGCCGGGCTTCCCGCCGGTGTGATCAACCTGGTGCCCGGTGAGCGCGAAGCTTCCGATCATCTCGTCAACAATCCCGGCGTAGACAAGGTGAGCTTCACCGGTTCGACCCTGGCGGGTAAGCGTATTGCCGAGGTTTGCGGCAGCCGTATCGCGCGCTGCACGCTCGAACTGGGCGGCAAGTCGGCGGCGGTAGTCATGGACGACATGCCGATCGAGGAAGCAGCCAATATTCTGGGCGGCGCGATCACGCTGGTGAGCGGTCAGGTCTGCGCCATGCTGACCCGTGCGATTGTCCCGCGGGCACGGCATGACGAACTGGCGGACGCAATCGCCGGAGTGATGAAGGGCACGCAGCTTGGCTATTCCAACGATCCGGAAGCGCAGATGGGGCCGCTTGCCATGAAGCGTCAGCTCGACCGCGTGGAGAGCTATATCCAGGCAGGCCAGTCGGCCGGTGCCGACCTGGTAACCGGCGGTGGCCGTCCCAGCCAGATGAACCAAGGCTACTTCATGGAGCCCACCTTGTTCGCCAATGTCGATAACGAAATGCAGATCGCCCAGGAGGAGATCTTCGGCCCTGTTTTGAGCCTGATCCCCTGCGATGACGAACAAGACGCGATCCGCATTGCCAATGAGAGCAATTACGGCCTGAACGGCTCTGTCCTGACGCATGACAAGGATGCGGCATGGCGCGTTGCCCGGCGCATTCGCACCGGCAATGTGGGCCAGAACGGCATGCGAAACGATTTCTCGCTTCCCTTCGGCGGCTTCAAGCAGTCCGGGATCGGACGCGAGGGCGGGGCCCAAGGCCTCATGCACTATCTTGAAACCAAGACCATTCTGGTCGACGAAGCACCTACAAAACTGAGCTGACGAGGCGGCAAGGGGGCTCATAGGCAGCCCCCTTGCTCTTCATCGCTCACAAGAGAACAGTTATTTGGGCAGGCGCCGGCGTATAGCCGCGTCTGAGCAGGAGCAGGCAATGGCGGAACAAGACGCACCTTTCACACCCGTCCATGTGAAGGCGAAAGACGTTCCGCCGCCGACAACGATCAGTTCGGTCGCCCGGCGCCTGCTTTCCGATGCAGCATCCAATCCGCGCATGACCTGGCCGCCTGCCGAAGACAAGGATGCCTGGCGCCGGCGCATGGCCGAGCCTGACGAACGGCGCGCGAAGATGGTCGAGACCATGATGGCGAGCACGACTGCCGACGTGGAAACCGTCAGGATCGCGGATGTGCTCTGCTATGACTGCACTCCGCGCGGCAAGGCGGGGCAGGATCTGCCGGTCTATATCTTCGCTCATGGCGGCGCCTTTGTAGCGGGCGGCGGCGATTTTGCGATGGCCCAGGGTGCGCGATCCGCCGATGGTCTGGGCGCCAGAGTGATTGCAGTCGATTATCGCATGCCGCCCGACCACCCGTTTCCCGCTGCGCCGCAAGACTGCGTTGCCGTGTACAAGGCGCTGATCGAAACGGTCGATCCGGCCAGGATCGTGCTGGGCGGTAGCTCGGCCGGAGGCAATATAGCCGCTTCCGCCACTCTGATGATCCGCGATCAGGGACTGCCGATGCCGGCAGGTTCGATCCTGTTGACGCCTGAAGTGGATCTGACCGAATCCGGCGACACCTTCCGGACAAATGAAGAGCTGGACGTGGTGCTCAAGGGCGGGCTGCCCGAATGCAACGCGCTTTATGCCGATGGGCATGACATGCGCGATCCCTATCTTTCGCCGCTCTTTGCCGACTTTGCCAAGGGCTTTCCGCCCACATTCGTCCAGTCCGGCACACGCGATCTGTTCCTGTCCAACTCGGTGCTCATTCACCGCAAGCTGAGGAAGGCAGGCATCGATGCGGAGCTACATGTCTGGGAAGCCATGCCTCACGGCGGTTTCCTGATCGGCGATGCGCCCGAGAACACCGAAATCCGCGAAGAGCTGGCCCGTTTCATCCAGCGGGTCATCGGCTGACGGGATCGGTTGAAGCGGCCGATTTGCACTCCCTCCCGCACTGAGCATCTGCGCTATTGCGCGCGGCTGCAACTTGATACACAATGAACATGTTAATTACCTAAGGCCGGCAGGTAAGCCGGCAAACCGGGTGAATGGAGATGGAGAGGTGAATTGAGCGGGCAGCCGGATCCTGCGGCCTTGCAGGACATGATCGACAAGATGGAGATCGGCGAATTGCAGAGCCGCTACATGTATGCGCTCGACTGGCAGGACGCGGAAACTTACGGGTCCGTCTTCACAGAAGAGGCTGTCTTGTCCTGGCCCGAAGGCCATGCCGAAGGCCGCGCAAACATCCAGGCCGCTTGCGCCAGAATGCGGGAATTCGTGCGCAAACGGGATGAAGCCGACGCTCCGGCAAAACCGGCGCGGCTAAGGCATTTCCTGGCCAATCGGGTGATCGAAGTGCAGGGCGACCGCGCCCGGGCAGTCGCTTACTGGTTCGACCTCAGCAACGATAACCAGCCGCGCTGGCCCTATATCCCGGCCTACGGTCTCTATGAAGACGAACTGGCCCGAACGCCCGACGGTTGGCGGTTCACTTCGCGCAAAATCTACAACGAAATCTCCGGAGAATCTCCGGCCGAGAATCCTGCCTGGTAAGGCGGGAAGAGTTTCAATGCGGCCCAACCCATGAGGGCCGCGGAATGTGAGGATGAAATGGCTACGACAACAGATGTTCCAACCGGCGAAGCGCTGGAAGATCACGTATCGCGGCTGCTTGTGGGGGCAGTCGACATGCATTGCCACTCCGGCCCGTCATGCATGGCGCGCGATCTCAATCACCTGGAAGCGATGCAGGAAGCCGCGGATGCAGGCTTTCGCGCGGTCCTGGTGAAGGATCACTATTATTCGGCAACGCCGATCACCGAATTGCTTAACGAGACGCATGGTCACTTGAATGTGACGATGTTTTCGGGCGTGCCGCTCAACAATTCGGTTGGCGGCTTCAACAAGCATGCAGTCGACCACGGTGTCGCGCTGGGCGCCAAGCTGGTGTGGATGCCGACCTTCTCATCGAAGAACCACATCGATTCACCTTTCGGGATCAAGGCGGGCTTTCCGCATACGATCCGGAAAATGATCCCCTTCGAACCGCTCACCCCGCTGGATGAGCTCGGGGAAGTGAAGGACGAGGTGAAAGAGATCCTCGACATGGTCGCCGAGCATGATCTCATTCTTTCGGGCGGGCACATGCATGTGTCCGAGATTTTCGCTGTATTCCGCGAAGCGAAGAAGCGCGGCGTGAAACGCCTGCTGGTCAATCATCCGAACTTCATCCTGGATGCCTCGCTCGATGACATCCACAACTTCGTCTCCGAACTGGGGGCTTATATCGAGCATTCGCTGTGCATGTTCGTGCGGTCGGATGCCCGTGATCGCGATCCGCCGGTCGGTCCGTCGGAGCTCGACGCGATGATCAAGTCTGCCGGTGTCGATAACACCATTTTGGCTTCGGACCTTGGTCAGAAGGGCAACGACCATCCGGTGCAGGGCTTCCGCAACGTGATCAAGGCGTGTCTCGAGCTTGGCTATTCGGACGAAGACATCCGCAAGATGATCTCGCTCAATCCGATCGCTTTGCTCGGTCTGGACGACTGAGAAGCGGCACACGCGCACGGTCAGGGACAGAAATTTCGAAATTAATCCAGGCGTTTGGCACTTGGCGGACGGGCGGAGTCTGAGCCGTTTTTGAGGGGATCAAGTAAGTGAGTAGCAGCGACTCCAGCTCGGTGGCGGGCGAACCCGGCGGCCTTGAGGCGGCACCCGCTGAATCTCCGGTTTCAGCACCGGAGAAAAAAGCAGGCTTCATCGGCTGGTACACGGTGGTGGTTACCGCCGTGGTCATCATGCTGGGGCAGATCGATCGGAATGTGATCAGCTTGATGGTGGAATCGATCAAGGATGATTTCACCCTGACCGATACCGAGATCGGGTATCTCACCGGCATCGCTTTCGTATCGACTTACTTCCTTTTCGGTCCGCCAATCGCGCGCTTCGCGGATCGCGGTTTCCGCAAACCGGTCATCGCTGCCAGCCTGGCGGTATGGAGCGCGGCGACTGCGCTTTGCGGCCTGGCGCAAAATTACTGGCAGCTGTTCGTCGCCCGTATGATCGTGGGCGGTGCGGAATCCGGGAGCAGCCCGGCTTCCCTGTCGATGATTGCGGACGTCGTCCCCAAGAGCAAATTGCCCCGTGCCTATGCCATCTACAACACGGGCTTCATGGCGGGCGGCGCCGCTGCGCTCTTTTTCGGCGGACTGCTGATGGGGGTCTTCGCCCATATGGACCCGATTTCGATTCCCGGCATCGGCGAACTTCGGGACTGGCACCTGGTGTTTATCATTCTCGGCCTACCCGGCCTGCTGGTGTCAATCGTCATCATGCTCACCGTGCCGGAGCCGCAGCGCACGACTTCGCACAAAAAGGGCGGTTATCCTTTGCGCGAAGTGCTGGGCTTCGTGTGGGCCAATCGCCGGATGCACATTCCGTTGCTGCTCGGATCGCTGCTCAATTCGATCCAGTCTTTCGGTGCACTTGCATGGATCCCCGCCTTCTATGAACGGACTTACGGCTGGGGGCCGGAGGTTGCCGGCCCGCTGCTTGGTCCGATCAATATGGGTAGCGCACTGATCGGGCTGTTCGGCGGTGCGTGGCTTGCAGAACGTCTCGGCAAACGGCGTGACGATGCGAATATTCGCACGCTGTTCATGGCCAATTTCCTGTGCATTCCCTTCATTGTCGCTCAGCCGCTGATGCCCACGCCGGTGCTGGCCTTGGTCATCGGCTCTATTGGATATGCGATCGCTGCAATGGGCGGTGCGGGTTACAACTCGGCGCTGCAGGTTTCCACGCCGAACGCCATGCGCGGCCAGATCAATGCGCTCTATCTGTTCATCATTGCCGCTGTGGGCGGCGGTGCAGGCCCGCTAATTGTCGGCGTGCTGACCGACGTCGTTGCCGGAGCGGAAGAGGATCTGCGTTACGTGCTGGCCGGCTTCAGGCTGGTGCTTGCACCGCTCGATGCGCTGCTGATCTGGCTGGCGATCGGCCCCTATGGCAAAGCGCACCGGGCCAGGATCAACGCCGGCGACTGACGTCAAGCAGCGGGGAGCCGGTTGTGGGCCGGACAAGGCGCAGAGTGGCTGCCCTGCGCCTGTTCCTTAGGCCTTCCCGAACAGCGTTTCGAAGTTTGCGAGCTGGGCAGCGGCGCCTGCGCGCATGAAGCCTTGATCGCTGCCTACCATCATCACGGTGACGCCCAGATCGGCCATTGCCTTGGCGTCATCGCCGGCGAGGGTCGGGGAGACTGCTGCAAGCGCCTTGCCGTTTTTCAGCACCGATTCCGCGATGATCTTGGTCGCTTCCGCCACTGTCGGGGCGGCTCCCTTGACGTTGCTGAGTGATAGACCGAGGTCGCCGCGGCCCATGAAGAAGCAATCAATTCCTTCAACTGCCGTAATGTCGTCGATCTGTTCGATCGCTTCGGCATCTTCGATCATTGCAAACACGGTCGTGATGGAATCGGCGCGCTGGTAATAGCCGTCGATACCGTCGGGGCCCACCATTCCGCCATAGTCGCCGCCCCGGCTGACGCCAGAGCCGCGCGTACCGCCCTTGTAGCGTGCCCAGGAAGCGACATCCTTGGCCTTCTGTGCCGAAGATACGTGGGGGACCATCACGCCGATTGCGCCGTCATCCAGCGCAGACAGTATGCTGGCTGCATCTGGGCGCGATACCCTGGTCATGGCTGCGGTTCCGAAGGCACGGGCCGCAAGATAGCCCATGCCCAGTTGGTCGCGCGTCCAGGGCGCATGCTCTTCGTCCAACATCACGAAGTCATAGCCAACCTGGCCGAAAATCTCGGTCGCTTGGGGGACCGTGAACTTCAGGAACGAACCCACTAGGGGCTCGCGATTGATTACCCGATTGCGGAATTCGCGCGGGTCGGGCCTTTGAGCATCTGACGTCATGGCTTGTTATCTCCCTTTGCTATGCGGTTTGGCGGGCGCGCCATGCGGCCGTCTTTGGCTCGTCTGGCTGCCGCTCCTTCACTCAGACTTCCGCCGGTTCGAGCCGGCGGCCTTTAAGTAAGTCGGCTGCCTTTTCGCCGATCATCATGGTCGGAACATTGGTGTTGCCGGACGGATCGTCTGGCATGACCGAGGCATCTGCAACGCGCAGGTTCTCGATCCCGTGAACGCGCAATTCTGCGTCCACCACGGCCTGATCGTCGATGCCCATCTTGCAGGTGCCGCAGGCGTGATGCCGATGCTCGGCCTGACTGCGGATGGCCTCTCCGAGTTCGCCATCGCTGGTGAATTCCTTGCCCGGCAGTAGCTCTTCCGAAATCAGATCGCGCATCGGCTGCTGGGCAAAGAGTTCGCGGCTGAACTTCACGGCTTCGACCATGGCATCGAGATCGGCTTTTTCTACGAACATGTTGAAGCGGATGCGGGGCAGATCCCGCGGGTCGGACGAACGCAGCTTCACCCAGCCGCGCGAAAGGGCATGCAGCACGCCCACGCGGGCAGTGAAGGCGTAAACGGGCTTTCTGGTTACCCAGGGGAACCACAGCTCCGCATGCTGATGCACGGGCATGACGATGATCTGCACGTCGGGACGCTCCAGCCCTTCGCGCGAGCGCATGAAGATATTGGCCATCGTCCCGGCCATGGCGAACGGACCTTCGCCGGTCATAGCCCAGCGCATGACCGACATGGTTGCCCGGTCGAGCCGCAGATATCGCGACAGCCCAAGCTTACCGCTGGCGCGGAAGATATTGAGCAGGTTGGGGTGCTCTTGCAGGTTCTGGCCCACGCCGGGGAGGTCCTGCACGACATCCACGCCCACCGAGCGCAGATGATCGGCGGGTCCGATCCCTGAGAGCATCAGCAGCTGCGGCGAAGCATAGGTACCAGCGCAGACCACCACTTCGCGATCTGCGTGAACGGTCTCGACTTTTCCGCCGCGCAAGAACTCCACGCCGGTGGCACGCTTGTTTTCCGTGACGATGCGCAGCGTTTGCGCCTTGGTCAGAACCGTCAAATTCTTGCGGGTCTTCATCGCAGGATGGAGATAGGCACGGGCCGAACTGGCACGCCTGCCCTTGTTGGTCGTGACTTCGATCCGGCTGATGCCGACCTGTTCGGCACCGTGGTGATCGTTGCAAACGGGCAGCCCGGCATTCATCGCCGCTTGCTGAAGTTGGAGGAAATGGGTCTCCGGCCGGTCGACTGGAACATTGCCCACCGGGCCGCCGGTTGCGTGATAGAGATCCTCTCCGCGCCAGCTATCTTCCATTTTCTTGAAATAGGGCAGCACGTCGCGATAGCCCCAGCCTTCCAGGCCTTGCTGGCGCCACATATCGTAATCGTAGCGGCTGCCGCGCACATTGATCATCGCATTGATGGAGGAGCATCCCCCCAAAGTCTTGCCGCGCCAGATCGGCAAGCTGCGCCCGTTCAGCCCGGGCTCGGGTTCGCTTTCATAGGGCCAAATGTAGGGGCGGCTGGTTGCCACCTTGGGAAAGGCGATCGGCATCGACATGAAGGGGTGGTCGTCGCGCCGCCCAGCCTCGAGCAGAAGAACGGATACTTCCGGATCCTCGCTCAAGCGCGAGGCGACGATCGAACCGGCCGATCCGGATCCAATCACGATATAGTCGAACGCTTTCATCGCCGTTGTGGAAGATGGCGCCTTCTGTCAGGCGCCGCAGTCTTCCATTCCCCCTCTCTCATTGCTTTCTATCACTGGCCGCACCGGGCATCAAAGAAGACCAATCGTGGCCCTACGCCGGAAAATAAACTTCACATGTTAATAATCATGAATCGGTTGATCGGCAAGGGCCTGCGATTGTGCCGAGCGAGGCTTTTCTGTCGGCACCTGCGCAGATTGTACTTCCGGGACTGATCTGGGCCTAGCCGGCCCGTTCGTGATCGGGATCCCAATCGGGCATCTTTCCGATGATGTCTTCAAGCGACGGCGTGATCCGACCGGCAACCATAACGATAAACAGGCGGCAATGCTTGTCACTGCGGTTCACCCATGCGTGGTTCGTGGCGCGCTGTACGATGGTGTCGCCCTTGCGCAGGACAATTTCATGTTCGGGATCGTCGTCATCCATTTGCATGACGATTTCACCTTCCAAAACATGAAGATAATCCACGGAATTCGTTCTGTGCATGAACGGCTTGGCGTCTGCCGGCGTAGGCGGAATGTCGGTTATTCGGACACGTATCCCCGTTTCCGGGAGTTCGAAGTTCACAGGCCCGGCCGTCGGGTCCGGTTCGCTTGCATCGATGGGAACGGGGACCTGATCATGTTCCCAGATGTCCTGCACGCGCCAGCTGCTGCCGCCTTCGCCGTGATAGACGCAAAGATCGTCGATCAAGGCGATGGATCGGCCGTCATCGGCATGCCCCGTCACGATACGGCGCAGGTTGGGATAGAGCTCGTGATTGCTTCCGGACATTTTTCTCTCCTCGTCGGCACCGCTGGACAGCGCGCGTCAAGTACGAGAAAACTACACAAGTAAAATACTTGTCAAACCGAAATGATTCCCGCTTACAGAGAAGGGGCTGCGGTTTGGACGGTGGTAGATGCCGCGTGATTGAGGCCTGGCAATCGTTTGCACGTAACGATGCGGCACAAGGGGGAAGGGGCAAGATGGACGCGGAAGAGCAGCTTCCTCCATTTGAAGAAACGATCAGTGCCGTCCTGATCGCGGCCAATGAGGGAGTAATTGCCCCGCTGCGCCCGGTCCTGCGCAAGCACAACATAACTGAGCCGCAATGGCGCGTGATGCGGGTGGTCAATGACAGGTGGCCGACACATGCGACGGAGATCGCCCAGATCAGCCAGCTGCGTGCGCCAAGCGTGACCCGTATTCTTAAGGAGCTCGACGAAAGAGGGCTGGTCGTGCGCGAAGCCGATTCTGGGGATCGAAGGCGCAGGCTGGTTTCCCTGTCGGACGCGGGTCGCCGTCTGGTAAACACAACGTCGCAGGTCATGGTCGGCATATTGGATGAATATGCCCATCTCTTCGGTGCGCGGCGCCTGGTGCGGCTCTCTGAAGAGCTGAAGGCGCTTTCTGCCGCCGTCAGCGGTGTCGAATAGGCCGGGTCGTTCTTCATCCAGGCAGGGCGGCAGAATTGCACGAGAATCGCTATTGCTGCAAAACTACTTATCATGTTAACCGGACCAACTTGAGTTCCGGAGAGGAGTTGGGAAGGTTCAGAATGGCGACAATTGAAGCGAACACACGGCCTGCGCGGCCGGAATTGCTCGCGGCAAGTGACGAGACGATTGAAGATGCTGTCAGCTACGCGGATCCCATGGTGCTCCGCGGTTTGCTTTATCAGCTGACCGGCGATCCCGAGCTCCGTTCGATGAAGCTGAAGATGGTGCGCATGGGGCGGGCGGAAACGCCTGCGCCTGCAAGTGATGAAGAAGCCGCCATGGTCAGGCGCAAAGCTGCCGAATTCCTGAAGTCATACCGCGAATCCGGCGCTGGCCATATTGGTTACGGCCCGCGGGAACGTCTGCCGGAAAGCCTGGACCTGATCGTGGGAACCACGATCAAGGACGAGGCGCGAGAGTTGATGATGGAGGAAACTGCGCTGGAGCCATGGGCGCGGTCGCTCGAATGGCAGGGAAAACCCGATCCCGAGAAGCTCGAGGATTTCACTGTCACAATCATCGGCGCCGGCATGGGCGGACTAAATTCCGCGATCCAATTGAAGCGCGCCGGCATCAAGTACAATGTGATCGAGAAGAACTCGGGCGTTGGCGGCACTTGGCACGAAAACCGCTATCCCGGCGCGCGCGTGGATACGCCCAGCCGCGGATACACCAACCTGTTCGGTGTCGATTTCCCGTATCCCTACACTTACGGGACCTACGGCGAGAACCAGAAATATTACGACTGGGTCGCGGACACGTTCGATCTTCGCAGCGGCATCACCTTCAATACAGAGGTCAGCTCGATGACCTGGAACGAGGCGGATTCCTTGTGGGAAATCCGCACCGACGGGCCGGATGGGCCGCAGACGCTGCGCTCCAATGCCGTGATCAGCGGTGTAGGTTTCCTCAACCGGCCGAATATTCCGAATATCCCGGGAATGGACGAATTTCAGGGGCAGTCATGGCATACTGCGCGCTGGCCCGACGATGCCGATATGAAGGGTAAGCGCATTGCCGTGATCGGTACGGGGTGCACAGGTTATCAGCTGATCCCCGAGCTTGCCAAAATGGAAGGCACCGAGCTCGTGGTATTCCAGCGCACACCGCAATGGATTTTCCCGACCCCGGGCTATCAGGCGAAAGTGGCTCCGCAGATACTCTGGCTGGACAGGAACCTGCCCTTCCACACCAACTTCATGCGCTTCAAGATGTCCTATGGGGTCGGCCCCGATTTCACGAAAGTGTTCGATGTCGATCCGGATTTCGACGATCCGAATACATGCAGCGCAGGCAACAAGATCGCGCGGGAGCGTTGCATCGAATTCCTCGAAAGCAAGCTCCAGGATCCCGAGTTGGTCGACATCATGACCCCGGAACATCCGCCATGGTCTTCACGCCCGGTGGCGGTGGATCCCGACGATTGCGTTCTGGACTCGCTGTTGCAGGACAATGTCACGCTGGTCACCAGCGGTATCGAGCGAATAACCGGTAGCGGCATCGTGGACGGTGATGGAGCGCAGCACGACGTCGACGTGATCGTGTTCGCGACGGGCTTCAAGGCGCATGACTTCCTGTTCCCGATGACGGTCACGGGCGAAAACGGACAGACGCTGGAGGATATGTGGGCCGACGAGGGCGCACGCGCCTATCTGGGCTGCATGGTGCCCGGCTTCCCCAATTTGTGGATGCTTTACGGGCCCAATACGAATGGCGGGTTGCCGGTATCCCAATATCACGAAGTCACCATGCGCTATATCCTGCAGTGCCTGGAGAAGCTGATCCTTGATGACAAACATGCGGTCGAGGTGAAGGAAGACGCCTATTGGCGCTACAACAGGATTGTCGACGAAGGGAACGCCAGGAAGATCTGGGCGGACCCGCGCGCGAACAATTACTGGTGGAGTGAGTATGGCCGCACAGTCTCTCAAACGCCTTTCACCGGCTACGAGATCTGGGGTCAGATGAGGCATCCCGATTGGGATGATCTCGAGGTCAGATGACCGGTTTGAATGCGACGGGGAGGGGTATTGGCTGCCGCGCCTGATGTAATGGGGAGAGTTGCACTGCCAGGCTGCCTCAATGCCCGTCACGTTCCGTTCTGGGGCGTTTGGGTGCCATTCAGTCAACCAGGAAAGCGAAGCCTTGGAAATGGCTTCTCACGGCAGCCAGAAGGCAGGTTCAGGCATGGAAAAGGTACCGGTCACCGGGGCGCGCGAAGAGGCAATGGGATCTGCCTGGCGCAAGATAAAATTCTAGGAGGAAGTAAGTGACCAAATCCGCAGAGGAGCTCGATGCCATTGTCATCGGCGCCGGATTTTCAGGGATATATATGCTCCACAAGCTGCGAGAGATGGGGCTGAGGACACGTGTTTTCGAAGCCGGGGAAGGCGTGGGCGGCGCCTGGTACTGGAACCGCTATCCCGGTGCGCGCTGCGATTCAGAGAGCTATTTCTACTGCTTCTTCTTCTCGGACGAGATCCTGCAGGAATGGACTTGGTCCGAACGCTTCCCGGCTCAACCGGAGATAGAACGATACCTCAATTTCGTGACGGACCGGCTCGACCTGCGCAAGGACATGACCTTCAATTCGCGGGTCACTTCGGCAGTCTATGACGAGGAAACGAAGCGCTGGACTGTCGAAGCCTCGACCGGGGAAAAGGCCACCGCCCGATATGTCGTGACTGCAATTGGCGGCCTCACTTCGACTGCGACCAACCTGCCGAACATTCCGGGGATCGAGGATTTCAAGGGTGAATGGTATCATACCGGCAATTGGCCCAAGGAAGGGGTCGATTTCAGCGGCAAGCGGGTTGGGGTGATCGGCACCGGATCAACCGGGATTCAGGCCGTTCCAGAGATCGCCAAGACTGCAAAGCATCTTACCGTATTCCAGCGCACGCCGGCTTATATCATGCCGGCCAAGAACCATCCCCTGTCCGAAGAATATGTCGAAGAGGTCAAGGCCAACTATCCTGAAATCAAGGAAAAGGTGCGCTCTCATTGGGGCGGGCAGCCCTATGACGCGCCTGCCTATTCCTTCAAGGAGGTGAGCCTGGACGAGGCGGAGCGTCTGCAGGAGGAATACTGGAACAATGGCGGCTTGCGCGTAATCCAGCTCTTCAAGGAAGGGACGCAGGACCCCGCCACGCGCGAATTCACCGAGAACTTCTTCCGCGAAAAGGTGCGCAGTATCGTCAAGGATCCGGTCAAGGCCGAGATCTTGGAGCCCAAGGGTTATCCGATGGGGGCCAAACGTATCGCGCTCGACACCAACTATTACGAAACTTTCAACCTCCCGCACGTCGATGTCGTCAATGTGAAGAAGACGCCGATCACCAATTTCACCGAGACGGGGGTGATGGTGGGAGGCAAGGAATATCCCATCGACATCCTGGTGCTGGCCACTGGCTATGACGCGGTTACCGGGCCTTTCCGCAAGATGGACATTCGCGGGCGGGGCGGCATCAAACTGGCGGAACGGCTTGAAGATGGCCCGCGTGCCTATCTGGGGATGAGCTTTGCCGGCTTCCCCAATCTGCTGGCGATCAGCGGCCCATGCAATCCGGCCCTTTCGACCAACGTTCCAGCCTCGATCGAGCACGATGTCGAATGGATCGCGGATTTGATCGAGCATTGCGAGAAGGAAGGCTTCGCGGTGGTCGAGCCCACCCAGGAAGCGGAGGACGAGTGGACTGAAGAAACGCAGACCAAGGCGGTCAATTCGGTCTTTACCGAGGCCGACAGCTGGCAGTTCGGATCGAATGTTCCGGGCAAGCCTAGGCGGTTCCTGATCTGGCTGGGTGGGCTCCACAAGTTTCGCGAGCGCTGCAAGGAAGTCACCGATGCAGACTACGCAGGATTCAAGTTCACGCGCTGACGAAGGCGCGGAGATAATCAGGGTTGGCCAATAGACCTGGCACTTCCCGTCCGAAAAGCATGTTGGAGAGCATCGATGTCTGACCAAGCGCGTTTGCAGGAGCTCGAGGATCGCGAAGCGATCCGGCAGTTATTCGTGGACTATGCGAGCTATCTCGATGGTGCCGATTACGAGGCCTATGCGAAGCTCTTCTCGCGCGAAGGCAAGTTCGGCGATGCTGTCGGCCCCGAAGCCATCGCGGAGCATATGCGCCAATATGGCGAACGGGTAGATGCAGCGCGCAGCCGCGGCATCTTCAACGATGCGATCCACCTCATCACCAATCAGGATATCCAGCTCAGCGGCGATACGGCGACGACAGAGGTGATCTGGAGCTATCTCAGCATCGATGCCGACAAGGTCCCCAGCGTGTATCAGATGGGCCGCTACAATGACGATCTGGTGCGCGAGGATGGGGTGTGGAAGATCGCGCATCACCGTATCAGCCGGATCATGGGGCGCGCCCAGATGGAACCGCCGGAGCCCACCCGGCTCGACGCGGTCAAGCGCGAGATGGACGACCGCGAGGCGATCCGCCAGATCTTCGCCGACTATGCCAAGTATCTCGATCGCGGCGATCATGCTGGCTATGCGAGCCTCTTCGCGAAAGAAGGCGTGCTCGCCGCTCAGCTAGGCGATGCGATCGGCCCTAAGGCGATCGAGGAATTGCTGGATAAGGCTCGCGCACCGGAGCTCCGGGACGGGCAAGCGCCCGCCATTCATGTCCTGAACAATCACGACATTCAGCTCGACGGCGATACGGCAAAGGCCGAAGTGGTCTGGTACTATCTGACATCCGACCAGGACGGCATGCCCTCGATCCTGCAGGGCGGCCGCTATTTTGACGATCTCGTGCGAGAGGACGGCGCCTGGAAGATCGCGCGGCACGATATCACGCGCATGTTCGGCCATTCGCCGCTCGAGGAGCCTAAGCGTACGCGCCTGGATGAGATTGAGCAGCGGCTTAAGGATATGGAAGACCGCGAGGCGATCACGCGTCACTGCATCGAGACCTCGAACTGCCTCGATACCCGTGACCTGGTGGGATACGGAAACGCCTTTACTGAGGATGGCGAGTGGGCTGGCATCGTCGGGCGCGCGGTCGGTCCGGCAGCGATCACGGAACTGCTCAGCCAATACTGCAAGCCCTGGGAGAGCGAAGGGCATCGCACGCATCACACCACGCTGGACGTGCTCATCGACCTCAATGGCGATACGGCCAGAGCGACCTGCAAATGGCAGCACATCATGCGCGGCGAGAACGACGAGCCGGTTGTAATGCATCATGGCCATTATGACGACCGGTTACGGCGCACGCCCGAAGGTTGGCGGTTCATCCGCCGCGCTGCCTACGGAGACATCCCATATACCGAACCGAAGTTCCAGCTCATTGGCGTTGCCAAGGCCGATGCGGAAACCGGACCTCTGACACGCAAACTCTAGGAGAACACATTCATGGAAATGCGCACGCTTGGCGGCACTGGAATGCAGGTCAGTCCCTTCTGTCTCGGGACGATGATGCTGGGGAATATCGGCAATCCAGACCATGACGATTGCGTGCGTATTATCGACCGGGCGATCGATGCCGGGATCAATTTCATCGACACTGCGGACGGCTATTCGCGCGGAGAGTCTGAAGAAATTGTCGGCAAGGCAATCAAGGGCAAGCGCGACAATCTGGTGGTTGCGACCAAGTTCTTCGCCGGAATGGGAGACGATCCGAATATGCGCGGGGGATCGCGGCGCTGGATCGTGCGTGCGGTCGAAGATAGCCTTCGGCGGCTGGGTACCGACTATATCGACCTGTATCAGTACCACCGTTTCGACGACACGGTTGAGCTGGAAGAGGTGCTCTTCACGCTCACAGAACTGGTCCGCCAGGGCAAGATCCGTCAGTTCGGATGTTCGAGCCTTCCTGCCGACCGCATCGTTGAATCTCACTGGATTTCAGAGAAGATGGGTTTCGGCCGCTTCCGCTGCGACCAGTCCCATTATTCGATATTCAATCGACATATCGAACGCTTCGTGCTTCCCGCCTGCAAGCGGTATGGCATGGGGGCGATTACCTTCAGCCCGCTCGATGGCGGATACCTCTCAGGCAGATATCGCAAGCCGGAGGATCTTGAGGGTGAGAACCGCATGGCATTTTTCGGCCGGATTACTGGCAAGGCGTTCGATCCGCATACAGATGCAATCCGCAACAAGCTGCGCATCGTCGGGGAGCTGTCCGATCTGGCAGAGGAAAACGGCATCACGCTGGCACAAATGGCAGTGGCATTCGTCATCCAGCATCCAGCGGTGACTGCGGCCATTCTCGGGCCGCGCAAGATGGATCACCTGGAAAGCCTGCTTCCGGCGCTGGACGTCAAACTGTCCGATGAGACGCTTGACCGGATCGACGAACTCATGCCGCCGGGCAGCTCGCTGAATGTCATCAATGATGGCCCCTCGGGGACGACCAAGGCCGCCCTCCGGAGGGGATAAGGTCAGGCAACGACGTCGAAGTCGGGATCATGCGGTACGTCGCCGTCAAGCGGCGTATCCGCAGTATTCAGGAACATTCCGAGCAGGCAGAAATGGCCGCAACAGAAGATTGCGTCCATGCATTGCTTGTCGTTGAAATGGGCTGAGAGTTCTTCCCACACGTCATCGGGCACGAAGAACTTGTCGACCAGAGCGTCGGCAGTCTTGATCAGGGCGATGTCGGCCGCGCTCCAGTTGCGATCTTCGATCGGGCGCTTGAGGCCTTCCATTTCCTCCGCGCTCAGCCCTGCCTTTTCGCCGTATGAGATATGGCGGGCCCAGACATAGGGTGCCCTGATGCGCCATGCCGTTCGCATGGCCACGATTTCGCGTTCACGTTCTTCAAGATCGTTCTTGTCGATCATCACGTAGGTCGCCCAGACCCGGAAAGCGGCAAGCGCGCGCGGGTGCCGGATGAAGGCGCGAGAGACGTTGAAATCGGCGCCTACCTCGCGGAATGGCGCTATGACTTCCTCTTGCTGCTCGTTGAGTTCTTCGTCCTTCATCGGCGGGAGCCGCTTCAATTTCGTACGCATGCGTCTTTCCTTCCCATAAAATCTGATCGCGCCAACCGGCACGTGTGGTGTTGAGTTCGAACCGGTAGAACAGGCTCTGTCCAAGTAAACGAGTGTTGAGCAGCGGCAGGCCGCTCAGAGGGGTGGCGGCAACATCCGTCCATGTAGTTCATTGCGCGATAAACCCGCCATCCATGACCAGTGTCTCGCCCAGGGCCAGACCAGCGCGCCGGCTTGCCAGCCAGACGACCGCATCGGCGACTTCCTCCGGCTCTCCGAAACGCCCGATCGGCAGCCCTTTGCGGATGATCGCATCGGGGTAGGGGGCATCGCGCGGCTCCGCCTTGCGCCCAGCTGACTTGCCGATCGACGTGTTTATCGCGCCGGGAGCGATGCAATTTATGCGAATATCGGTGTCCGCCACTTCAAGCGCGGCCGAGCGGGTCATGCCGACAATGCCTTGCTTGCTCGCAGCATAGACGGCTGCTCCGGGGGCTCCAACGAACGCGACGTTGGACGTCGTGTTCACGATCGATCCGGTACCGCGAGGCCGCATGTGCCGCAGTTGGGCGCGCATGCAAAGAAAGATGCCCTTCAAATTGACGGCCATGATCCGGTCCCACACATCCTCGCTGACGTCTTCGATCGATGTGAAATCGGCCCCAATGCCGGCATTGTTGAATGCGACGTCAATGGAACCGAAGGCTTCGATGACATCGGCATGAGCTGCAGCGACCTGATCGGCCTTGGACACGTCGACCTGGCGTGCCAGCACTTGCGTGCCCATTTCGGCGATGACTGTTTCCGCTCGGGCGAGTGTGTCTGTATTCCAGTCGAGAATGGCGATACGCGCGCCTTCGCGGGCGAAGGCTGCAGCGGACGCATAGCCGATTCCGCTTGCGCCACCTGTAATCAGCACAGATTTGCCGGCGAGCTCCAAATCCATATCGGGCCGCAATCCTTTCCCGCATCCTCGAAATTGTGTCTTGGCTTGCCCGTTTTCGGGTCATGCGTTGCCAGTATGACGTTCCGTGAGCCAAATCTGGCGTCGGTGGGCGCGAAGCCGTGCAAATCGCTCACGGCCTCGCGCAATGCCAGCGTCAGGCCGTTGCCTTTTCCTTCTCGGTTGCCCATTCGGGAAGTGGATATTCATCGGCATTCTGCACCCAGCCTTCCTGCAGCGAGAAATCGAGGCGAGGCGGCGCGAATATGTCCGCCATCCGGTTGCCGGAGCTGTGCAGGCTTTCGGAAGAATGGATCACCTTGGCCGGAATGATGGTACAGGACGGGGCCTCCGTCACGGGGGCCTCGTCCGGGCGCCAGAGATTCTTGTCCAGGCCCCAGGGCCAGCGCATATTGTGCAGGAAGGAACCGGCCATCACCAGCGAGCACTGGTCGAAATCGTCATGGCTGTGGGGTGACATCTTGGTGATGTCACGCGGTCCGCCACCGGGAGGCGGAAAGTTCAGCATGATCGTGGTGCAGCGCCAGATCGGGCCAAGCTGCCCGGGTTGGCGGGTCTTCCAAAGGTCGTAGACACGCAGCTTGAAGCCATCGACCGGATCCGGCCAAGGCTGGAAAGGCGGGATGTTCGGGTCGGGTGTCGCATAAGTCTCGGCATTTGCGCATTTGGCGTTCAGATCCTCCGACTGGGTCGAAAACAGCCTTACGACGCGTCCGCCCTTGGGAAAGGTAATCGTGCTGTTGCCCGGCGGAACGATGATCAGCTGATGGCCGGGGCCTTCCTTGGTCTCGCCCATGGCGGTGATTTCATAGGGCGTATCATCGTCGGGCAGGACGATCATATACTCGTCCTTTTGGTCTTTGCGGGTGAAGGTCGCGCCCGGTGCCGCTTCGATATAGTTGACCAGCAGATCCTGGCCGCGCGTGTACCACGCCTTGCCATTGTCGTCCTCTTCAACCGGCTTGTCTTTGTAATAGAGCCCCAGACTCGCAGGTGTCGGCGTGCTGCCGGACGGATCGTTCTTTGCCGTGGAGAGCTTGGAGCGGGGGTCTGACTTGTCGTACATTACTCTTATTCCTCTCAAACTGTTGTTTCGGCGCGTGCATGGTGACACGGTCGCGCTGCAAAACTAAACATGATAAGTATGTTTCTGCGTAGGCCGAGTCAACGAGCTTGCGAGTTTCGATTGCCGCGAAGCCGGCTTGGAAAAAGGCAAAGAAGGAGAGGTCAGGAATGTTTTCAAAGCGTGTGAAGGAATGTGTCATCGGGTTGTCCGGCATTGCTCTTGCTGCCGGATTTGCAGCCTCGCCTGTCGTTGCGGGTGAAACCGAAACTTCCGATCCAGAGATTACCTGGATGCCGGCACCGGCAACCGTGGTGAATCCATCGGTCAACAAGGATCTCAATGCATGGCTTTCCTATCGCGGAAGGTTCACCGAACCCTCCGTGGATCAGCATCTGGATGACCCTATCCTGGATGGGGCGATCGATGTTCATGCGCATTATGGGCCGGATGTGTACGATCGCCAGTGGGACGCTTTCGAAATCGCGAAACTAGCGCGTGAGCGGGGCCTGCGCGGGGTCGTGTTCAAGAACCATTGGACCGGTACCGCCGGCCTTGCCAACCTGGTCAGGAAGTATGACGAGGTGCCGGGCATGCAAGTGTTCGGCGGTCTTGCCCTCAATGCCACTGTCGGCGGCATCAATCCGCAAGCCGTCCGGTATTTTGCCGAAGTGGAAGGCCACTACGGCAAAGTCGTCTGGATGCCGACGCACGACTCCGAACATGAGGTAAAATATCTCAAGGAGCAGCGCCCATATGTGATCGTATCCAAGGATGGAGTCCTGCTTCCTGCGGTGCTGGAAGTTCTCGACCTGATCAAGGAATACGATCTCACCCTCGCGACTGGCCATGTTTACGCGCACGAAATGGTGCAAATTGTCGAAGAGGCGAAGAAACGGGGCATCGATCGCATCATCGTAACGCATCCGGGCATGGGGCCGATGTTCACTTATCCGACGATCGACCAATTGAAGGCGGTCACGCAAATGGGCGCCTATGCGGAAGTCACAGCAACGGAACTGATCGGTAGAACGCGTGAAGATGTCGTCAAGGCGATCAGAACTCTCGGTCCGGAACACTGTATCGTCTCGACGGATAGCGGCCTGATCGGTTCGCATAACCACGCCGATGCACTCGTTCTTGCCGCTCGCGTATTGCGCGAAGAAGGCTTCACCGAAGAAGAACTTACGGCGATGTTCAAAGACAATCCGGCCAAAGTGCTCGGGCTACCTGTCGTCGCAGCCAACTAGATCGGTGTGTTCATGAAGGGCGGCTGGATGATTTCCGGCCGCCCTTTTCATTGCGTTCGCCATAGACATTTTTCGTCAGTCGAGCCTGGTGCCCCAGAGGCATGAAACGATCTTGTCAGCTGCCCAGACGCCGCGGATTGTTCAGGTCCGCCTTCGGCACATCCCGATCACCGATCCTGTGCGAATCTCGACATGCCGTATCGACGGATTTTTGCCCCGCCATCTAGTGAACATAATACGTATTTGATGTTATTTTTGGCCCCGAAATGTGCGGCTGATTTGCAACACGCGGCCTCGTTTGCGCTTGGATTTTGCTTCAATCCGGCAAGTAAATTCGGGTGATCAGGTGATGAAATGCGAGCTCGAAAAATGCGTTCTGCGACGTCTGCCGCGCGTAGGTAAATCCGATTGCTGCGCGATAGGGACTGCCGAGCCGGTTTCACGCAAATGGATATAACTATCTAATAATACTAGATAAAAAGTCTCTTTTTGATGTGAATTTCACATCTGGTCCATCCAGCTATTTTGATCTGATGTATAGCAGTTTTGCCCTTGCGGAACGCATGACACTGCAGGACTCGTTCCTCTCACCTTCACAAGGCGCCAGTTCAAATGAGGGCAGTTGTCGCGTTGACACGGTAACAAGCAGGAGATTATTATCATGTTATGTTTATGCGGTTCCACGCATGGCATGCAGCGCACAGGTGTCACGTCTGATTTGTGGCGACCAGAGATGCGTAGAAACACGTAATAGAGCTCGAAATAGAGAGGGTAGAAAAATGGTACGACGGGGAGGAAATGGTATTTCCGGAGCAGCCGCTTGGCGTTTGCTTTCGGGTAGCTGCCTTGCCGGACTGGCAGTGATTTCGCAGCCAGCCATGGCGCAAGATGAAGCTCCGCAATCGAGGGGCGGGATCGCCGAGATCGTGGTAACGGCGCGTTATGTCGAGGAGAGCATCCAGGACACGCCGATCGCGATCACGGCGCAAACCGAAGAGCAGTTGGAAGCTGCGAACGTCACCAATATCGGTACGCTTGGTTCGGTCGTTCCGAACTTGCAGACAGTGCCGGGTGACTCACAGTCAGCAGGTACGCCGCGGATATCGCTACGCGGTGTGCAGCAAGGCGAAACGTCCAGTCTGGCGGTGCCGCCTGCTGTCGCCATCTATAACGATGGCGTCTACCATTCCACAACTGCCGGTTCCGAGCTGGATTTCACCGACGTTGTGCGCGTGGAAGTCAATCGCGGGCCGCAGAGCACGCTTTCGGGCAATGCTTCGATTGCCGGCTCGATCAAGCTGTTCACTCAGGATCCGAAGGGCGATGGTTCGGGCTTCGTTAGCTTGGGATACGGCTCACGTGACCATATGGAGGCAGCTGGTGCGCTCGATGTAGGGCTTTCGCCGACACTTGCGGTGCGCGCGTTTGGCCATTTCGACCGCCAGCGTGGTTTCGGCAATCGTCTCGACTTTACCTGCATGATGGACAAACTCGGTACACCGGAACTTGCCGGCTCGTTGCCATATTTTCAGCCCGATTCAGGCCAGAAAGACTGCGTCATTGGGCATACCGGAGGCGGTACGACTGCGGTAGGGCAGGTCAAGTTGCTGTGGGAGCCGAGCTCCGACGTCTCGCTTCTCCTTACGGCTCGTCACCGTGAAGAGGACCTCGAGGAAACGCCTGAAGTAACCTATGGCTATACAGGCACCTGCGTTCAGCCGGTTGATGGCTATCCCGATGGGATTGGGCCCCAGCCTTGTACAGCGTCCGCGCTTGCTCAGGTCTACCAGCTCGCGGCCTATAACGTCTATGGCGTGATCCTGGACAATCGCTTCGTTACGCCGGCACGCGATGGCGGGATTTACGATACGTATGCCACTAACTGCCGCCCGAAGATCGATTTGACGGCTGAAATTCCGTCATCGGTACCTGGCGGCAGCCCAACGGCATTTCCGGATCATTATTCTGATAATGTCTGCTACGAACCGCGCAAGTTTGCGGATCACACTATGCTTTCAGGCAAACTCGAAGCTTCGCTCGCCGACAATATCAATATGACGGCGATCGGTGCCTATACGAAGTATAGCAACGAGTTCACGCAGAATGGTGACCAGTCCCCGCTTGGCGCTGTCATTTCGCACTTCCTGAACAAGGACGAGATGTGGTCGGGTGAGCTACGCTTTGACGGTACGCTGCTCGATGATCGCCTTGTCTGGAATCTCGGCGGGTTTGCTGTGGAAACAGATGGGTATCAGAACAACTACATCAGTTTCGTCAACATTCAGCAGACCAACAGCGTGCATGGCGTGAACAAGTCGCAGTCGGTCTTTGCTCACCTGGACTACAACCTCACCGACCGTTGGCGTATTTCGGGTGGTGGACGCTATAGCCACACCAACATTGCGATCACGATCGACAATCCCAATGCGGGTGTGATCGTAGACGAGGCCGTCAATGCTACGCAGAACCGTTGGGACTGGCTGATTTCGACAGACTACAAGATCAATGAAGACGTTCTTGTTTACGCGACGGCTGCAACTGGCTCCCGTCCTCCGGGTTTGACCACGATCATCCTCAACGACCGTCAGCTAAGGCCGACCTCCGACGAAGAGTTGATCAGTTATGAGGTTGGTGTCAAAGCCGACATTCTCGACCGTCGTCTGCGGACCAATCTGACGGCATTCTATCTCGACTATAAGAAGCTGTCTTCCAGCGCATTTGGCACGCAATGCCTCAATGAGCCGGGAACGGGCACGGCCACCTGGTTTAACTATCAATACCAGACGCCGGAAGCTGTCGCTGCCTGCGAACAGTTCCCGGGCAATCCGGTCCCAACGAACTATTCGAACAATGTTGGCATCCCGGCCGAAGTCAAAGGCTTCGAATGGGAGATCACGGCGCTGCCGGTGGATGGGCTAAGGCTTGATTGGACCGGTGGTTACAACAAGTTCGAATCCGGTGCCGAACCGGGGCAGCCGGGTTATCTGTTCCCAGGCAACCTCCGCCAGCCGGAATGGAACATGCATGCGAATGTTTCGTACGATATCTTCACCGAAATCGGCACGTTTACTCCGCGCCTGGACTGGAACTGGCAGTCGAAGCAGACCTTCGATCGTTCTTCCAGCACTCGTGCACCTTTGCCGCAATTCATTATCGATCCGTATTCGATCTGGAATGCTCAGCTGGTCTACAAGTCGCCTGACGAGGACTGGAGCGCAACGCTTCAGGTCACGAACCTCGCGGACAAGTACTACCACTACCAGCTGCTCGAGGGCTCGATTAACCAGCAGACCCGCGTTGCTGCACCTCGTGAATGGAAGCTGACTGTGCGCAAGGAATTCTAAGCGCACGCTCAGAAAACTGACAAATGGCCCGCAGTGCCGCAGAGAATCTCTGTTGGTGCTGCGGGCTTTTTTGTGTCTACGGCTTGGCGGGAATCCGTGGCCGGAATTGAGTGCCGCCTGCTGCCCGCTAGTTGATTCTGTCCGAAAATCCGCACGCAATAATTTTACATGAGAACAAAATGCGGGTTAGGAACTCCGCGTGGGTGACGGCTCCGGCGCCTGAGCGGGCGGGAGTGGCCGTGCCCCTGAGAACCAGGCAAGCACCGCAAAACCGGGGCTTTTCAGGAGCTATAATGGTTGGGAATTCGCCGGATTGGAGATTTCTGTAGAACGCAGAATCGTGCCAGCTAGGTACTTCCGCAATTTGCAACACTATGCTTAGTTGCTTTTGTTAGGTATCGGGATGAGGGCATATCTAGCCAGGGAGTAGCGATGAGCGTCATTAAGAAGATTCCACCGTTTGAGCAGTCACTCGCCGCAGTGATGCTCGGTGCGAAAGAAGCCGTTATTGCGCCCATGAGGCCGAAGCTTCGCGAGTATAACATCACCGAACCGCAATGGCGTGTCATGCGCGTAATCAATGATCGCGGCTCGACGGATGCCACCGGTCTCGCGGAAGTCGGCCTGCTCCATGCGCCCAGCGTGACGCGGATCCTGAAGGAACTGGAAAGCCGCAAACTTGTCGTCAGAGAGCCGGATACGAATGATCGGCGGCGCATAATGGTTGCCTTGTCTCCGGAAGGCCGAGAAGTCGTGAAGACGATTTCACGTCATGTGGCGCATGTCATGCGGGAGTATGCTCAGCGCTTCGGGCCGGAGAGACTGGAACGGTTGGCCGACGAACTGCGCGCTCTTTCGTCGACGATCAAGGGCGTCGAGTAACCTCCTCTCTTTCGTCTCCGCGAATTAACGAATTCCAGAGGACTTCTCTTGCAATCCAATACTTATCACGTTAATTGCTTTAGCCAAAGGACTTCCGGAAAACGCCCGATAATTAGCAGGTGTTTCTACAGCCAAGTGGGCGGAAGCCGGACGAATATGGAGGGTTCTGGGCATGCATAAGATCGTCGTTCTATATCCGCCGCAGCCGGAACCGGAGGGTTTCAAGAGCTATTATCTGGAAACCCATATTCCACTTGTACGTAAACTCCCAGGCCTGAAGGCACTGCGATACAGCTTCGATGTCCAGGCGGTGGGCGGAGAATCCCCCTATTTCTGCATCTTCGAAGCGGACTTCGAAGATGGCGCGGCAATGGGGGCAGCGATGGGCTCGCCGGAAGGACAGGCAGTCGCCGGGGATGTCGCCAATTTTGCGACGGTTGCCCCGATCCTGATTCACTATCCATGCGAAGGCGGCGTGTGATCGGCATAATTGTCACGGCCAATGGATCCAACGGCTTTTTTGCCCTGCCACGGCGCGGGGCATTCAACCGGTGCGGCAGGCGTGATGCGCCGCAAACCGGCAGTATTATGAGGCAGGAATGAGTAAGCAATTCGCTCTAAGCGACCTTGTCGATGACCGTCCCGATGACGGCGTGTTCCGGATCAATCGCGCGATGTTCCGCGATCCGGAGCTGTTCGACATGGAAATGAAACATGTGTTCGAAGGCGGGTGGTTGTTCATCGGGCTTTCGACCCAGGCAGAGCATCCGCATGATTTCTTCACTGGTTTCATTGGACGCGTGCCGATCATCGTCAGCCGCGATGGCGATGGTGAATTGCAGTGCTTCGTAAATGCCTGCCCGCACAAGGGCGTGCGGCTGGTGCAGAAGAAATGCGGCAATGCCCGCCGCCACGTTTGCCCCTATCACGGCTGGACCTTCGACAGTTCCGGCGCGAACAAGAATATCAAGTGGAAGAAGGGGGGATGCTATAGCGAGGCGTTTGATAGCGAGAACCACGATCTCGCAGAAGTTGCCCGCTTCGGCGAATATCGAGGTTTCCTGTTCGCCAGCCTCAACCCCGATGTACCCTCGCTTGAAGAACATCTTGGCGAGGCAAGCAAGCTGATCGACCTGTTGGCCGACAAGGCCCCCAACGGCCTCGAACTCGTGCCGGGCAGGGTTACCTTCACCTATGCGGCGAACTGGAAGATGCAGTTGGAAAACTGCGCCGACCAGTATCACTTCACTTCCACGCATCCGAGCTACATTCGCATTCTCGAGCAGCGCGCAAAGGAAGAGGCCGACGAAGTGGTGAAGTCTTCGATCGGGGCTTCCGACTTCTGGACTGAAAATGCCAGCGGCGTCACCGGCGGTACGATGAGCTTCGACCATGGCCACGTACTCAACTGGGGGATTATGCCGCCGTCCTCTGCAATCGCGGATTTCGAGCGGGCTGAAGAGCTTGCGGAAGAGTTCGGTGAGGCAAGGCGCAACTGGATGTTCAACATGCGTAATCTCACGATCTTCCCCAATATGCAGATCGCGGAGAATGCATCGAGCCAATTGCGCGTGATCAGACCCCTTGCTGCCGGGCTGACCGAGATGCAGACCTGGTGCATTGCCCCCCGAGGCGAAAGCGATGAAGCGCGCCGCTTCCGGATCCGCCAGTATGAGGATTTCTTCAATCCGACCGGTATGGCGACGCCCGATGACACCGTATGCTACGAAGAGGCGCAGCTCGGCATGGCAGAGCAGGAGCGGCCGTGGCTGCAGGGCCATGCGCGCGGCATGACCGCCACTGTCGAGGGCGGAAATGAGTATGCCGATATGATCGACGTCAAGCCGGCTCGCAGCGTGTTGGCCGATGCCCAGCTGTGCGACGAAAGCCTGTTCGCGAGTTACTATCGTGCCTGGGCAGAGCGAATGAAGGAGGTCGTGGCATGAGCGCGCTGTCTCCTTCAGAGGCGGCTGAATTTCTCTACCGCGAGGCTTTGCTGCTCGACCGGGGCGAGTTCGATGCGTGGATCGAGCTATTCACCCGGGAGTGCCTGTTCTGGATGCCTGCTTGGCGGGACGACGGAACACAGACGGAAGATCCCGACCGGGAGCTTTCGCTGATCTATTATCGTGGACGGAAAAATCTGGAAGATCGCCTGCAGCGCATACGTTCCGGTTTCTCGGTTGCGTCCGAAGTCCTGCCGCGCGTTTCCCACCTGGTCAGCGGAGTGTTGGTGGAAGAAGCTTCGGACGACCGGATGAAGCTCAGTTCCGCTTTCGTCGTGAATACGCATGACGTTCGCGTCAATCGTTCACATGCCTATTTCGGCCGCTACGAGCATGAACTCGTGCTGCAAGATGGCGAATGGAAGATTGCAGGGAAAGTCATTCGGCTTTTGAACGATACCGTGCCGACCTTGCTCGACGTTTATAGCATCTAGGGGGGTCCCAATGGTCTCTTTCCCATCGGCGCCCAGCGTCGTTATCGTCGGGGCTGGTGCGATGGGCTGCCTGTTCGCTGCACGCATGGCCGAACAGGGCGCCACGGTCACCCTTGTGGATGTCGACCGGGACCGGCTCTCTGCCATTGCAGGGGAGGGCATCTCTCTCAAAGACGACGCTGGAACGCGTACTCTGCGTGTTGGCGCAGCGCTTGCCGCAGATGTTGCGGCGCCGGTAGACCTGGTGCTGCTCTTCACCAAGGGCACGCATAGCGCAGCCGCTATTGCCTCCGTTGCCCATTTGGCCTCTCCCGACACGATCGCGCTGACATTGCAGAACGGGATCGGCAATGCGGATTTGCTAGCCGAGGCATTCGGCGCCGAACGCGTGCTGATGGGCACGGCGCATGTTCCGGCCGATTTTACCGGCAAGTCGGGCGTGGTCACGCATGGTTTCGGTTTTCTCGAACTGGGCGGTTTCACGCCCGAGGCGCAGCCATATTCCCAGCCGGTCGCGGAACTTCTGGAGCGATCTGGGTTCAAGACGAAGATTGCCGCCGACGCCAACCATGCCGTGTGGGAAAAAGTGGCATTCAATGCCGCGCTCAATGCGATGGCGATGATCTGCGAAGTGCCGAATGCAGGGATGGATAACGAGCCCGGCAAACGGATCGCCGCCAGCGTGGTCGATGAAACACTTGCCGTGGCGGCGGCGAAAGGCATTCATTTGGAGCGGGAACAAATTCTCTCTACCATCGCCTCCGCTCTGAAGGAACATGCCCATCACAAGGCATCCATGCTGCAGGATCGCGAACATGGACGCATGACGGAGATCGGCACCATCAATGGGGCTATCGCGCGTGAAGGCGCGGAACTGGGCGTGCCGACGCCCGTTTGCGAGACGCTGACGGACCTCGTCCGGGTCATCGAATTGGCTTACAAGTAACTTTCCGAGCGTCAGCGCCTCCCGCGCCGACTTGCGAGGATTTGCAGCCAGCGGTTCACACGGGCGCATCCATTTGTTAGGGGCTTGAGCTCCAACGGAAATCAGCAAGAGCACCGGCGCAGCGGCCGGCAGGACGGTCAAGGAACAATCTTACCCCACTGCGAGACCTTCGCCCGGCGGCGCTTGAATGCCTCCTGCACGCTCCCAGTCTGCCGTTTTTCTGAGAAGTCGGGCCCTGCGCCCCTGCAAATGTTGTTTGTGATCGCGGTGCCGCTGCTGCTGCTTTTCGCTTTCGTTGCGCCTGCGCATGCCCAGGTGCCTGCCTTTACGCAAAGCGGTCCGCTGGAAAGCAATGCCGGCCATGTGATGATGGAGTGGAACGCCGGCAGCGCGGTGTCACTGGAGATCGCGACCAGCCCGGCCTTCGAAGACGCGCAAGAGCTTTATCAGGGCCGCAACCACGCCTATTTCCTATCCGGCCTGGCGGGAGGGACATACTATCTTCGTCTGACCGACGAAGCTGGCGAGCAGTCGGAGACGATCGAGCTCGCCGTGGTCCATCAATCGCTTGAACAGGCTATCTGGTTGACCGTGATCGGGGCAATCATTGCGCTGGGCATCGTTGCCGTGATCGTGCGGGGCGCGCGGGCATGAGCGAGAAAGCTGCTCTGCTCGATCCCATGACGGGGTGGATCCTGCTGGCGCTGTTCAGCATGTTGTGGATCGGCCTGGGTGTTTATTGGGGGCGCCGCAACAAGAGCTTTGAAGATCATGCGCTGGCAGGGCGCAATGTCGGCCTTGCGCTTGGATCGGCCACTGCTGCGGCCACCTGGATCACTTCGAACACGACCATGCTGGCGCCGCAATTTGCGCTTGAGCTGGGTATCTGGGGAATGCTGGCCTACTCGATGGCGGCATTCGGCCTGCTACTGTTCGCGCCACTTGCGGGCCGTATCCGCAAGTTGATGCCGAACGGCTATACCTCGGGGGATTTCTTCCGCTTGCGTTACGGCCGTTTTGCCTGGTTCATCTTTCTGATTTTCACGCTGTTCTATTCGCTCACCTGGCTCGTCAGTATGGCGATGGCAGGGGGGATACTGCTCAATGCGCTTTCGGGGATTCCCTATGTCTGGGGCATGACCGTGATCCTTACGGTCTGTGTGATCTACACGATGCGGGGCGGCCTGATGGCGGTTATCGGCACCGATTTCATCCAGAGCCTGATCATTCTGGTCGGGATCGTGATCGTGGGCTTCTCCGTGCTGCAAAACGTCTCGGTCGAAGAAATTCACACCAATCTCGAAACCAACAAGCCGATGTTGATCACGGTGATGTTCCCCGCGGCGTTGATGGCGATTTTCAACAATCTGCTGTTCGGGCTGGGCGAGGTTTTCCATAACAATGTCTGGTGGAGCCGCGCCTTTGCGCTTCGCGAGGGCGTGGGCGGGAAAGCCTTTGCGATTGCGGGGCTGGTATGGTTCCCGATCCCGATCGCAGCGGGTTTCATTGCACTGGCTTCGGGCGCGTTGAACGTCGCGGTGCCGAGCCCGGATATGGTCGGCCCCCTTGTCATTGCCGATGTGCTGGGCGGGGCAGGAGCCATCGCGATCTTCATTATCGTATTCTGCTCCCTGGCATCCAGCATCGACAGTCTGCTGGCCGCGACATCGGACCTGATAACCGAAGACGTCTATCGCCGCTTGTTCCATCCCATGGCGCAGCCCGAATCGCTTAAGGTCGTGGCCCAATGGATCACTTTGGGCCTTGGCCTGTTCACTTGGGCCGTCTGCGTGCCGCGTATCGGGACGCTAGCATCCGTGCTGTTTTTTGCAGGGCCACTGGTTGGTGCTATGATCTGGCCGATCGTTACCGGACTGTATTGGCGCAGAGCCAACACGACAGGCGCGATCGGGGGGATGCTGCTGGGCGGCGGCATAGGCTTGATCAGCTACTTCCAGATCGGCTGGTACGTAGCGAGCACGATAGGCACGGCCGTTTCGATGGTGTGGGTTCTTGCTTGCGCCTTACTCTCCAAAACCCAGTTTGACTGGAGCAGGCTAAAAGAGGGCATTTGATGTTTTCAGCCGGAACTCTCTCCTTACTCATTTATGGTGCGCTGATCTGGTGCGCCATATCCGCGGCGGCGTTACTCGCTATGCTTGTGCGTGACATCGTCGGGGGAACAAGCTGGTGACACTCCCTGCTTCGAAGGTCGCCCATGAGGCGGATCCAAAGCGGAAATTCGGAAGAATTGGAAACTGTCCCGATCCATCGGGATTGCTTGCCGATTCTCCGATGATCCAGACCAAGGTGCTTGACCGTTTGCGCAACAGCTCGGTCTTGTCGGCTGCACAGTTCGACAAGGAACTGCTGTGCGAACTGACCAAGCTGGCGGCTTATCTCCAGCTGCACCGCTTCCCGGTGGTGCATGCGCTGGAAGACAAGATCATGGCCGCCGCCTTCTTCGAGCCGAGCACGCGAACGCGGCTCTCCTTCGAAAGCGCAATGCTTTCCGTCGGCGGCAAGACGATCAGCGTCGCCGATGCGAAGACCACAGGCGTCGCCAAGGGCGAAAGCATGCGGGACATCGGCCAGATGTTCAATTCCTATGCCGATATCGTTGTGGTGCGGCATACGGAGCAGCGCGCCGTCGCCGATCTGACGGAGTATTTGCGCATTCCGCTGGTGAATGGCGGCAACGGATCGGATGAGCATCCGACGCAGGCGCTGGCCGATTGGTATGCGCTGCTCAAATGGCGACCGGAAATTGCATATGGCCAGATTCCGGAGAAATTCCGCCTGAACATCGGGATTATCGGAACGCCGGGCAATATGCGCACGGTGAAGAGCTTTCTCACGCTGGCTCTGCTTTTCCCGGAAAACGTGAACCACATCACGATCTTTTCGGAGATGGCGGATCCGCTGGGCGCAGAGCTGCGTGAGATGTGCAATGGCAGCCCGATTGGGATCAACTTCTCGCGAGACTTGCAGGGCAGCCTCGAATATCTCGACGTCGTCTACATGAATGCGATTGCCTATCTTGGCGATGGCTACCGGTTCTTCGGCGAAGAGTTCCAGCTGAGCGCCAAGAGTAAGCTGAAGGACGATACGGTTATCCTTCATCCGCTTGCGCGCGGGGACGAGCTGTCGACCGATCTCGATGAGACGCAGCACAATCTCTATTTCAACCAGGCCGATGGCGCAGTCTGGATCCGGCAGGCGCTGTTGCTCGCCATTTTCGACAGGGTACGCAATATCGTGCCCGACAATCTCTTGAACTGAGCCTCAACCGGCCATCAATCGAAGGTAAGAACAAGCACGATGTGTGGCATTGCCGGGTTCTGGACCCCGTCTTCATTTCCAAGTGACAGTGAAATCATCGCCCAGGCGATGGCGGACAAGATGTATCACCGTGGCCCGGACGGGCATGGATACCATTTCGATCCCGCCAGCGGCCTGGCGATGGTGCATACGCGCCTTTCGATCATCGGCCTTCATGCCGGCGATCAGCCGATCTACGGCATGGAAAGCGACGGTACGGCAGGGCTGGTCGGCACGATCAATGGCGAATTCTACGACTACAAGCGGATACGCGGCCTGCTGCGGACCGACGGGTATGAGTTCTCCACCAAGTCGGACAGCGAGATCGCGCTGAAGCTCTATCGAAAGCATGGGCTCGACTTCGTCGACCATCTGCGGGGCGAGTTCGCCTTCGCCATATTCGACGAGGAAAAGCAGCAGCTGATCCTGGTGCGTGACCGTTTCGGAATTCGTCCGCTGTTCTATCATGCCGGGGATGCCGGTTTCTTCTGGGGCAGCGAAATGAAGGCGATGCTGGCGCATCCCGGCGTGCCTCGCGATGTCTGCCCGAAGGCGCAGCTGCATCAGATGATGCAGGTGATGGTGCCGGGTATGACGCTGTTCGAAGGCATACAGGCACTGAAGCCTGGCCACATGCTGATCGTCACCAAGCAGGACGACGGGTCCTTCGCGCTCGAAGAGAAGCGCTATTGGGATGCCGAATTCCCGCTCGATGGCGAGCATGACGAACTGCCTGACGAAGAGCATATCGAAAATGTCCGCCAGGCTCTGGTGGAGAGCATTACCCTGCGGCTGGAGGCGGACGTTCCGGTCGCCTGCTATCTCTCCGGCGGGATCGACAGTTGTTCGATTATCGGTATGGCTGCGGCAATCCAGCAATCGCCGGTCAAGGCCTTCACCATCAGCTTCGACGACGACCGCTATGACGAAGCGGCGATCGCGACCGAAATGGCCGAGAAGGCCGGCGCCGATCAGGATATCCTGAACATCAAGGCCGTGGATCTCTACGGCAAGAATTTCGAGGATGCGGTCTATTATTCGGAGCGCACCTTCTACAACACGCTCGGCGTCGCAAAGATGCTGATGAGCAAGCATGTCCGCGAAGTCGGCTACAAGGTCGTGATCACGGGCGAAGGCTCGGACGAGCTGTTCGGCGGCTATGCCCAGTTCAAGGCGGACTATTTCCTGCACGATTCGGAGCTGTCGAAGACGACGGCCGGCGAAGAGATGAAGAAGCGTAACGCGATCTTCTCGGGCTCCGTACTGGCCGAACAGCAGATCTCGCATCCCGCTTTCGAAGAAGTGATGGGCTTCACGCCCTCATGGATCCAGCCCTGGATGCTCGTGCTCGAACGGGTGAAGCCTTTGCTGTCCGATGAGTTCAAGGAAAAGCTCGGCGATTACGATCCGATTGCGGCGATTGCCTATTCGCTCGACCGTTCGATGCTGGATGGACGCCATGTGCTCGACAAGGTGCAGTATAGCTGGATCAAGACGATGCTGGAGGGGCAGATCCTTAATTGGGGCGGGGACCGCGTGGACATGGCGAACAGCCTTGAAAGCCGCCCGGCCTTTCTCGATCACCATGTTGCCGAGCTTGCGCTGCGCATTCCGCCGCATGTCCGCATCCGCGACGGGATCGAAAAATGGGTAGTGCGCGAGGCGATGAAATATGTCCTGCCCGAAGTGCTCTACAAGCGCGAGAAATTCGCCTTCATGGCGCCGCCGGCCCACACGGACGAAGAAAAGACGAACGAAATCAACAAATTGATTGAAAAGTGGCTGTCTTCGGAGAAAATCGCAGAACACGGTATTTTCGATGAGGCGAAGCTGAACCAGTCGATCGAGGATTATCGTAAGAGCGACGATCACACGCAGAACACGCGCAAGGATATCATATTGAACCACGCGATTGCCTTGCATGCGATCGACGAGTTGATCTGACGGCGCGATGGCGTTTTAATGGTGCGGGGAGGGGTGAAAGAAGGCTCTTGCATGAGGTCTTGATCGATGCCCCGATTTGACTGCGTACTTCTGGATCTTGGCGGCGTCGTCTATGTCGGCGACGAACCCATCCCCGGGGCTGTGGACGCAATAGCCAGGCTCCGGGATGCCGGCATTCCTTTGCGTTTCCTAACGAACACCACGCGTACGCCGCATGGCGAATTGCTGGGCATGCTGCGCGCAATGGGCCTCTCGGTCGAAGAAGAGGAGCTGTTCACGCCGGCGCTGGCGGCAAGGCAGCTGATCGAGAAGGAAGGGCTGGAGCCGCATTTGCTGATCCACCCGGCACTCGAGGCGGATTTCGCTGACCTGGCGCCGGGCAAGCGCAAGGCTGTGGTCGTTGGCGATGCAGGGCAGGGCTTCACCTATGACGCGCTGAATGCCGCGTTCAGAGTGCTGGATCAGGGCGCGGAGTTTCTGGCTCTAGCGAACAATCGCAGTTTCCGGGACGGGGACGGGCAACTGAGCCTAGATGCGGGGCCCTTCGTGCAGGCGCTTGCCTTCGCCAGCGGGTGTGAGCCGGTCGTCCTTGGCAAGCCAGCGCAGCCTTTCTTTCAGGCGGCGCTGGACAGCCTGGGCTGCTCGGCGGACCGGGCAGTGATGATCGGCGACGATGTGGAAAGCGATGTGGCGGGCGCCATGGCTGCGGGGCTTTCCGGTATCCTGGTCAAGACTGGCAAATACGAGGCCGGGGCGGAGAGCAGCATCGATCCGCCGCCGAGCAGGCTCTGTGCCGACCTGTCCGAGGCTGCCGATTGGCTGCTTGCCTAAGATGGGCGAGAGGCGGGCGGTCTAGTCCGCGTTGACCGCGGAAGCGATCTCGCTGGCTGCCTCCTTGCTGCTAGCCAGATCCAGGACACATTCGAACAAGAGCTGCGCGCCGCGCTCGATATCCGACCAGTGCGTCCATTCATCGGGAGCGTGGCTGACTCCGTTGACGCTGGGTACGAAGATCAGCGCTGCCTTCGTATGATTGCAGAAGAACTGCACATCATGGCCCGCGCCGGAAGGCATGACCTTGTATTTGTAGCCCAGTTCCTGCGTCTTGGTTTCGATCAGGTCCATCAGCGATCTGTCGCAATAGGCCGGTTTGAGCCAGCTCATCTCTTCATACTCGAATTTGAGCTTGTGCTTGCGCGCAATGCTGGAAAGCACGCGGCGGCATGCATCGGACAGCGCCTTCATGACGTCTTCATCCAGATCGCGCCCCACGATCGTGAAATCCGCTTCGCCTGGGACGGTATGCGGGAAGCCAGGCTTCAGCGCGACATGCCCGATCGTGATGCGGCTCTTGTCGGTGCCTTCCTCGTCGATGATCCGCTGAATTTCATGCGCGAAATCGACCATGCCCATCAATGCGTCGGAACGCATGTTCATGGGGGCGGTGCCGGCATGATCGGCCTTGCCCATCAGGCGGCAATTCCATTTGAAGACCCCGGAAATGCCTTCGACAATGCCGATCGTCGTCTTCTCAGTATCGAGTACCGGCCCCTGTTCGACATGCAGTTCCAGGAATGCGCGGATATTTTCGGGACGGCGGTAGGCGTGCAGCGCATCCTGAGCGTTCAGCCCGGCCTCTGCCATGGCATCTTTCAGCGCCAGGCCGCGTTCGTCCTTTGCCGTGTCCAGCCAGTCATGCGTGAGATGTCCGGTGATCGCCTGCGCGCCGAGCATGCCGCCGAAGCGGCCTTCTTCCTCGCTCGTACCGATAACCTCGATGGGAAATTCCGGCTCGATCCCGTTTTCCTTGAGCGTCCGGACGACCTCCAGCCCGGCAACGACACCCAGCACGCCATCGAAGATTCCGCCTGCGGGGACCGAGTCCAGATGCGATGCGATCATGATAGCTGGCTTGTCGGCCGGGCCGAAGCGCCCGATCACATTGCCGGCGCCATCCATCCGGTGATCCATGCCCAGAGCCTCGAACGTATCGCTCAGCCATTTCCTCGCGGCCATGTCCTCGGGAGAGAAGCCCTGACGGTAAACACCCCGATCCGCTTCGTTGAAGCCGAATTTCGAAATGGCGATAATGTCTTGTTCGATACGATCTATGTTGACTTGCGGCACGATTACTCCTGCTTCGTTTCGGCAGGCATCATAATCGTTTCCCCGCGGGTTAAACAAGCGGGGGGCCCGGATCGGCGCTCAGCAGGTATCCTAGCCCGCCGGATCGTCGATACCGCTTGGCAAATGGTCGAGCCGGTATTCGTCGATCTCGATGCCTGTCGTGGCTATAAGGCGCGCAATGGACATGTAGTTCCCGATGGTGAGGACAAGGTTGACCAGGACCTGGTCCGAAACATGTTCCCGCAAACCGGCCAAAGTGGCATCCGACGGTGAGAGATTCAGCACCACCTCGTCGGTGAAGCGGCAAATCGCCGCCGTCTTGGGATTGAGCGCCGCATAATCCTGGGCCCCGATCGCCTCGATCTCCTGGTCGGTCAGGCCCGCCATGCCGGCCAGGGGAATATGCTGATGCAATTCGTAGTCGCTGTTCGAAAGATGCGCGACACGCAGAACCGCGGTTTCGCGGACTTTCGGATCCAGCACTTCGGGATCGGCGATCGCATATCCCAGCTGGCCTTGCGCTTCGAACAGGGGAGGGGAGGCATGCGCGCCCATCCGCACGATGTTGAGCGGCGTCCCGGCAAGCATGATCTGCATCCTCTCCGGCAGCTTGGTCAGATCTGGATAGGGAATGCGCGGCATCGCTCTCATCTCCGTTATTTATAGGTCGGTTCAATATTCCAGGCCGATGCCAGTAAAGCGCTCCACAATTTAACACAATAAGGGACGCAGGCTGGTTGGCCGCGTTTCACGCCGTTCGCCGAATAAGCCGGACAGAAAGTTTTTTCGCTGTTCGGCTAAACTTTGCGCTGCAAAGTTACGGTGGGCGGTAGCACAGTCGCAGGGGTTGGTGGAGCATATTACTATCTGGGAGATGAGTAATGGTTGATCAGCGAACTTTTGTGACGTTCGAAGCCAATCTTCTGGATGACGCAGAGTTTGCTGAATCGGGCGATATCAGTGTGCCAGGTGGGCTTAAAGTCTGTGAAGTATTGATTGATGCCATTAGGGGCGAAAGTCTTTGGGTTTCTGATCCAGAACAGCATGAGTCTTATGGCTGGCAATTTACGGCGAAATTTCGCGATACAGACGTTTGGATGTTGTTACAGAAGACAGAGCTTTGGCTCCTAATCATTGAGTGTCGGAGCGGCAAATCTGGTTGGTTCAGCAGAACGCAAAAGCTATCAGCTGATTCGACGAAGCTCATTCATGATGCATTGAAGCGGGTACCGGAATTTTCAAACATCTCATGGTTCACGCGACGTGAGTTCGAAGCGGGAGCTCAAGTCGGTAGCCCAATTCCCTAAAGTGGTGCATTATGTAGTGTTAGTGGCGAACTTCATTCGTTTCTGACCCATTTGCACAAGTCCGTCATTTTTCGCTGGATTGGAATCTAGTTCCACCGCAGTAGCAGGGGTAAGTAAAGTTCATTCGAAAGACTTTGCACTAGCCAAATAATTTCGACAATTGCCTGTCCTGCTTGTCAATAGAACGAATGCCAACAAGCGGCCTTTTTTTCCATGGTATTCTAGATCGATCTTACGCGCTGTACCAAGCGGGCGAGAACATCAAAGCGGGACATCTGCTGAATGACTTTCAGGATCAAATTTTCAAACCTGATTCTTGAGGGATTGGAGAACTCCGCGCTCTAAGGGCTTTTTGGTTTGTGACGACATGGTGAAATGCCGCGAAACTCCCTTTCGCATTTCCTCGAAGGCTATATATGATGGAACATAGCTCATGAGGTGATGTTCCGTTGCGCGTTGCGTTTGCTTTCTTTTTTGCCGTCTTGCTGTCTTTCCAAACCGCCTGTTCGCCGCAGGCGGAGCCGGACAAGGCACCACTCATACTGGCCGCAGCGAGCCTGCAGGAGGCGCTGGAGGCGGCAGCGGATGAATGGGCCGCGCAAGGTCATGAACGGCCTGTCCTGTCCTTTGCAGCGACCTCTGCACTGGCACGTCAGATCGAGGCGGGGGCACCGGGCGATCTGTTTATTTCTGCCGATGAGCGCTGGATGGACGCGGTTTCTGGCAAAGGGCTGGTCAACGCCGATACGCGCGAAGACTTGCTCGGCAATTCATTGGTTTTGATCGAGCCAGCGGGGGAAGCGCCGGAAGATGATGCGGCTGCGCAAGAAAACGGGCAGAATGAAATCACATCGGAGTTTCCGCTCTTCACGATGCTCGACGGTGGGCGGCTAGCCATGGCCGACCCCGAGGCGGTGCCGGCTGGGCGCTATGGCAAGGAAGCGCTGGTCAGTCTTGGCTTGTGGGCCTCCGTCTCAAACAGCATCGCCAGTGCAGAGAATGTGCGCGCGGCAATGGCGCTGGTGGAGCGCGGGGCAGCGCCATTGGGCATCGTCTATGCCAGCGACGCAGTTGCCGAGCCAGGTGTGCGCGTGGTGGGGCGTTTCCCCGCCAAGTCGCACACCGCGATTATCTATCCGATTGCGCAGCTTTCCGGATCGGCCAGCAGCGATGCCGAGGGATTCCGGCAGTTCCTGCTTTCGGATGAAGGACAGGCGATCTTCCGCCGCTTCGGCTTTTCGGCGAAGTAGACTGCATGAATTGGCTCTCGCCTGAAGAACTGGCAATCGTCGCCCTGTCGCTGAAGGTCAGTGTCGTTGCAATCGGCGCGATCCTGCCGGTGGCTTTCGGCCTTGCATGGGTGCTTGCCCGCACTCGCTTTCCCGGAAAGCTCTTGCTCGATGCGCTCGTCCATCTGCCGCTGGTGCTCCCACCCGTCGTGACCGGCTGGTTGCTGCTGATCGCATTCGGCACGAATGGCCCGATCGGCAAGATGATCTCCACAGTGTTTGGGGCAAGCGTGATGTTTCGCTGGACAGGCGCAGCGATTGCCGCAGCGGTCATGGCATTGCCGTTGATGGTGCGGGCGATCCGGCTTTCGCTGGAGAATGTCGATCGGCGGCTGGAAGGCGTGGCGCGCACGCTCGGCGCCGGGCCTTGGCGCACCTTTTTCTCAGTGACGCTGCCGCTGGCAATGCCAGGCGTGCTGGCGGCTTCGGTGCTCGGCTTTGCGCGCTCGATCGGAGAATTCGGCGCGACCATTACCTTCGTTTCCAACATACCGGGTGAGACGCGCACCTTGCCGCTGGCGATCTATACGAACTTGCAAGTTCCCGGCGGTGAGGATGCGGTTACGCGGCTGGCCTTGATCTCTGTCGCACTTTCGCTGGGCGCGCTTGCAATATCGGAATTTCTCGTTCGCCGGTCTTCCAGGCAAGGGGGCGGACATGTCCTTTGAAGTGGATTTGGAGGTCCGCAGGGGAGAGCGCCTGCTGCGGGCGCAGTTTAGCGCGCCGTTCGGGCTGACCGCGCTGTTCGGCCCGTCGGGCGCTGGCAAGACGAGCATCCTGGATATGATTGCAGGGCTGCTGCGGCCGGATCGCGGCCGGATTTTGGTCGCAGGCGAAGTCCTGTTCGACAGCGAGAGGGGCATCAACTTGCCGCCCGAGAAACGTAGTTGCGGTTATGTGTTGCAGGATGGCCGGCTGTTCCCGCATCGCCGGGTGCGCGAGAACTTGCTCTATGGCTGGAATCTTGCGCCCGCGGATCGGCGCCGGCTCGATTTTGACGTGGCGGTCGGTTTTCTGGGCATCGAGCATCTGTTGGAACGCATGCCCTATTCGCTATCGGGGGGCGAGGCGCGGCGTGTGGCAATCGGGCGCGCGCTCCTTTCAGGGCCGCGCTTCCTGCTCATGGACGAACCGCTATCGTCGCTCGACAGCAATCGGCGGGACGAGATCATGACCCTGATCGAGCGGATCCGCGACGAGTTGTCGATGCCGATCCTGTTTGTCAGCCATGACCGTTCCGAAGTTGAGCGGCTTGCCGAGACCGTGATCGAGATCGGTTAGCTCAAGCTTTCTGGCTTTCCTTGGGTGCGGCCAGAATGACTTGTTCTAGCGAGTTCCAGTCCGTGCCAGAGCCAGCCTTGCCAGCCTGCTGCTGCAATTTCCGGTAATGCTTCAGTACAGCGCGTCCAAATGGGGTGACTTGGGCACCGCTGTTGGCAGAACCTCCCGGCACGGCGGCAACCAGGGGCTCGTGCCAACATCTGTTCATGACGTCGACGAGCATCCATGCCCGCCGATAGCTCATGCCCAAGGCCCGGCCTGCGGCCGAGATCGAACCTTCGCGGTCCAAGGCATCCAGCAGATCGGCTTTTCCAGGGCCCATAGCGATTTCGCCGCCGCACATGATCTGCAACTTGATCTTGAGAGTGGGTGAACTCGCCATAGTTCCATTCTACGCCAGATTTCCTCTCTGCGGCAACGATTGGAATGCAAAGTAAACGCAAAGCAGACGCACGAACTGAGAGGTCTCGAGCAGTTGCCGGCGAAATTGAAGCGAAGCTGGAAAAGCGACCTGTCTGCGCTATGGCGGCGTCGATATTTGAAGTTTGTTCTATCGCGGCGGAAACCATTCCACCTTGCTAAGCATTTTAGACATTGAAGCGATTGTGAAAGCGGAGCGAATGGTACGGCTGGCGGATGTATGGGTTGCGATCCCAATTGTATGTGGTCGCACAATCTTCGCTGGTTGTAGGTTCTTTCTGGAACCACTTCGGCCGAAATGCGAATGCCCCGTTTCAGCATGATTGATAGATACGCATTGCGAGCCACGGGCGTGCTGTTGCTGGCCGCGCTCAGCGTCCCGGCTGCGGCTCAGGATTCGGCGGATGGCGGAAGCGGGCCAGACGAGCCGATCATCTCCGACGAGGAGTTCGAACAGGCGATCCCCTCGCTCGATGCTGAATCCGAGGAGGATGCCGACAGCATCGAGGCTTGGGAGGAAGAACAGCGCCGGCTGGAAGATGCCGCCGTGCGCGAAGCGGGCGGAGTTCCGGTTCGCCGGCAGGAAACCCGCGACAGCGGCACCGGATCCACAACGGGGGGGAAGGAGCCGGAGGATCCCGCGCTCCCGGCCTATATGGATGGAGATCTCACCGAAGAACTCGCCGACCCGGCGCCGCTCGATCCGGCTCTCGAGGAGCCGCTCCTTCCTCTCTCCCAATTCGAAATCGAACCCGTGGACGACAGTATCCTGGGTGAGGATCCTCAGGAAGATCAGGAACTCACTTATCGTTGGCGTATCGATGGCCTCGATACGCTGGAGGGCACAGTCTCCGCAGGCGATATCCGCGGGCGCTTCAGCAGCCTCTCCGCCCTGGAAGATGGAGACGGTGAGGCCTCGAATGGTGCCCAAGTCAGCGCGCGCCTAAATTCCGACATGCAATTGCTGAGCGACGTCCTGTCCGCAGCCGGCTATTTCGACGCAGTCGTCGGCCAAGCCGTAGAATTGCCCGAGGAAGGCGACGGCGATCCTATGGTTGCCGTTCTCGAAGTCGAGCCGGGTCCGCAATATCATTTCGGTGAGATTGCCTTCGATGCACCGCCGATCGAACCGGCCGACCTGATCGAACGGAATTTTGCGCCGGAAAGCGGCGATCCCATTCTTGCAGACGAGGTGCTGTCGGCCGAGGCCAATATTGCGGTGGCCTTGCCGCAAGAAGGCTATCCCTTCGTCGAGATCGGGGAACGCGACATTCTGCTGGATGAGCAGGCAGTGACGGGCGACTACACGCTGCCAGTCGAACCGGGGCCGCGTTCGAGCTTCGGCGAGATGATCGTTGATGGAACTCCCGTTTTCGAACCTGAACATATCGAAACGATTGCGCGGTTCGAGAAGGGAGATCTGTATGACAGCCGCATGGTCGACGATCTTCGCGAAGCGTTGGTGGCCACTGGATTGTTCGGGCTTGTATCGGTCGAGCCAAGGAATAGCGAAGACGTCGCTCCCGACGAGACGGCCTATGCGGATCTGGTCGTTCGACAAGAGCCCGGGCCGCCCCGTTCGATCGCGGCAAGCGCAGGTTACGGTACGGGCCAGGGACTGCGCGTCGAGGCCAGCTGGACACATCGCAATTTCTTCCCGCCGGAAGGTGCGCTGATTGTCAGCGGTGTGGCGGGTACTCAGGAGCAGGGAGCAACCCTGACCTTCCGCCGGTCTAATGCCGGGAAGCGCGACCGGACAGTGGAGCTCGCACTTGCAGCTCTCCATTCCAATTACGAAGCCTTCGACGCCTATACTGGCCGCCTTGCCGGACGGATCAGCTATGAGAGTACGCCGATCTGGCAGAAGCGGCTGACCCACAGCTATGGTTTCGAATTGATTGCGACCAGCGAGAAGAGCTACAACTTCGATATCGGCGCGGATGATCGCGAGCTGTATTATATCGCCGCACTACCCGGGCAGCTTGGCTTCGACACTACCAACGACCTGCTCAATCCTGTCGATGGCGTGCGTGTTCATCTCAAGCTTTCGCCGGAGGTCACCTTCGGCGAGGAAACGCTGCTCTATGGGCGCGGAATGCTCGAGGGGACGGCCTATCACCCCTTCGGTAATTTCGTGCTGGCCGGCCGCGCGCGGATCGGTTCGATAATCGGGGCCGGAAGAGAAGACCTTGCGCCGTCTCGCCGTTATTATGCCGGCGGCGGCGGATCGGTGCGCGGTTTCGGATATCAGGAACTGGGGCCAAAAGCGCCCGACGGTGATCCGATCGGTGGGCGCAGCCTGGTGGAAGGCGCGATCGAGGCCCGCTATCGTTTCGGAGATTACGGCGTCGTCGGCTTTGTCGATGCGGGTCAGGTCTATGAATCGGTTACACCGGGCTTCGACGATATTCGCTTCGGCGTTGGCATTGGCGGAAGATTTTACACCAATTTCGGCCCATTGCGCCTGGACGTCGCGATTCCCATCGATCGCCGTGAAGGGGAATCGAAGTTTTCGGTCTATGTCTCGATCGGGCAGGCATTCTGATGGCTGACGATACGGATCTGGACGTCGAAGAGACACAGGGCGCAGACAGGCGCGGCTGGAGCCGCGTATGGCGCGTTCTGGCGGGTGTGCTGCTCGGCATCGTATTGCTGATCGTTGCAGGGCTGATCTGGCTCGACAGCCAGAGCGGCCACCGCTTCATCGCAAAGCAAATCTCGGGAATAGAGCTAGAGAATGGCATGACCATCTCGGTCGGCAGGATCGGCGGCTCCATTTACAGCGAGATGAGCTTGCACGATTTTGTGCTTGGCGATCCCGAAGGCGATTTCCTTACCATTCCGGAGGCCGAGCTTGATTGGCGGCCCTTCGCCTATCTCTTCAACCATATCGATGTCCGCTCTCTCTCCGTGCCGTTCGCCCGATTGGAGCGCACTCCTCAATTCAAGGAGACCCAGTCGGAAGGGCCGCTCATCCCGGACATCGATATCGATATTGGCCAGCTTGCGGTCGGACGGCTGGAAATCGATCCTGCCGTCACCGGAAAGCGTCACCGCGTAAGCCTGGCTGGAACGGCACACATTGCCGATCGGCAAGTGCAGCTTTCTGCCGATGCGCGCGCGCTGAGCGGGCCGGACATTACGGGTGGCGACCGCCTGGTTCTGAAAGTCGACGCTCTGCCCGAGCGTGAGCGGCTCGATATCTCGCTCGATCTGACGGCCCCGTCCGACGGCTTGCTTGCGGAAGTGACCGGCAAGGAAGCACCGGTCCGGGCTTCCTTGCGGGGCGAGGGCGATTGGAACAAATGGGATGGCCGGTTCGACGCCTATTACGGCAATGACGAACTGGCCGGTCTGCTGCTGACTGCGCGCGACGGAACAGTCGCGGCACGAGGGCATGTCAGGCCGGGGCTGCTGATGGAAGGCACCAGTGCCAACATGCTGGCCCAGCCAACCGATATCGATCTCTCGGCGAAAGTGGATGGAAGCAGGGCCGACATTCAGAGCCGGATCGACAATGAAAATTTCGAACTCGCGACGACCGGCATCGTCGATTTTGGCGCAAATCGATTCAACGGGTTCGCCGCCGAATTTCGGCTTCTGCGCCCGTCTGCGATGGCACCCGGCATCTCTGGCCAGGATGTGGTGGCCAAGGTTTCGCTCGACGGCGATTTCTCCGCGCCAGCCGCCACCTATGATATTTCCGCGGCGCGGCTGGGCTTCGACGGCACGGCGATCGTTGGCTTGCGTGCCCAGGGCGACGCCACGACAGATGGAGAAGTCATTCTGGTTCCCGTGCAGGCACGGGCGGAACGGATTTCCGGCCTTGATGCAGCCGCGGGTCAGCTGCTTACCAATATCCGTATCGACGGCGACCTGGCGATCCAGGGCTCTCGCATTCTATCCGACAATCTGGCTATCCGTTCGGACAAGATCGATGCCATTGCGGTCCTCGTGGCGGACACATCAACCGGGCTCTACACTGGCGGTCTGAACGGGCGGGTCGGAAACTACGAGATTGCGAGTGTCGGGCGCTTCGATGTTACAAGCCAGTTCGATCTGAAGCGTGACCGAACCGGCATTGCGATCGAAGGGAGCGTGACGGCACGAAGCCGCGAGATATTCAACAGTACGGCGCGCGATTTCCTTGGCGGCGACGGGCTTATCTCCAGCAATGTCGTCTATGACAGCGAAGGCACAGTGCGTGTTTCAAACGTTCGGATTGCAGCCCCGGAATTCCGCCTGACCGACGGCAGCGGAAGCTACGGCGTCGATGGCACCATGAGCTTCCAAGGGCAGGGTGTCTCTGACCGTTATGGCCCTCTCGCGCTCGACATCGATGGCACGGTCGATGAGCCTGTCGTAATAGTTCAGGCCGAAAGGCCGGGGCTTGGCATCGGGCTCGCTGGGCTGCGCGCAGAGCTGCGCGGGACAGGGCAGGGCTACAGCTTCGCAGCGACGGGTGACAGTGATTATGGACCGCTGGATGCGGAGCTCACAATACTGTCCGGTGAGGGCCCTCTCACGATCGATGTCGATCGTGCCAAATTTGCCGGACTGGATTTCGCCGGGCGTCTTGAGCAGAGCGCTGCCGGACCTTTTACGGGCACGCTCACGGCCAGCGGATCGGGAATTGAGGGCGAGGCCAAGCTGCTGGCTGAGAATGAATTCCAGCGTGCGGTGATTGCCCTCAGAGCGCAAAATGCGCAGCTGCCGGGCGCTGCGGGTCTCACGATCGGGCGGGCGATTATCGACGCAGACGTGACATTGTATGATCGGCCGCAAGTGCAGGCCGATATGCAGCTCGCGAATTTCTCGTTGAACGATCTGGATATAGCGCGCGCTCGGGCGAAGCTCGACTATCGGGGAGGCAGCGGCTCGGCCCAGCTGCTGCTCAATGGCAGCCGGTATTCCAGTTTCGACCTCGCTGCGAATGCCAGCATGACACCCGATCTTTGGCGTATCGCCCTGCGCGGCCACGCAGCGGGGATTGGTTTCAGGACGATAGAGCCGGCTCGGATCGATCCGTCGGATGGCGAATACGAACTTCTCCCCACAAGGCTGCGCCTGCGCGATGGGAGCATCCAACTTGCCGGTCATTATGGCGAGGACCTGCTGCTTCAGAGCAGAATTGCGGCGGTCGACCTGGATATTCTGCGCCCGGTTCTGCCCGAGCTCGGGCTTGGCGGGAAGATTTCCGGCAGTTTGGACTTCGAACAGAAAGGAAATGCATTCCCCAGCGCCGATGCGCGTTTAACCATTGCCGATTTCACGCGTACCGGCCTCGCATCCGTCAGTCAGCCTGTGGATGTCAAATTGGTGGGCCGTTTGCTGCCGGACGGCGGAAACATGCGCGCAATCTTCGAACGGCACGATACGGCCATCGGCCATCTTCAGGTCGATCTGCGGCCGCTGGGCCCGGAAAGCGGAGCATGGCAGACACGTCTGTTCGCTGCCCCGCTGCAGGGCGGCATGCGCTATAACGGGCCAGCCAGCACGCTGTTCTCGCTTGCTGCTTTGCCGGACCAGCATTTGACCGGCGCGATAGGCATTGCGGCGGATTTTTCGGGACAGGTTCAAAGGCCGGTTTTGAGCGGCGTCGTCCGCGCCAACGATCTGACATATGCGAATGACAGCTTCGGCACGAGGCTGACGCAGATGCGCGTGCGCGGCACATTTTCCAATGATCGCCTGGAGGTCACGGAACTGACGGCCAAGGCCGGAGACGGCACAGTTTCGGGTAGCGGTTTCGTCAGTCTTTCCAGCGACAAGGGCTATCCGGTTCAGCTCGATCTCGAGCTGGAGAATGCTCAGCTCGCTGACAATCAGGGCATGGCGACGCGCGCCACCGGGACGGTGAGCGTGGTCAACAATCCCGATCAGCCTGCTCTTATCCAGGGCACGATCCGCCTGCCGGAAACGCGTTACCGCATTGTCAGGCAAGGTTCTGCCGAGGTGAAAACACTCAGCGGAATTCGCCGCAAATCGAACGAGGCGCAGCTGGCGCGCGAACGTAAGGCCGCGGCAGAATCCGAGATGGGGGCTGTATCCAGCGTTCCGCGGGATTGGCGTCTGGAAGTCGATATCGTGGCCGATGACCGGGTCTATGTCAGCGGTATGGGCATGGAATCAGAGTGGTCGGCAGACATTCAGCTGCGCGGGACCACTGGTAATCCGCGCGTGCTGGGCGGGATCGAACTGATCCGCGGTACGCTTGGCTTTGCAGGCCGCAGCTTCGAGTTGCAGGAAGGCGGCCGTCTGCGCTTCAATGACGGGGATCCGACCAATCCAACGCTGGCGATTTCTGCCGTGGGCGAAGTGGACGGAGTGAACATCTCGGTCAATCTCAGCGGCTCGGCGACGGACCCCATTGTAAGTTTCAGCTCGACGCCCTCGCTTCCGCAAGACGAGATCATGGCGCGTATCCTGTTCGGCAATTCGATCGGCGAGTTGTCGGCTGTGCAGGCCGTCCAGCTTGCTGCCTCGGTCAATGCGCTGCGCGGGAAGGGGGGCGGCCTGAATCCTCTCGGCGTCTTGCAGTCTGCGGCGGGCATCGACCGCTTGCGGATCGTGGACGGCGACGAGGCGAGCGGGCAGGGGACTTCCGTGGCTGTGGGCAAATATATCTCCAACGATGTCTATGTGGAGATCGTCACCGATACGCGGGGCTTCACTGCCACCCAGCTGGAAATCAGCCTTACGCCTGCATTGTCGATCCTGAGCCAGGTGGGCAGCTTCGGAACCTCGAACGTCAATCTGCAATACCGCAAGGATTATTGAGATGCGTGTACGCCCTGGTTTTCCGATCTTGATCGCCATGGGCCTGGCAGCATGCAGTGAAGAGCCCAATTTCGACGAGAGTTTCGCAGAGCAGAAATCGCGGCTGGAGGAGCAAGCTAAGGCGATCGAGCAGGAGATCGACCTCAGGATGCAGGAAAAGCAGGACATGGAGGACAGCCAAGAGCCTGCGACGGCGCCTGAGCCCGAATGAGCGTTTGCTGCCCTCTTACGCCATTGAGGGGCTAGAGGATCGTTTCTGCCAGCAGTAGCATCAGCTTGACATCGATGGCCGTGCCGCGTTCCCGGTTTTCGCCAATGACCTGCGCGATTTCCGCCAACGGAACGCGGTGCACGATGATATCCTCACCATGCGTACCGCCGCCTTCGCCAACCTTGGTCAGGCCGGTCGCTTTCAACAATGTAAAGCTTTCGCTCACCATGCCGGGCGAGGAATGGAATTGACCCAGGTTTTCCCAATGCTCGGCCCGGTAACCGGTTTCCTCTTCCAGCTCACGCTGGGCAGCCTCCAGCGCCAGTTCGCCATCGGCGCCTTCATCGTCTCCGACAAGGCCAGCGGGCAATTCCAGGCAATAGCTGCCTAGGGGAACGCGGTATTGCTCCACCAGCAGGACATCGCGCTCACCCTGCCGGGCTTCATCCAGGGCCAGAATAACGGCGGCACCGATGCCGCGCGTGCGGCTGACATATTCCCAGCGCCCGCGTGTCTTCGCGGCGATGAAATCGCCCTGCCAGCGGATTTCTTCCGGCGCATCTGCGTCCGGACAGGTAATCTCGCGAGTGTTCAAGGTCACACCTCTATCAGCCGGTCGGGCAGTTCGTTTTGATCGTCTTCTTCGCGCGGGAAGTGTTCGGCCAGGATCGCTCCGACATCGCCGATACCGGCAACCATGCCCGCAGCCAAATGGCCCTGTTTGATCTCTTCCAGCATGTCGGCCATGGCATTGCCCCACACCTCGGGGTCAACCTTGTCGGCGATCGCATCGTCGGCCACGATTTCGGCGCGGTGTTCGCGCATCGAAAGATAGATCAGGATTCCGGTGCGGCCATGCGTCCGCCGTTCGGCGCCCACCTTGAAAAAGGAAATGGCACGTTCGCGCACACGCGCCGACTTCAGCAGACCGGGGATCAGCCAGAACTTGAGCGGCTGGTAAAGCTGGATCAGGAACACGGCGACGAATTTCGTCACACCGAAGCCCAGCGCCAGCGTCAGGACTTCCCAGAAAGTCCAATCGTGGCCCCAATAGCCGAGCAGCCAGTCGATATTGTCCAGATAGACGTGCGGAATGGCGGCGAACACAGCGATGGCCGTAAAGGCCGCAAAAATGGACCAGGCGAGGGCAACATCGGCATATCCGTCGGAGCGGTCGGCAATGATCGTCACGATTTCGCCCGAAGTCTGCGCCTCCGCGGCTGCCACCGCGTCGCTCACCTGCCGGTGTTCGGCTTTGTTCAGATAGATGGGTTTAGCCATGCTCTAGCTCACCAGCTCCCGCTCGCGCCGCCGCCGCCGGACATACCGCCGCCGAAGCCTCCGAAGCCGCCTCCGCCGCCACCGAAGCCTCCCCCACCGAAGCCGCCGCCTCTACCGCCTCCCAGGGCGCTGCCGGCGCCCCACAGGACGACCGGGGCAATGCCGCCCCGGTGGAAACGCCGACCGCGGCCACGGCCGCGTCGGCCGCCGCGCCCGAACATGAGCATGAAAAACACGATGATGACGATCCAGAACAATACGCTGCCAAAGCTTGCCTCCCGGCCGGTAGCCCGGCTCTGTTCTGCCGCTTCAGCCGCCTCGGCAATGGCTCTGGCGTCCTCCGGGCTCCGATCCAGCTGAGTGACGATTGCATCGACGCCGGCAATGATCCCGGCGGTCATGTCGCCGGCCCGGAAGCGGGGTGTGATCTCACCGCGAATGATCCGGCCGGAAAGAATGTCCGTGATGTAGGGGTGCAGGCCGTATCCGACCTCGATCCGCACTTTGCGTTCATTCGGGGCGACCAGCAGAAGTACGCCTGCGTCACGCTCGGCACCGCCAATTCCCCATGTTTCGAAGAGCTTGGTTGCGTATCTTTCGATTGCCTCTCCATCCAGGCTCGAAACCGTAGCGACGATCACGGCGCGGCCGGTGCGTTCGTTATATTCTCGCAGGCGGGCGTCGAGCGCTGCTTCCTGTGCATCGTCGATGACATTCGCCCCGTCATAGATGGGCCCGGTGGGGCGCTCCGGATAGGCAGCGCTTGCCGGTGCGGCAAGCACGGCGAAAGCGGCCAGAACGATGGCGAAGATCGCCTTCAATTGTCTCACTCTGCGTCTTTCTCCGCAGCAGCACAGGCTGCTGCCGGTTGTTCGGGGGCAGGCTGGCTCTCGAGCCGGGTGACCAGCATCTCGGCACCGGTCATCGTGCCGCGTGCCATATCGCCCTGGGAGAAGTGCGGCAGGATATTGTCTTCGATCACATCGGCGGCAGCTTCTTTCGTGATCACGGATTCCAGCGCGCATCCGACTTCAATTCTGACGAGGCGTTCGGAAGGGGCAATCAGCAGCAGCAGCCCGCGCTGCGCGATTGCGTCGCCGCCTTCCCAATTCCCCAGAGTATCCTTGGCAAGGTCTTCAATCGAATTGTCGCCCAGCGAAGGGGCCGAAGCGACGAGGACAGCGTTGCCGGAATTCTCGAAATAGGCCCGCAGCCTCTGGTCCAGCGATGCCTCCATCGCCGATGGCAGAATGTCCGCTTCGTCCGCAACCAGCTTGGCTGGTGCAGCTGCGGGAGCCTCTTTGCTGCACCCTGTCAGGGCGAGGACGGGCACGACTGCGCCAAGCGCAATCTGCCTGGCCAATGCCTTACCAGGCGCTGCCGGCCCCATCTGGATTGTGGGCCTCAATTTCCTGCGGCGCCGGCAGGCGCAGCTGCCGGTTCGTCCGCATTGTCGTTGGCAGCTTCAGGCGTAGAGCCCGACATGCTGCCGAAATCGACATCCGGTGCAACTTCTGCGCCTTCTTCCGCGCTGAAATACTCCATCGGGTCCGAACCATAGATGATCTTGGCGCCGATGATCGAAGGGAAGGTCCGGATCTCGGTATTGTATTCCTGCGCCCGTTCATTGAACCGCATGCGTTCGGTATTGATCTGGTTTTCGGTGCCTTCCAGCGCTGTCATCAGATCGGCAAAGCGCCCCTGGCTCTGCAACTGCGGGTAATTCTCGACCACGGTACGCAGCTGGCCCAGCGCCTGGGTCAACTGGTTCTGCGCGGACTGGAATTTCTGGAATTCCTCCGGGTTGGAAAGATCATCCGTCGTGATGTTAATCGAGGTCGCGCGGGCGCGCGCATCGACGACATTGCTCAGGATCTCGTTTTCGGATCCGGCCGCTCCCCTAACCGTTTCGACCAGATTGGGGATCAAGTCCGCCCTGCGCTGATAGGCGCTCTGTACGGCGCCCCATTGGGCGTTTGCTGCTTCTTCCTTGGTTGGGATGCTGTTGATCCCGCATGAAGCGAGCCCGAGCGAAGCAAATGCAAGAATGGCCACGCGCATAATGCCCCTGGCGAGCGAATTGGTCATGATGTCGTCTCTCCGTCTCCATCCGCATTGGCGGAAGGTCTCAGCAATTGCCAAGGTAGCATGCAGATGTTGGCTTTCAAGGATAGCACCTGAGCCGCGCTTGTTACGGGAGGAAGGCCGTGGCAAGTCTGAGATGAAAATCGAAACAGGAGGGACGTTCGTGCTCAAGGAATTCAAGGAGTTCATTGCCAAAGG
>JAUIFP010000155.1 GCA_030430365.1 Alphaproteobacteria bacterium | reverse complement strand
CCCCCGGTTTCCGCCCTTGTCAGCAGGGAGCTTGCATGTCCGCTTGAATTGCCAATCGCGCGGGTTCATGCTGCCGCAAGGGCGCACAATCGCGGGAGAAAGCGGCGATGCGGCATATTGCGATCATCGGTTCGGGTCCCGCGGGCTATTACACGGCAGAAGCGGCGCAAAAGGCGTTTGGGGAGGATGTGCGGGTCGACGTATTCGATTGCCTGCCCGTGCCCTACGGCTTGATCCGCAGCGGCGTCGCGCCGGACCACCAATCGATCAAGGGCGTCTCCCGCCGATATGAGAAGACGGCGCTGACCGAAAATGTGCGCTTCGTGGGCAATGTCACCATCGGCAAGGATGTGACGATCCCCGAATTGCAGGGGCTTTACGATGCCGTGGTGCTGGCCACCGGTGCGCCGAATGACCGGCCGCTGGATATTCCGGGCGATGACTTAGGCAATGTGTTCGGCAGCGCGGCTTTTGTCGGCTGGTATAACGGCCATCCGCAATTCGCCGATCTCAACCCCGACCTTTCGGGGAACACCGCGGTTGTGATCGGCATGGGCAATGTCGCGCTGGATGTGGCGCGCATCCTTTCCAAGACGCCGCAGGAATTCGAAGGCAGCGATATCGTGGCCCATGCGCGCGAAGCGCTGGCGGACTCCGCGATCGAACGCATCGTGCTGCTGGGGCGGCGCGGCCCGCACCAGATCATGATGACTCCCAAGGAACTGGGCGAGCTGGGGCAGCTGGAACGCGCGGTGCCCTATGTCGATCCGGATGCGCTGCCGGCAGAAGCAGAAGACGCAATCCTGGAGCCGGGGCTACGCAAATCGGTGACCCATCTGCGCAGCTTCGCCGACGCTTACGAAAAGCAGAAGGCAGCTAAGGCGATTACAGTTGAATTCGCCTTCTTCGCCCAGCCCAAGGCGCTGCTGGGAGAGAAGACCGTCCAGGCAATCGAAGTGGAACGCACCCAGGTGATCAGCGGCAAGGCCGTGGGCACCGGCGAAATCCGCAAAATCCCGGCCAGCCTGGTGCTGAGCTGCATCGGCTATCGCACATCGCCAATCCCCGACGTGCCGTTCGACGAGCGGGCCGGACGCTTCGCCAATGACGAGGGGCGGATCCTGACCGGCCTCTATTGCGTCGGCTGGGCGCGCAGGGGGCCGAGCGGCACGATCGGCACCAACCGGCCCGACGGCTTCGATGTGATCGACAAGATCGTTGAAGACACCAATGCCGGCAGACTGGGCCGGGCGAACAAGCAAGGCCGTGACGGGTTCGACGCCCTGGCCAAGACGCGCGCGCTGGACATCGTGACCTTCCGCGACTGGAAGCGGATCGAGGAAGCCGAGGAACAGGCTGCGCGCGAAGGCGCCCCGCGCGAAAAGTTCGTGGAAATCGAAGCGATGATCAAGGCGCGGGATTAAGCCCCGACCCGATCACACGCCCCAATTACACCCGCATCGGCATCAGCACGTATAGCGCGGCGCTCTTTTCGTCCTGGCGGATCATCGTCGGCGCACCCGGATCGGCCAGATGCAGCTCCACGCTGTCGCCTTCGATCTGCTGGAGAATATCCTTCAGATAATTGGCGTTGAAGCCGATCTCCAGCCCTTCGGAGGAATATTGCGCCGGCACTTCTTCGGCCGCCGTGCCGTTATCCGGCGACGTGACCGAAAGCGTGATCTTGTCCGTATCCAGGCCCATCTTGACGGCCCGCGTCTTCTCCGTGGCGATCGTGGCCACGCGGTCCACACCCTGGAAGAAGCTCTTGGGATCGAGCTTGAGCAGCTTGTCGTTCCCGGTGGGAATGACCCGGCTGTAATCGGGGAACGTCCCGTCGATCAGCTTGCTGGTCAGCACGACGCCGCCTTCCCCGCCCAGCGTGAAGCGGATCTTGCTGGCTGAAAGGTCGATCTCGACATTGCCTTCGGGCGATTCGTCCAGCAGCTTCCTGAGCTCGCTGACGGCCTTTCTGGGCACGATCACGTCCGGCATGCCTTCGGCGCCTTCGGGGCGGGCCAGCGTATAGCGGGCCAGCCGGTGGCCGTCGGTCGCCGCGGCCTTGAGCACGGGCTGATCCTCATCACTGACATGCAGGAAGATGCCGTTGAGGTAATAGCGCGTTTCCTCGGTGGAGATCGCAAAGCGAGTCTTGTCGATCAGCTCGGCCAGCGTCTTGGCCGGCAATTCGAAGCTGGTCGGCAGATCGCCTTCCACAATCACCGGGAAATCGTCCCGCGGCAAGGTGGGCAGCGAGAAGCGGCTGCGCCCGGCCTTGATGGTCAGGCGGTTCTCCGCCGCGTCCAGTCCCACCTGGCTGCCTTCGGGCAGCTTGCGGGCGATGTCGAACAGCAGATGCGCAGAGACGGTGATGGCGCCTGGGCGCTCAACCGATACGGCTGCCATGTTCTCCACCACCTGCAGATCGAGGTCTGTCGCCATGACTTTCACCGTGCCTTCGGCAGCGGCTTCGATCAGCACGTTGGACAGGATGGGGATGGTATTGCGCCGCT
>JAUIFP010000154.1 GCA_030430365.1 Alphaproteobacteria bacterium | reverse complement strand
AGCTCTGAACCGCGAAATGAGGGGTCAGAACTTCCTTATTAGTGAACGTTAAGGATCATAATAAGATTCACCTTTTCCCGCGTCAATGTTTGCGCCCAAACCTGTTGGCGGCGCGGCTTTGCGAATGTTGCATGACTACGCGTTCGCACGTCGCCGAAGGGTGCTTCATGCTCGCTCGATGTGATGAGGAAACCGTGCCTGGAAGGCCTCGGCGGGCTGTCTGTCAGCCAACGACCTTTTCGTGCTCGTCGAATTCAATTCCCAGCAGCGAGAAGAAGTCGATCGGAAACTCGCGGATGAACCGTTGGTCGATCGCGCCATAGCCCAGCATCAGGCGCCTGTAGACCGTGGAATAGAGCATATCGATCAAATATTCGGCTGCAATATCAGGCATTTGTGGACATCTGATCCGCAGCTGCTCGAAGGCTTCGGTCACGATCGCTCGACGACCGTAATAAAAGCGCTCGCGAAATTCGCGCTGAACCGCGGGATCGGACTGGCCTTCCGCCAGAATCTGGCCAACGATCTTGCCCGGCCAGTCGGAATATTGTTCGGCCAGTGACCGCCAGTGCAGGAGCAGGGCTTCGGCCGGGTGGATATCGTGCCGCATCGGCGTGTGAACGATGTGGTCTTCGATAAACGCATCGATCACCACCGAGGCCTTGGAATCCCACCAGCGGTATATCGTCGCTTTGCTGACACCAGCTTCCTTGGCGATGGCTTCGATCGTCAGCGTCTGGATCGGCATTTCCCGCAGCAGCTTTAAGGTGGCGGTCAGGATCGCCCGCCGTGTTGTCTCGCTACGCGGTCTGCCGCCGCCACGCGGCTTTGATGACACGACCTTAAGGTTTTTCGCTGTGCTAGTCTGCTTGCTCATGCGGCGTTGATATGCTGGAGGCTTGACAGGGTCAATCCGGCGTTGATTTTCTCCGTCGCTGGATCGCCTCCTCCTGCTTGCCGCCCGGGACCAGCTTTTCCAGCACGCCCATCACGGCAGGCGAACCAGTGAGCGAGAGGATGACAGACTCGAGGGGGCCCTTGAGTAGGCGGACAGCAGGCCGCGACGTACCCGATTGCCGGCTCTCGCGCCCCATTTCCGGGTTCACGCTGCAGCGCACCGGCATGCCGAAAACCATCCTGCGCATACACAAGTTCTGGCGGTCGCACTTGACGATATCCGCGGCGCGTCCCGCCTTCACCTTGATGGCGTAGTCGGGATCGGCGAGCATCTGCCTGGCAAACATGGCGAAGTCACCATGGCCACCTTCGATGGCCTTTGCTGCGAGCAGGGGATCGTGCACTCCCTGAAACATCACCGGCACCGACAGCACGCGTTTGAAAATCTTCGCGTCACCGCTGTCGATCATTCCCCCGTCCGTCTCAGGGGCGCTTTTCTTCATGGTTTCGTAGGCACCGGTCGAAAGGGCAACGAAATCCAGACCGGCCTTTTCGATTTCTACTGCTACTTCGGCAAAGCCTTCCGGGCCCTGCCCGTCGGGCAAGTAGTCATTGGCCGGAAGCAGCAGGCCGATGATGAAATCGGGCCCTGCCTTCTCGCGGATTCCGCGCACGATATTGGCATGGAAGCGACCGCGGTTTTCTGCCGAGCCGCCATATTCGTCAGTGCGCCAATTGCTGCGTGGGGAAAGGAAAGAGGCCGAAAAATAGCTCATCTGTGCAGCAACCTGAACGCCATCGAAGCCCGCTTTATGTGCGCGCATGGCGGCGTCGATCACCTCGTTCTCGATGGCCTTGATCTCCTCGATGGTCGCTTCGCGGGGCATCGGTGTGGTTCGTCCGCCGGGGACAATGAAGCCTTTCGGAAACTGGTCTTCCGCGATGGTCACATTGATCGGGCTGGGCGAGATCAGCTGGCGATCGCCCTGCGGCTTGCCCATCCGTCCGAACCCGGGCGTAAGTTGGGAAATTATTACCGTGCCATGGGCGTGTACCGCATCGGTCACCTTCCGGAATTGCGGGATGGTGTCGTCTATATCCATTCGAAGGACAGACGCGACCGGTGATTCTTCGTAAGCGCGCGTGGTCGAAACCGTTCCGCCAGCAATGATCATTCCCACACCGCCTCTCGCGCGGCGTTCGAAGAAGGCGATCGTCTGCTCCGATGGTGCCCCGTCCTTGTCAGGCGATGCGGCGGCCATGGGGCCCATGACGATGCGGTTGGCTATCTCCTTGCCATTGATGCGCATTGGATCAAGAAGGGCATTCAATTCACTGGCCATTCGGAAACTCCTCCATCAATTTTTCTTCGGGTTTGCGTCGGTTCACAGGTGTCGTCCGCTATCGACCACGATGGTCGTGCCGGTCGACAGCCTGAGATGGGTTATTGCCGAGAGGATGGCCAAGCCGACATCGTCGGGTTCGCAAACCCGCTGGAGCGGAGTGCTCGCGGCCTGCTTCTCGACGCCTTCCCGGCCACGTCCGGGCACGAAGTCGGTGGCAACGGCTGCCGGCGAAACGCCGATAACTCGGATTTGCGGCCCGAGCACACGGGCAAGTGACTTTCCCATGGTATCGAGCG
>JAUIFP010000066.1 GCA_030430365.1 Alphaproteobacteria bacterium | reverse complement strand
GTCCTCGACAATCAGAATTCGCATATTCGGCTCCACTCACCGCTTGCCGACTGCGCAGCATGCGTCCCTTTATTCATGATTGGGTTTTTTGCCCCGGACGGTCAAGCACTTGGCCTTCCGTTCACACAACTAGCGAGAGCGCCACAGGATCCTGCCGGTTTTCGCATCCACTTCCACATCCACCACTTTCGGCCCGTTCATGAACCGCAGAAGATAGACATTTTCCGATGGGTGATAAGTGAAACCGACATATTTCATGCCCTTCATCTTGGGCAGGACGATCGCCTCGATCTTGCGAATGCTCATCGCGCCGCCCCGCTCCACGTTGGAGCGTGCCGCCGCCTGCTCGTCCTGCTGGGCAAGGGACGGAACCGGCGCGGACAGGCTCAAACCGCAGGCAAGCGCGAATGCGATCCCCCGCAAAGCGCGCATGGCGCAAAAGGCTGGTTTCGGCGTCATCATGGACTGGATGCCTAACCCTGCTGCATTGAACAAGGTGTGAATGCTGCTGCATCCCCGCATTCAGCCACATTGCCGAAATCCTAACGCGTCATTTCGTATTTCACGGTCACGGTAACGCCGGTGGAAACCAGCCCCGGCTCCACTTGGGTGTCAGCCGCCTGCTCTTCGACAGCGGCAGTTCGCATCGCCATCGGCTGCGGAGCGCGCGAAGATATGGATTCGCTTACCTCCAGCAACCGCAAAGAGGGGTAACCGGCCAGCTGAGCATACTCCATGGCCTGCTCTTGCGCCCGCTCCATCGCGGCCTTCCGCGCCTGCGCTTTGGCCTGCGTATCGTCTTCCAGCGAGAAACTGGGACCATTGATGTCAGTCGCGCCCGCAGCCACCAGCGCATCGAGCACCCTGCCCGTTTCCGCAACCTCGCGCAGGATCACGCTCACCTGGTTAGAAGCTTGATAGCCGCGGAAAACCTGGCGCCGCTCCGTCTGGTTGTAATCATACTGCGCATAAAGGTTGATCCGGGTGGTCTGGATATCTTCCGCTGGAATACCCAGCGACTTGATCCGCTCCACCACCGCGCTCATCGCCTGGGCATTCTGGCGCATCGCCTCGACCGCCGTGGGTGCGATCACGCTCACGCCCGCGCCCACCGTGGCCATGTCCGGCTTGGCCTTCACGCTTTCGCTGACATTCAGCTCCACCACCGGCCCGCTGGCCTGGATTTGGACCTCCGCCGCAGCAGCAGGCGCGGCAAGCGTACACAGCGCGGCGGCCGGCACGGCGAACAGGGGAATGGCACGTTTCAACATCGAATTTCTCCCAATTGGTCGCACCTGCAGTGCGGGCAGGCATATTACGCACGGGTGAACCGACCGTTCCGGCGCTGGACGCCGCTGCGAGGCCCGGCTAGGGGCGCGGACATGGCAGAACCCCCGATCTTGAGCTGGGAAGGCCTTGGGCTGATCCAGGGCACCGGCTGGCTGTTCCAGGACCTGGACCTGCATATCGGCCCGCGCGACCGTCTGGCGCTGATCGGGCGCAACGGCGCGGGCAAGACCACTCTGCTCAAGCTGATCGACGACCGGATAGAGGCGGACCGCGGCAAGCGCACGATCAAGCCCGGCACCCGGATCGTGATGCTGGATCAGGATCCGGATTTCACCGCCCACGAAACGCTGATGGATTTCGCGCTGGCCGGCGGCGATGCGCCTGCCCGGCACGAAGTCGAAGCCATTGCGGGCCAGCTGGGCATCGACATGACGCGCCCTGCCAAGACCGCCAGCGGCGGCGAGCGCAGGCGTGCCGCCCTGTCCCGCGCGCTGGCCAGCGAGCCCGACCTGCTGCTGCTGGACGAGCCGACCAACCATCTCGACCTGGCGGCGATCGACTGGCTGGAAGCCTGGCTCAATCGCTATAAGGGCGCCTTCGTCGTCATTTCGCACGACCGGACCTTCCTCACCCGCCTGACCCGCGCGACCTTGTGGCTCGATCGCGGATCGCTCCGCCGTAAGGAAGTCGGCTTCGGCGGTTACGAGGCCTGGGAAGAATCGGTCTATGCCGAAGAAGCGCGCGCGGCGGAAAAGCTGGACGCCAAGCTGAAGATCGAGGCGCATTGGCTGGAGCGCGGGGTGACTGCAAGGCGCAAGCGCAACCAGGGCCGCCTGGAAAAGCTGCATGAAATGCGTGCCCAGCGCGCGGCCATGCTCACGCCCGGCGGATCGGCCAAACTGGCGCTTAAGAGCGACGACGTCCGCACCAAATCCGTGATCGTGGCGGAGCATGTCACCAAGCGGTTCGGCGATCGCACGGTCATCCGCGATTTCACGCTGCGCATTCAGCGCGGCGAACGGATCGGCGTGGTCGGCTCCAATGGCGCGGGCAAGACCACTCTGCTCAAGCTGCTGACCGGCGAAATCCAGCCGGACGAAGGCGAAGTCACATTGGCCAAGACGCTGGCCGGGGTGATGATCGATCAGCAGCGCAGCCTGATGAGCCCGGACAAGCGCGTGCGGGACATCCTGGCAGAGGGCGGCGACTGGGTGGATGTGCGCGGCACGCGCAAGCATGTGCAGGGCTATATGAAGGAGTTCCTGTTCGATCCCTCTCTGGTCGATACCAAGGTGGGCATCCTATCGGGCGGCGAACGTTCGCGCCTGCTTTTGGCACGCGAATTCGCCCGCAAATCGAACCTTCTGGTGCTGGACGAGCCGACCAACGACCTTGATCTGGAAACGCTGGACCTGCTGCAGGAAGTGATCGCCGATTATGACGGCACCGTGCTGATCGTCAGCCATGACCGTGACTTTCTGGACAAGACGGTCACCGTCACGCTCGGCCTGGACGGCAGCGGCAAGGTGGACATCGTGGCGGGCGGCTATGCCGACTGGGAAGCGAAGCGCAAGGAGCGCAGCGGACCGGGCAAATCGAAGCAAGGCAAGCCGGACGCACCGTCGCCAGCGCCTGCAGCGCCCGCGCGCAGCAGCAGCAATCTCTCCTACAAGGATCAGCGCGACTACGACCTGCTGCCGGGGCGGATCGAGGAACTGGAAGGGATGATTGCCCGCGGAGAGGCCGCCCTCTCCGATCCCGAACTTTACAGCCGCGATCCATCGAAATTCGCGCAATTGACCGATGCCGTGGGCAAGGCCCGCGCGGAAAAGGACGAGGCGGAAGAACGCTGGCTGGCACTGGCCGAACAGGTCGAGGGGTGAGCGCCGGGGACACTGCTGCACTCAAGCGTGAAATCGCCGCCTGCACCCATTGCGCCCAGCACCTGCCGCTCGGCCCGCGTCCGGTGGTTCAGTTTTCGCCCACTTCCCGCCTGCTGATCATCGGCCAGGCCCCCGGCACCAAGGTGCATGAAAGCGGCATTCCTTGGAACGATGCCAGCGGCAAGCGGCTCTGCGAATGGACCGGCCTGACGCTGGAGAAACTGCACGATCCGGCGCGCGTCGCGATCATGCCGATGGGCTTCTGCTATCCAGGCAAAGGCAAGAGCGGAGACTTGCCCCCGCGCCCGGAATGCGCGCCCTTGTGGCATGCACGCGTGCTGGCCGCATTGCCGCAAGACCGCTTGACACTGCTGGTCGGCAGCCACGCAATTAGGCATTACCTGCCCGAAGCGAAGGGCCGCACGATGGCCGAGGTCGTGCACGATTTCCGCGCATTCGGCCCGGATCTGGTGCCCCTGCCGCACCCTTCATGGCGCAGCACGCTCTTCATGCGTAATAATCCGTGGTTCGAAGCGGAGCTGCTGCCCGAGCTCAGGCAGCGCGTGCAAGAGCACCACGCCGGATGCTGATTTACGAACCAAACCGCGAATGCTTGCAGCTTGGCGCCGTGTCGGACACCATGACGCCATGAGCGACGAGCGCGACGAACTGGCTGAAGAACGGACCGATTATGCCGAGGATCGGACACTGCTGGCCAATGAACGGACCTTCAGCGGCTGGGCACGCACATCCATGGCGGCGATCGGTATCGGTCTGGGCTTCAATGCGCTGTTCCGCTCCATGGAGCCCGTCTGGATCCCCAAATCCATCGCGACCTTGTTCATCCTGCTCGGCATTATGCTGGTCATTCTGGCCGAACGCCGTGCCTGCAAACTGAAGCAAAGGCTCGATTCCCATTCCGTCGAACCGCTCGGCGGAATGAATATGCGTATTATCGCGGTGGCCATTTCGCTGGGCGCAATCGGATTGATCGCGGCAGTCTGGATCCTCTTCTAGGCCTTGCACTCACGGCAATCCGTAGAAGTCCGCCACCCGGTCGAGCGCAATCCGCAGCACCAGCTTGCCACTGCGGATCGGCCAGGAAAGCTGCTTTTCCGCCACTGGCAGGCTCTCGCCCCCACAGACGACGCGCCATAGAATGTCGGACAGTCCCTTCCCCGCTGCCGTAATCGCACCGTCGAACCGGTCGCGCGCAGCCAATTGCCGCTCAGTCGGACTGAGAGGTGCGCTGCTTGCACCGTCCACCCGCACGCCATCCCAGCTCATCGTGACGCCGCCCTGGATGCCCGCTTTTTCGAAATCGCGGTGCAGGCATTCGCCGGCGGCAAACAGCCTGTCATCGAGATGGCCCCGCGCATGGAGCCAGGAGAGCGGCGATTCGGAAAGGTTGATCGTTACGCTGCGCAGGCGGCGCTGCCGGGCATTGCCGCCCGCACCACAGCGCACCGGGCCTTCGCTGGTCAATTCCCGTTCCACAAGTTCAGGCTTCATTGCGATCATCGAATGCACTCCTTCGGCAAGCGTGTAGTTAGCATGTGAAGAAACCCCCTTGCCAAAGAGCGGTTATTGTAGGAAAGAAGAAAAAACCGATTTGGTTAGCATTCGGAAAGAGGAGGCACATCGATGATCAACCGGATCCGCGATATCCGTAAGGAAAAAGGGATGACGCTGGCCGATGTGGCCGCGGCCTGCAAACCGCCGACGACCGCGCAAACGATCGGCCGGCTCGAAACCGGCATGCGCAATCTCTCGCTCGGCTGGATGAACCGCATAGCCGAAGCGCTGGACGTCGACCCGGAAATGCTCGTGCGCGGAGAGGAAGCGCCCACCCCGCAATTCGTGGCCAAGCTTACCGAAGCCGGCGCAGAGGCGCTCTCTTCCCCGCGGGATGCCATTCTGCCCACGGACCTGGACAGCTCCGGCCCGCTCATCTGTCTGGCAATCGAAGTCAGCGCGGGCGAATATCGCTCTGGCGATCAGCTCTGGCTGCGTCAGCTGCCGCCGGAAGAATCCGCGCGAATGATCAACCGCGACGTGCTGGTGCCCCGCAAGGGCGGACGCTTCGCATTCGGCCGCCTGATCGATCGCCAGGGGGCAATGGTCGGCCTGCTGCCGCCCGGCGCGGGCCAGCGCCAGATCGTGGTCGACAGCCCGCCCTGGATCGCCATGGCCGAAATGCTGGTCCGCAAGCTTTAAAGCGCCCCGTTAGGGCGGAAAACGCCTAGCTCTCGTTTTCGGCCAGCTTCTCGTCCTTCTCGCTCGGCACGAAGCTGTCCGGCGTCACGCCCAGCCAAACCAGGATCGGCGCGGCCATATAGACCGAGCTGTAGGTACCCACGAAGATACCCAGCGTGATCGCCGCGGTGAAGCCGAACAAACTGGCCGGGCCGAGGAACAGCAAAGCAATCAGCACGATCAGGATCGTGAGAGAGGTCATCACCGTACGCGCCAGGGTCTCGTTCACGGAGAGATCCAGCAATTCGACGATCTGCATCTTGCGGTATTTCTTCAGATTTTCGCGGATGCGGTCATAGACCACGATCGTATCGTTCAACGAATAGCCGATGATCGTCAGGATCGCGGCAATGATCTTCAGGTCGAATTCCAGCTGAAACAGCGCGAACATGCCAAGCGTCAGCGACACGTCGTGGAACAGGGCGAAAAGCGCGCCCACGCCGAACTGCCATTCGAAGCGGATCCAGATATAGATCGCGATCGCGATCATGGCGAAGATCAGCGCATACATGGCCGTGGTGAACAGCTCGCCGGAAACCTTGCCGGAAACCGCCGTCAGGTCGTCTATGCGGGCATCGGCGAAGTTGTCCGTAATCGAATTGGTCACCGCCGTGGTCATCGCGTCAGCCGCTTCCGCGTCGCTGGCGACCTCGTCAGGCAGGCGGAAGCGGATCGTGACCTGGTTTTCCTCTCCGAAGCGCTGGATCACGGGTTCGCCATAGCCCAGCGCCGAGACATTCTCGCGCAGCTCCGCCACTGGCGCTTCCGCGCTCTCGGTGAAAGTCACCTGGATCTGCTGGCCGCCAACGAAGTCGACGCCCAGATTGAGGCCCTTTACTGCCACCAGCGCCAGGCTGGCCGCGATCACGAGCATGCTGAACACGTAGAACGGCACGCGCCAGCGCAGGAAGCGGATATTCGTATCGTCGGGGACGAGTTTCAGCAGTCGCATCTCCATTCCCCTCCTAGATCGTGATGTCTTGCGGCCGCGCCTTGCGCAGCCAGCCGGAGACCCAGAGCCGGGTCATGGTCACGGCAGTGAAAACCGAAGTCGCGATGCCGATCATCAGCACCACGGCAAAGCCGCGCACCGGGCCGGAGCCGAACATGAACAGCAGCACGGCAGCGATCACATTGGTGATGTTCGCGTCGAAGATCGCGCGGCTCGCCTCGCGATAGCCGTTCTCTACCGCTGCGAAGACCCGTCGCCCGCGTTTTCGCTCTTCGCGTATTCGTTCGTTGATCAGCACGTTGGCGTCCACGGCCGCGCCGATCGTGAGCACGAAACCGGCGATGCCCGGCAGGGTCAGCGTGGTATTCGCGATCGCCATAATGCCAAGCAGCATCAGCACGTTGATGATCAGCGCCGCATTGGCATAGAATCCGAAGCGGCCATAGGTGACGACCATCAGCACCAGCACCGCCACCGCGCCGACCATCAGGGCGAGCATGCCCTTACGGATCGAATCCGCGCCGAGTTCCGGCCCGACCGTGCCCTGCTGGATCACGGTAAGGTCGACAGGCAAGGCGCCGCTGCGCAGTGCAATGGCCAGCTGATTGGCACTTTCGACTGTGAAACTGCCGGAAATCTGCGCGCTGCCGCCCAGGATCGGTTCATTGATATTGGGCGCGGACAGCACCTGGCCATCCAGGATGATGGCAAAGGGGCGGCCCACATTGTTGGTCGTCAGGTCGGCGAATCTGCGCCCGCCTTCCTGGTCGAAAGTGATGTTGACGATCGGTTCGTTGTTCTGCGCGCTGAAGCTCTGCTGCGCATTGGTGAGTGTATCGCCGCGAATGCCGCCCAGGCGCTTCACGGCAATCGACATGCCCGCAAAGTCCGAATCCGGCGCATAGGGCACGATCTCGCTGCCGGGAGCGGCAATGCCTTGCTCAACATCGCTGGGCAGCGCAGTGACGTCCACCAGCTTGAATTCCAGTTCCGCCGTCTGGCCCAGCAGCGCCTTCAGCGCTTCGGGATCGTCCAGCCCGGGTACCTGCACCACGATCCGAGTATCGCCTTCGCGAATGATCGTCGGCTCACGCGTTCCCAGCGCGTCGATGCGCTTGCGCACCACTTCGGTGGCGCTGTCCATCGCGTTGGAGACGGCCTGATCCAGGCCGGAACTGGTGGGCGTGAGAACAATGCGGCTGCCATCGACGACCTGCAGGTCCCATTCGCGGACCAGGCCGGTTCCGTTGACCAGCGGCAGCAGTTCTTCGCGTGCCCGGTCAACCTGCGAGGGATCTTCGAGCAGGAAGCTCACCCGGCCATTGTTGCTGGAAATATCGCCGATCTGAATCCGCGGTTCCGCCCGGCTGAGCGAAGTACGGACAGCCTCTTCCATGCCTTCCAGCCGCTGGCGCTCAACTTGCGCCGGATCGGCTTCCAGCAGAATATGGCTGCCGCCCGCCAGATCGAGCCCCAGATTGACTTCGGGATCGGGAAGGAAGGAAGGCCAGCCGGCACCGCTGATCGAAGATAGCGAGGGAATTGCCGCCGCCACCGCAATCAGCGTGATGAACCAGAGCCAGATCTTTTTCCAGGTCGGAAAGTCGAGCATCGCCGCCGCCCGGGATCAGTCGTTGGCCGGGGCAGTACCTGGCGCAAGAACGTCGGTGACCGTGTGCTTAACGGCCTTCACGCGCACGTTCTGGGCCAGTTCGACTTCCACATAGGTTTCGTCGACTTTCACCACCTTGCCGACCAATCCGCCGCCGGTCACGACCTGATCGCCCTTCTTCATCGCCTCTACCTTGGCGCGGTGTTCCTTCTGCCGTTTCATCTGAGGGCGGATGATCAGGAACCAGAAGATCAGCGCCATGCCGATCAGCGGCAACATGCTGACCCAAGCGGATTGGCCGCTTGCCCCAGCGCCGGCGGATAGAAAATCAAGCATCAGGCAGGTCTCTTCCTGTTATCGGGATCATTCGTTCAGGTGGCATGTGGCGGGCACCCGTTCAAGACCGCCAGCCGAACCGCGAGCGCGCCTAGCAGCAAAGCCCAAGGCTGGCAACGCGCTGACAACCCGCTGCCAAGCGCGCCGGCATAATGCATGCCCTGCCAGTCGCACTGCCGCTTGCACTGTCTTGGGCGCTTGCCTATAGGGCGCGCCTCCACTGTCGGGACGTAGCGCAGTCTGGTAGCGCATCACACTGGGGGTGTGGGGGTCGGAGGTTCGAATCCTCTCGTCCCGACCAGTGGAATTTCAATAAATAGCACCGTGTTAGCGAGGTGCCGTGCGAAGCGGCTCTGGAAGCCTCACGTTTGCTCGTAAGACCGCCGTAAGCACCTAACGTTCCGGTTCAGTGGGAATTGCCCTCATAACGCTTGAAGACGCTAGCTTCTAAGATTAAAAATTGCGCCCGATGCTTCAGGACTTGTCCTGCAATCTTCCAAGAAATTCCGAGCAGTCTTAAAAGTGGAGCGGTGATTTGTTGTCTACTTCGATAGAGGTGCGAACGTTCGCAGAGACTGAAACTATCTCGATTGAGGCATCCACTAGCATAGTTTTCATTGGAGCGAATGGGGCAGGCAAGACACGGTTGGGTGTTTTTATTGACAATCGTCTCTCAAATCAAAACGTCGACGTACATCGCATTGCTGCCCACCGTTCTCTCAATCTGAATCCAAAGATAGTGCCGCCGAATTATGAGATTGCGACCAACCGCCTTTTCTATGGACATGACGATGGTAAATCGAATCAGAAATCTATTCATCGCTTTGGGCGCAAGCCCGAAACCATCCTACTAAACGATTTCGATCATGTCCTCTCGGCGCTCTACGCGGAGAACAATGATGTTTCCATCAAGCACCGACAGGCGTGCATCGAGAACCCTCATGCTTTACTGCCTCCGCCCAGTGCGAAGATTGATGAACTAAAGTCAATTTGGGAGACTGTCCTTCCACACAGAGAACTCGTGGTCCTTGGTGGAAACCTAAAAACAAGAACACTTGATGGTGAGGAATATCCTGCGTCAGAGATGAGCGACGGTGAGCGTGTAATTTTTTATCTTATCGCGCAGGCTCTTTTAGCAAAGCCGGATACCCTGCTTATCTTTGATGAGCCCGAGCTTCACATAAACAAGTCAATCCTTGCAAAACTGTGGGATGAAATAGAGTCGGCGCGCGCAGACTGTGCATTTATGTACATCACACACGATGTTGAATTTGCGAGCTCTCGGCATGCAGCGACAAAGTATGCTCTTAGGAGTTATCGCAAAGCCCCACATGAAGCCTGGGATATAGAGTTAATTCCAGATGAGGATGAGATCCCCGATGATGTCGTCGCGACGATCATCGGGAGCCGTCGTCCAATCTTGCTGGTCGAGGGCGATGGAGGCAGCTTAGACTCCTCTCTCTATCGGCGTGTTTATGATACCTTCACGGTAATTCCCGTCGGCTCGTGCAATCAAGTTGTACATACAGTGACGAGCTTTGCGGCACGATCCGAGCTGCACCGCGTTGGGTGCGCCGGATTAGTGGACGCAGATGGCAGGACAGATGAGGAAGTACAGGAACTTGAGAAAAGAGGCATCTATTGCCTTCCGGTTTCAGAGGTAGAGAACCTTTTATTGCTGCCCAGCGTCTTTTTAGAATTGGCAAAAACTTTGAAGTTCTCGGAGACCGATGGTCAATCAAGACTTAAAGATTTACAGGAAGTTGTTTTTTCTCAAGCTAACAGAGACATGGATGGTATTTGCGTTCGCTACACGAAGCGCCGAATTGATTCAGCCATGAAGAAAATTGGACTTTCCGAAACGGATATTTCTGGCTTGGATACGGAGTTCAAATCCGCCACCATGAACATCGAGCCCAGAACGATTTTTGCCGACGTCAAAGCAACGTTGTCCACCGCGGTAGAGCAACAGGATTACGAGAAAGTATTATTGTATTATGACAATAAGGGACTGCTATGCGAGGTGGCGAAGAAACTTGGTTTTCAGCAGAAGTCGCTAGAGGAGTTTATCGGGAGGGCACTTAGGTCCGACGAGAGTTCCAGCTTACATTCTGCGCTAAAGGCTTGCCTTCCAACTATAACACCACGCCCTTGACCCACGTTCTTATGACTGGCGTTCGGAATACAGAGAAATTTATTTCATTCAAAATGAGCATATTAATAGAGGCTTTGTCCAATGGAATCTTTGATGGTCAAGCCAAGCAGGTATGCCTTCCATAATCGACTTTGGATGTTTCGTCTGGTCTAGCGCAAAAGACTATCTTATCTCACTTAGGACCAAGTTCCAGACCTAGCTGTTTGTGGACCGCTTCTTCGCATTTGCCAGCCAGTAATACTTCCTGGTCACCACGGCTGGTTTGACAAAGAACGCGTATCAACTCCTCGCCCTCAATTCCTAAGAACTGGACTGCATTGTTGGTGCCCGCTGTATATATCCGAGTCAGGACTACGCTTCGGCTACCGTTGGGCATCAGGACAGTTTTTTGCGTGATTTGTTCTACGTTTTCTGTGCTGCCAATTTCATCAAGATACCGTTGTGTGTGATAACGCATGCGCTGAACTGCGTATTCTCCGAGAGTCTCAGCCGCGGCAACATCAAGGTCTGCATTAGTGACCCCTTCAGCTGACTGCCTAGAAACCAATACGCGCGTGTCTTGTCCAATTTCCTCGAAGAGGTCCCTGGGTGCTGCAGTTTCGCTGCCAACTCTTTGTTGCTGCGAACCAGAGTAAATCATGAATCCGAGCAAAAATATCGCTGCTACAAACCAGATTTGCCCCTTTGTCACCTGCTACTTTGCTCCAAAACCAAACCAATCGGACGCATAAGTGCTTTATAAGTATACCTTCAGTCAACAAAACTCCACTGTACGCGACCGGCGCCATTCACCTTATTTAAGCTTGTTGATTTGGGCAGATTCGTTCCCATCCCTCCCGAAACTCGTCTTGATCGTATGCCGGAGGTTCCAGCCAGTACGCACCGCCGTTTTTGTCTTGGCTGGCTAGCCGCCGCACGTCCGCGTTTCGCAGGACGAAGCACACGGGACTATCTGAATTGGCATAGATGGTGATGACCCACCATTCTGAACGCAGCTCATCAATGTTCCGCCCAAGCGGTACCGCATGCCTCTTGCTTAGGGCTTTAGACTGGACGCCAAAGAACACGGTTTCATCATCGTTGCAGACGATTAGGTCTGAACCCCGAGCGTTGCGGATTGTGGGCATGACGTGCCAACCGCGACGCGACAGCTGCCATGCTGCATAGTTGAGTCCGGAATTGCCGGTGATCTGGCTACGTTGTTTCGTCGGTTTCGATCCCAAGGCCCGCTCCAAGTGAGATTGGAGCGCCCGGCGAAGCCGGGTGTTCGTAACCCTGCACACAGACAAGGCGCTGCCGCCTTTGGGCAGAACCTTGGACATGCGCGACAGCCACCCGGCCGAGAAAAACTCGACCGGCCTGTGTGCTCAGGGGTTACGACGCCCCACGGGCGGAATTGGCCGCACCGCGCGGTCTCATTGCCACACTGTATGGAACTACTTCAAGCGAACGATTATGCTTGCCCGACAGGAACCTCCGAAACCCAGCGACGGAAGCAATTGGCCACTAGGGGCATATCTGTGGGGTCATAGCGCCCACCTTCGATGCCCTGCTGAATCTCAGCCTCGAATTCATCAAGCGAGCCAATAACGCGCAATATGGGATTCACCGGCTCCGCCTCTAGCTTGCGCACCCGGGCTAGAAGGGTTCGTGGTGACGACATAGCTCAGATCAGTCCGCGCTCTTTCAGGAGCATCGCGCCTCTAACCAGCTGGGCATCGCAGCCCTGCTGTATTTTCAGCCGGTCAAACGCGGTCTCGAAATATCGCTTTCGCATCAACTCCCGATCTTCCTGCGTGATACCCTGCACTGGCACATGCAACTTCTGCCCGGCAACGTCGCTCATTGCATCACCCCAAGTGTTTTCAGCCCTTCCAGCGCTTGCTCGCGAATGCGCTGGTCGTCGCTGTCTCTCAAGACACTGAAGAAGGATTCAGCGCACATTTTCCTTGCTTCTTCGTCGGACATGGAATTCTGGATATGCTCAGCGAATGCAGCATATTCGATGCCCTGAAATGCCAGCAGTTCCTCTAGTGACATGCTGACTACCTTGACGGTGAACGGCTTGCATTTGCCTTCGTGCGCTGCTGCGATACGACGGGCACGCTTGTGGGCAGTGTCGAATTCGGAGATTTGCTCCGCCAAAATCTGCTTACCGTCTATCATCGTGACCACGAACAGGTCGCGCGGACCCGGTTCAAGGATCGCTACCAAGTTGCCGTCTTGTGACCATGGATTTCTCATGCCTGTTTCTCCTCCAACGAAACAATCCGCTGCTCCAATTCCTCCACGGCACGGATGGAACTGAGGGCATGGATCGCCTCGACGATCTGCTTTCCGAGGTCCGGTGCAACGGCTCCGGACGCGATTGCGGCAAGCACCTGTTCAACCTGCTTGACCACAGGGGCGGTGGCATCGAATTCGAACAGGACCCGTTCGGACTGGCTTTTCAGGGCGGGCAGCACGCGGGATAGGACAAGGCTGGCAGCACCGGTGTCGCCCTCCAGCGCCTTCTCAACCATTACGGACACGATTCCGTTGGCGTCATCCAGCATCTGTTTCGACAGCTTCGCGCGCTTGTCCACGATCCCCTTCGGTCGCCCGGAAGGATTTGGTGATTTGCATCCGGGCGTCCAAGCTGGATTGCCCTGCCGCCTCTGAGGCTCTTTTGATTTGATCAGGCCGGGATCAACCATCACGCCGCCCCCTGCATGATGAACTGCTTCTCGGACGCGGTCTTCGCTTCACGGAGAGCCTTTGCCTTTTCCGGCGGCGCGCCCACGGCTTTTTCCAGTTCCGAGAACACGAGCCCCGCGCGTGCCTCAATGAGGTCTCGGGCACCTTGCATCGCCTTCAAGCGCTTCGCTTTGTCCGGATTGTGGGTCGCATGATAAACGCGGAGCAGCGCCGCGCTCATGCCGTCTTCGAGGCCGGATAGATAACTGGGTGCCCCAAGGACTGCGGTGGCCGTCGTGTGGTCACCTGCGGCGATTGCGCGCCGCACCATGTCCATTCGTTGGCCAGAGGGCAGCCCTTTCACATGCGCACGTATTTCGCCCGCAATGCCGCCCGTAGCTGTGCTCGTGACCGGCGTACTGAGGTCGGTCTCCAGCTGCTTTATCCCCTTCATCAGCGTCGCATGGGCAGAATCCAAGTGCTTCGCAATTTTCGCGAACTGTTTCTGCGCGAAGTCGTCGGTATGAATGAGCTGTTGGGCTTCGTTCCATGTCGGGTTCTTGGCAGCTGCGGCGCGTGCAGCCCGAACCGACTTGATGCCTTCATACGCGGTGCTGAAGGCTGTTTCGGTCGCTGCGAGATAGGGTGCGGTATCGTCGTCGTAGCCATCGACCTGCTTCACATTGTCGGGATGGAGTGA
>JAUIFP010000065.1 GCA_030430365.1 Alphaproteobacteria bacterium | reverse complement strand
GCCTTTGCCGCGGCTCGTCTACGGTGCAATCGGGGCCGGTTATCCGGTGCCGCGCAACCTCAACTATATGTGGAATTTCGGCGTTCTGGCGGGCTTCTGCCTCGTGCTGCAGATCGTCACCGGTGTGATCTTGGCGATGCATTATGCGCCTAACGCGCTTGTCGCGTTCGATTCCACCGAACACATCATGCGCGACGTCAATTGGGGCTGGATGTTCCGCTATGCCCACGCAAACGGCGCCAGCGCCTTCTTCGTGGTGATCTATCTCCATATTTTCCGCGGCTTCTATTACGGGTCCTACAAGGCCCCGCGCGAGATGATCTGGCTGCTGGGCGTTGTGATCTTCCTGCTCATGATGGCGACCGCGTTCATGGGCTACGTCCTTCCCTGGGGGCAGATGAGCTTCTGGGGCGCCAAGGTGATTACCGGCCTGTTCGGCGCCATTCCGCTGGTCGGCGAACCGCTGCAGGTGTGGCTGCTGGGCGGATTTGCCCCGGATAACGCTGCGCTGAACCGCTTCTTCTCGCTCCACTTCCTGCTGCCCTTCGTGATTGCCGGCGTTGTGATCCTGCATATCTGGGCGCTGCATATTCCCGGATCGTCCAACCCGACCGGCGTCGAAGTGAAGAGCGAGAGCGATACGGTTCCCTTCCATCCCTATTATACGGCGAAGGACGGCTACGGGCTGGGCGTGTTCCTGTTCATCTACTGCGCTTTCGTGTTCTTCATGCCGAACGCGCTGGGCCACCCGGACAACTACATTCCGGCCAACCCGCTTTCCACGCCGGCGCATATCGTGCCCGAATGGTATTTCTGGCCGTTCTACGCGATCCTGCGTGCTTTCACGGCGGACTTCTTCTTCATCCCGGCCAAGCTGATGGGCGTGCTGGCGATGTTCGGCGCGATCCTGGTGTGGTTCTTCCTGCCCTGGCTGGACAACTCGCCGACGCGTTCGAGCAAGTATCGTCCCGTCTACAAGAAGTTCTTCTGGATCCTGATGATCGACATGGCCTTCCTGTTCTGGCTCGGCGGCGCTGCGGCAGAAGAACCCTATGTGATGATGAGCCAGATCGCGACTGCTTACTACTTCGCGCATTTCCTGATCATCTTGCCGCTCGTGTCGATGATGGAACGGCCCAAACCGTTGCCATTCTCGATTACCGAGGCTGTGCTTGGTTCGGATGACCAGGCAAAGACAACGGCCAAGAGCTGAACGAACAGACTGAGAGAGAGCGAAACGTCATGATCCGCCTTATCGGTATTCTCATCGGCCTGTTCTTTACGGTGGCAGTGCTCTGGGCTTTTGCAACCGGCGCCTACACTGTCGTGGACCAGGGCTATCTGAAGGAAAAGACGGCTGAGACCGAATTCCACGAACACCCCAAGCATCTGGAACTTTCCAGCGACGGTGTGTTCGGAACCTTCGACCGTCAGCAGCTGCAGCGCGGCTATCAGGTTTACAAGGAAGTCTGCTCGGCATGCCACACCGTGGCGCATGTCGCCTTCCGTGACCTGGAGCAGCTCGGTTATAGCGAGGGACAGGTCAAGGCAGAGGCTGCTTCCTGGGTGGTTCCGGGTATCGACCCCAACACCGGCGAAGCGACGACGCGTCCGGGCGAACCGACCGACTATTTCCCGTCGCCCTATCCCAACGATGTCGCTGCCGCAGCCGCCAATAACAACGCGATTCCGCCGGATCTTTCGCTGATCACCAAGGCGCGGCACAATGGCCCGGCCTATGTCTATTCGCTGCTGACAGGCTATCAGGATCAGCCCGCGGAACTGCTGGAGCAGTTCCCCGACGCGAAGACCGGACCGGGGCTGCATTACAACCCCTATTTCGCGAACCTCAATCTCGCCATGGCGCCGCCGCTGACCATGGACGGGCAGGTGACTTTCGAAGACGGTTCGCCCAATGATATCGATCATATGGCGCAGGACGTTGCCGCATTCCTGACCTGGGCGGCTGAGCCCACTCTGGAAAAACGCCACCAGACAGGCTGGCCGGTATTGGGCTTCTTGCTTTTCGCCACCATTCTGGCGTATCTCGCTTACCGGAACATCTGGGCCGATAAGAAGAAAGCTAAAAAATAGTTCGATCGGTCCGATTGCATCTTGGAGAGGATGCAGAAACGCCCTTCACGTCTCTGGACGTGGAGGGCGTTCTCGTTAGGAAGGGCTGATGACACCAGCAGAGCTCAAATCGCTTATCCGCACCGTTCCAGATTTCCCCAAAGAGGGGATCCTGTTTCGCGATATCACCACTCTGCTTGCCCATGGCGAGGGGCTCACGGCAGCGGTGGAAATGATTGCGAAGCGCGCCGATGCAGTCGGCGCTGGCGCGATCGCCGGGCTGGAGGCGCGCGGCTTCATATTCGGCGCCGCGGTGGCTTCCATGCTGATGCTGGGCTTCGTGCCCGTACGCAAGGCCGGCAAACTGCCCGTCCCGGCCATCGGCGTGGATTATGCGCTGGAATATGGCGAAGCGCGGCTGGAAATCGATCCAACTCTGATCGACGAAGGCGAACGGATCATCATCGTGGATGATCTTCTGGCCACCGGCGGGACGGCGCTCGCCGCCGCGCAATTGCTGCGCCAGGCAGGTGCCGTGGTTGACCGGGCGCTGTTCGTGATCGATCTGCCCGATCTGGGCGGCAGTCAGCGCCTTCGGGACAGCGGGATCGAGGTCGAGGCGCTGATGGAGTTCGAAGGCGATTGAGCGCCATTCGCGGCGCCTGCAACGCATATATTGTTGACTGTTATGGCCTGGCGGTGGCAGGGAACCGCGGCTGGAACATGCGGGTATAGCTTAGTGGTAAAGCCCCAGCCTTCCAAGCTGGTTATGCGGGTTCGATTCCCGCTACCCGCTCCAGCGGTTTTCCCATCATGAACTCACGCGAACGCGGATTGCCTGCCGAACATATATCGGCGGTTCTCGAAACGCTCGGCGCATTGTTGCCCGGCAGCACTTCGGTTGCAGGGAGATCGGCAGATGCCATGGCCCGGGCGGGCGGCGCCTATGCGCTGGCCCTCCGCCTCGACAGAGAAGTGGACATCGCGCTTGGCGGGGTTGCCGGGAGGTTGCAGCCTGACTGGTACGTTTATGCCGGCAGTGCCTATGGCCCCGGCGGCCTCCGCAGCAGGCTTGCCCGGCATTTCCGGCGCGACAAGCCGCTCCATTGGCATGTCGACCGGCTGACCGGCACTGCGGCCGCTCTCGGCGCGATTGCGATCGAGGGCGGGGCTGAGTGTGACATCGTCGCCGCGCTGGTACGCAGCGGTCAGTTCGATTTCCCGCTGGCGGGCTTCGGCTCAAGCGATTGCCGCCAGTGTCCTTCGCATCTGCTGAGACTGCGCCTGGATGGCTGACAGGGCAGAAAACCACGCCCTACTCGGGCATGCGCTTCATTCTACCGGCATATTGTCGATCAGCCTGGTGGAGCTGATCCGCGCCGCCACCAGCAAGCGTGCGGGCCCGGCAGGCGCCGTGTTGAGTAGTTCCAGGCTGTCGGCATCGGCAAGCGCCGCGTAATCGACGGAAGTGAACCCGGCTTCGATCAGGGCGCTTTCCAGCGCGTTCAGCGCGGTATTCACATTCTCGCCTGCCATGATGCGCGCGATCGCGGCCTTCATCTCCCGCGGAAGTGCCGCTGCGGCGGTACGCTCGTTGTGCGAAAGATACCGGTTGCGGCTGCTCATCGCGAGCCCGTCTGCCTCGCGCACGGTCGGCACGCCGACGATCCGGTCCGCCAGGGGAAGCGTCAGGTCCAGATCGCGCGCCATCCGCCGGATGACGGCCAGTTGCTGCCAGTCTTTCTCTCCGAAAACGGCAATCTCCGGCTGAACCTGGTTGAATAGTTTGGCGACGACCGTAGCCACGCCGTCGAAATGGCCGGGGCGCGAGGCCCCGCATAGCCCCTCGCTCACGCCTGAGACAGAAACCTTCGTGGCAAAGCCTTGCGGATAGACTTGCGCGGCAGATGGCGCCCACAGCAAAGCAACTCCTTCGGCTTCCAGCAGTGCCGAATCCTCTGCCAATTGCCGGGGATAGGCGTCGAGATCCTCATTCGGGTCAAACTGCGCTGGATTGACGAAAATCGAAACGGCGACATGGGGTGCCAGCTTGGCGGCCTCGCGAACCAGGGTCAGATGCCCTTCATGCAAGGCGCCCATGGTGGGCACGAGCGCGATTTCACCAGAGGCGCGCAACTGGGCAGTGGCATCGCGCAAGGCGTCGAGGGTGGTGACGGTTTGCATCGTATATGGCCGGTCTTCCAGCAGCGCCGAACAAAAGCAAGAGCGCCAGGAAAAAGGGCGGAAACGCTGCCGTTCCCGCCCCGTATTGCGCGCCTGCGTGAGGCCGGTTGTTACTGGGCTTCGGGTGCCGCAGCCGCAGCGTCGAGCGGAAGGCCGCCCATCTGCGTAACCAGCTTCTTGTAAGCATCGAGATAGGCCAGCACGATGATCTGGCCGATTTCGGTGTTCTGATAGCCGCTGGCGCCAGCACCGCCCCAGGCGCCGCCGCCCCAGAGGGCGCCGCCGCCGGCCCAGCTGAGGTCCGACTTGCGGAAATAGCCTTCGGTCAGCGCCTCTTCCACGGTCGTGCGTGCATTGACGATTGAGAGGGTGACGTTGGCTTCACCCTTCTTCACGTTGATGCCGCCGACAAGTGCGCCGGCCCTGCTGCCGAACAGGCCGCCGGTGACGCCGCCTAGTATGCCGCCGAAGCCGCCGCCGCCCGAATTGTTGTTGGTGGAAATAATATTGGGCTCGATGAAATAGTCGGCCGTGCGCACCTGGCCGCCGCCGACATTCGAACCATCCTGCAGTTCGCCCGCATCGGCCAGTGCCCGTTCCATCGCCCGGCTTCTGAGCGAACGGCCACGATTTACCAAGGTGAAGCAGCCGGATTGCTGCACGAAGATCCGCAGAACCGCTTCGGGGCTGCCGAGATTTAGCTGACGCCACCATTTGTCTTCGGGCTCGACGATCGCGATCGTCCCGAGATTTTCCGTGCATTGCGGAATTTCCGCAGTTCCCTTTTCCTGGTCTTTGCGGCCGGAGGATTTGGACGCCGCCGCAGCCGGGGTCGATACCAATGCCAGCGAAATCGCAGCAGCAACTGCGCCGGTGAAAAACTTCATCATCGAAATGCTCCCTTGCTTTGCCCAGACCGGCTTATGATTGCCGTTTCCCCAAGGCCAAAAAGCTAACCCGCCCATGGTTTAAGCGCGCCACATCCGGCGGGCAAGCATGCACTTGAGGTAAGCCGAGATGGGGCATGCAATTGTGGCTTGCCGCTGCACGCGATTGCGCGCGCCTCGCCGCTTCGATAAGAGCGCACCCATTCCGATTGATATGCGCATTGCGCCTGGAGATTTGACCGCCTGTGCTTTCTCAGCCTGCCCATCGCATCGTGTTCGCCAATGAAAAGGGGGGAACGGGCAAGTCGACAACGGCGGTGCATGTCGCCATTGCGTTGGCCTATCGCGGGGCGAAGGTGGCCGCGCTCGATCTGGATCCGCGCCAGCGCACATTGTTCCGCTATCTGGAAAATCGCAGCGAAACCGAACGAAGGCGCGATATCTCTTTGCCCGGGGCGAGCTATGATGTTTTCACCGGCGAAAGCGTCGCGGAGCTGGACGAGCTGTCTGCATCGCTTGCCCAAGGCTGCGATTTCCTGATCTTCGATACGCCCGGCCGGGACGACGAATTTGCCCGTCATGCAGCCACCGGCGCGGATACGCTGGTCACCCCGCTCAATGACAGCTTCGTCGATTTCGACCTCATCGGGCAGGTCGATGCGGAAAGCTTCAAGGTCCGCCGGCTGAGCTTCTATGCCGAGCTGATCTGGGAAGCGCGCAAGAAACGGGCAATGGCGACGATCGAGGATCAGCGCCGCGAAATGGACTGGGTCGTCGTACGCAACCGCACGCATCACCTGGAGGCGCGCAACCAGAAGCGTATCGACGAGGCGTTGTCGGAGCTTTCCAAGCGTGTCGGCTTCCGCGTTGCCAAGGGGCTGTCCGAACGCGTGATCTACCGCGAATTGTTCCCATCGGGCCTCACCTTGCTGGACAAGGGGCATCTGGGTGAACTGGGCACCAGCCATCTGATCGCCCGGCAGGAGCTTCGCGGGTTGATCTCCGGGCTCAACCTGCCCATGCCTGCAACAGCGCAAGATGTGGAGCCTGCCTGAGCCGATGTCCCGTCTGCTAATCCTTGCCGCTCTTGCAGTTCTGGGCTGCAAAATGCTCACCGGGCGTTGGCCGTGGGAATTTCTGAAAGGCAAGTCGCGGCGGGAACAGGAAGTGCTCAGGGCGCGCAAACTGCTTTCCGTGCGCTCAAATGCAACACATGCGGAAATAATTGATGCCCATAAGCGTTTATTAGCCGCCGTTCATCCAGACAGGGGCGGTACCAACGAACAGGTGCATGAGGCGAATGCCGCGCGCGACCTGTTGCTCGAAACATTACCCGATGGGAGCTGACGGAAGCTGTATGAGCCACCAATTCCACCCTACCGTACTTCGCGAATACGATATTCGCGGGATCATTGGCGAAACGATCGGGCCGGACGATGCCAGGGCGATCGGGCGAGCCTTCGCCAGCCTTTTGAAGGAAGCCGGCGGCAGCAAGGTTGCCGTGGGGTATGACGGGCGGGTCAGCTCTCCGATGCTGGAACATGCGCTGGTTGAAGGGCTGACCATGAGCGGCTGCGACGTGGTTCGCATCGGTATGGGGCCCACACCGATGCTCTATTACGCAGAGGCTTCTGCCGACGACATCGATGGCGGCATCCAGATCACGGGCAGCCACAATCCCGCCAATTACAATGGCTTCAAGATGGTGTTCCAGGGCAGGCCCTTTTACGGCCAGGACATCCTGACACTGGGCAAGATTTCTGCCGAAGGCGTGTGGCTGGACGGTGCCGGAAGCGTCGAGCAGCGCGATGTCATGAATGACTATGTCACCCGGATGCTGGAAGGCCTTGCCGGGATCGATCCGGAGCGGCTCGCGTCTTTGCGGGTCGGCTGGGACAATGGCAATGGCGCGGCGGGTCCGGCGCTGGAACTGCTGGCCTCGCGGCTGCCGGGCGAGCACCACCTGCTTTACACCGATGTCGACGGCAATTTCCCCAATCACCACCCCGATCCGACGGTCGAGGAGAATCTCGACGATCTGAAGGCGCTTGTCGCGGAAAAGAACCTCGATTTCGGGATTGCCTTCGATGGCGACGGTGACCGGATCGGTGCCGTGGACGGGGAAGGCAGGGTGATCTGGGGCGATCAGCTGCTGATGATCTATGCCGAAGACCTGCTGGCGATGGAGCCGGGCGCCACGATTATTGCCGATGTGAAGGCCAGCCGGGCGCTTTACGAACATATCGCCGCGTGCGGCGGGGTGCCCGTGATGTGGAAGACGGGACATAGCCTGATCAAGTCGAAGATGAAGGAAACCGGCTCTTCGCTGGCAGGCGAAATGAGCGGCCATGTCTTCTTCGCGCACCAATATTACGGTTTCGACGATGCGCTCTATGCCGGTGTCCGGCTGATCGCGGCTTCGGCCCGGCTGGGCAAGTCCGTCACAGAGCTGCGCGGCGGGATGCCCGCCATGATCAACACGCCGGAAATGCGCTTCCAGGTGGATGAATCGCGCAAATTCGCCGCAATCGACGAAGTGAAGGAACGGCTATCGGGCAGCGATTCCGATGTCGACGATACCGATGGCGTGCGCGTTACCAATGACGATGGCTGGTGGCTTCTGCGCGCCTCCAATACGCAGGACGTGCTGGTTGCGCGGGCCGAAAGCGAAAGCGAGGAAGGCTTGGCGCGTCTGGTTGCGCAGATCGACGAGCAGTTGGAGCTCTCCGGCCTCGAACGCGGGGCGCAGGCAGGGCATTGACCCGGTAGGTCGGGAGATACGGCGATGAGGAAGCTGGTTGCAGCCATGGCTGCATCTGCGATGCTGGTTGCGGCACCTGCCCCGGCATTGGCCCAGATGGAAGGTGAGAAGTCCGCCCGGATGGACGAGTTCGCCGGGATGATGGCGAACCTGTTCGAGACCGAGCCGCTGACCGAAGAAGAACAGGCCAGGCTGCCGCTTGCCAGTTCGGTCGTTCTGAAGGTCATGCCGGATGGCACCTATGCCCGGATGATGGAAGAATCCATGACGGGCATGATGGAACCGCTCATGTCCATGATGCCCGCAACCATGCCTGCCGGAGAGATGGAGGCCACGCTCGGCCTGCATGCCGGCAGCCTGGATGACTATTCCGAAGAGGAGTTGGCCGAGCTCAGCGCGCTGCTCGATCCCGTTTATCCGCAGCGCGGCAGGGCTGCGATGGATTTCATGATGTCGCGGATGAATTCAGCCATGCAGGAGATGGAGCCCGGCATGCGCGAAGGGCTCGCGCGAGCCTATGCGAAGCGGTTCTCCCGGCAGGAATTGCAGGATGTGGCTGCGTTCTTCGCCACGCCCAGCGGCGCGCATTACGCAACCGAATCCATGCTTGTCTTCGCAGACCCGGAAGTGATGGCGGGGGCCATGCAGGCCATGCCGCTGATCCTGGGCGAAATGGGGGACCTGGAACAGGGTGCGAAACAGGCCATGGCTCAGCTTCCTCCGCCGCGCTCATTCGCGGATTTGGCCGCGGAAGAGCGTACACGGCTTGCGGGCCTGCTGGGCATTAGTGAAGCCGAGCTGGAACGGCGGATGGCCGCCGGCGAAGCGCACGAACCGGCACAGGAAATGGCGCAATAGCTGCCTGCGGCCGCGGCACACCGATCCCTCGGCCAGTATGATGCAACTTTTATCAGTCATGTCAGCCGGGAACCGAGGTTTCGGCCACCGGTTTTATTGAGCATGATAAATACAACCGAAGAGCTGTTCGCAGATCCGGAAAAGGATCGGCGCAGTGCGCAAGAATTGCGGGAATGGATAGCCGAACCGGACTTCCCCTGCGTCGGAGCCAAATCGGCCCTAGCTCGCGGTTCGTTGAAGGTAGTAAGGGGCCGCAGCCTGGACAGCGCCTGGGATGACTTGAAAATCCATCGGGAGCTGATGGAATGGGCGTCTGAATATGAACGCGATCCCTCCGGCCTGCGCAGCCTCGCGGTGGTATTCGATGGGCCAGACGATCTGGACGAAGCGGAATTCGAAACCTTGATGTGGGATCGCATTCAGTCTTTGGCTGATAAGGATCACTGGCTGGGCCAACCTTACGATCACCGTGTTAGCGACGATCCGAAGGATCCGCATTTCTCGCTCAGCTTCGGCGGCGCTGCCTTCTTCGTCGTCGGCCTGCACCCGCATTCCTCGCGTCCGGCAAGGCGTTTCAAACATCCGGCACTGGTCTTCAATTTGCATGAGCAGTTCGAGCGCCTTCGCGAAGAAGGCCGGTATGAGCGGATGCGCGAAAAGATTCTCGAGCGTGACAAGGATCTGGCGGGGGATGTGAATCCGATGCTCGCGCGCCACGGCGATGAGAGCGAAGCGCGGCAATATAGCGGGCGAGAAGTCGGCGACGATTGGGAATGCCCGTTTCACGATCCGCGCTCGTCATGAGCGCGATCGAGATTCCTCCGCGCAGCGGCACGGCCTTTGCGCTTAGTGCAGGCCAGATCCTAAAGGTGATCGATCCGCAGGGCGGGCAAGTCAGCGATCTGCTGGCATTCAATGCAGCGGATCCAAGGGAAGTGATCTCGAATGGCCGGACTTTCGATTATGAAGCCACGATTTCGCTCACCAGCGGCCATCGGCTTTGGTCCAACCGTTCCAATCCGATGCTGGACATTGTCGAGGATACGGCCGGACGCCACGATTTTCTTCTCACTCCCTGCAGCGAGGCGACATTTCGCCATTTCTACCCCAGCAAGCCCGTCCATCGCGGCTGCTTCGGCAATCTCGCGGAGGCCTTGGAGCCTTATGGAATTGAGCCCGATGCAATCCCGGTGGCCTTCAATCTGTTTATGAACGTGCCGGTCGATGGTGAAAGCGGCCGGCTGGAGGTCTTGCCGCCAACCAGCCAGGCAGGCGATTTCATTCGCCTTCGTGCCGCGATGGACCTTGTCGTCGGGCTGACTGCGTGTTCGGCCTACGATTCCAATGGCGGCAATTTCAAACCCATCCACTACATCGTTGAGGGCTGAAGCATTGGCATGGCGCCTGCGGATCCGGGGCTTACGCGGCGACGGAATTTGTGCTCCTCTCCCCTGTGATGAAGGCAGAACTCCCGCCCGAGATTGAAGCATGGTTCGCTTCGCGCGGCTGGCGGGTGCGCGGTCATCAGCGGGAGATGTTTGCCGCCGCCCGGGCAGGCAAGCATGCTCTGCTGGTGGCCGATACGGGCGCGGGAAAGACCTTGGCAGGCTTTCTGCCGACCCTGGCCGATTTCGCCCCGTCTGCTGGTGACAGGACATCTCCCGATGACGGGCTGCATACGCTGTATGTCTCGCCGCTGAAGGCGCTGGCGCATGACGTTCAGCGCAACCTCCTTACGCCGATCGAGGAGATCGGCTTGCCGGTCAGAGTGGAAACGCGCAGCGGGGACACGCCGTCTGACCGCAAGAAGCGGCAACGCACCCGTCCGCCCCATGTGCTGCTGACGACGCCTGAATCGCTTTCGCTGCTTCTCTCTTACGAAGACAGCTTTGAATTGTTCAGGACGCTCAAACGCGTCGTCGTCGATGAAGTCCATGCTTTCGCGACGGGTAAGCGCGGCGATCTGCTGGCCCTGTCGCTTTCACGCCTGCAGGCGATCGCGCCCGGGATGCAGCGCGTGGCCCTCTCGGCAACGCTGGCGGATCCGGAAGGCTTCCGCAGCTGGCTGGCGCCGTGGGGCGATCTGGATTCGGTTGCGCTGGTCGAAGGGGAGAAAGGCGCCGAGCCGGAAGTCGAGATTCTGCTCCCGCAAGAAGAACGGGTTCCCTGGGGCGGACATGCCGCCGTTTGGGCCGTACCGCAGCTGATCGAGGAGATTGCCCGCAACAAGACCACGCTGGTCTTCACCAATACGCGCTTTCTTGCCGAATTCGTGTTCCAGAAACTGTGGGAAGCGAATGACGACAATCTTCCGATCGGCATCCATCACGGATCCTTGTCGAAAGAGGCGCGGCGCAAGGTGGAAGGTGCCATGGCGCGGGGGGAGCTGCGCGCGCTCGTCTGTACCGCCAGCCTCGATCTCGGTGTCGATTGGGGGGACATAGACTGCGTCATCCAGATGGGGGCGCCCAAGGGCTCCTCCCGGCTGCTCCAGCGGATCGGGCGGGCCAATCACCGCCTCGATCAGCCGAGCCGGGCCATTCTGGTGCCGGGCAACCGGTTCGAGTTTCTGGAGGCGATGGCGGCCAAGGAAGCGGTCGATGAAGGCCGGCGCGATGGCGAGGCGTTTCGTCCCGGCGGGCTCGACGTGCTGGCCCAGCACGTGATGGCCTGTGCTTGCGCAGCGCCTTTTGCGGAGGCGGAGCTGCTGCGGGAAGTCCGTTCTTCCCATGCCTATGTCTGGTTGGGGGAAGAGGAATGGAAGCGCGTGCTACATTTCGTGGCGACGGGCGGCTACGCGCTTGAAGCCTATGACAAGTTCAAGCGGATCGTGCGCTACAGGCACGGTGTGTGGCGGCTGACTCACGCCCAGCATGCGCATCGCCACCGGATGAATGCCGGGATCATCGTCGATGCCGAGATGCTGGATGTGCGCTTCCGCAATGGCCGCTCGCTTGGCCGGGTGGAGGAATATTTCGCTGCCAGCCTGTCGCCGGGCGATACCTTCACCTTTGCCGGCATGGCGCTGGAAGTGGAACAGCTCAAGGATATGGAAGTGATCGTACGTGCGGCGAAGAAGGCCGCCATGATCCCATCCTATATGGGCCAGCGCATGCCGCTCACCACGCATCTTTCGCAGCGGGTGCAGGCCATGCTGGCCGACCGCGCGGGTTGGGCGCGTTTCCCCGACGATGTCCGCGAATGGCTGGAGATGCAGGATTGGCGCAGCCAGATGCCGGGGCCGGGCAAGCTGCTGGTTGAAAGCTTCCCGCATGAACATCTGTTCTACTCGGTCTATTACACATTCGAAGGTTGGAACGCGAACCAGTCACTGGGAATGCTGATCACAAGGCGCATGGAAGAGCGCGGAATGCAGCCGGGTGGATTCGTGGCGAACGATTATTCGCTGGGCGTATGGGGGCTGCGGCCGGTTGCGGATCCTGCCCCGCTGCTTTCTCCCGATATTCTGGCGCATGAATTCGTGGAATGGGTGCAGGATTCCTATCTGCTCCGGCGGGCCTTTCGCGAAGTCGCGGTAATTTCGGGCCTGGTCGAGCGCCAGCATCCCGGTAAACGCAAGACCGGCAAGCAGGTCACTTTCTCGACCGACCTCATCTACGATGTGTTGAGGAAATACGAGCCGGACCATGTCCTGATCGAGGCTGCCTGGGCGGATGCCAAGACACGGCTCACCGATGTCGGACGCCTGGCCAGCGTCCTGGAGCGCGCGGCGGACGAAATCGTCCATGTCGAGCTGGACAGGGTCAGCCCTTTGGCAGTTCCGGTGATGGTGATGATCGGGCGGGAGAGCCTGCCGCAAGGATCGGCCGACGATGCCCTGCTGCTGGAAGCGGAGGCACTGGCCGATGCCGCCATGCGAGGAGGCGACGTGCTGGAGGCCGAAGAAGAGTGATCCGCTTGGCTATCGTTGGCCAATGTTTCGGGCAAAGAAAAAGGGGCGGATGAACCGCCCCTTCTCATTTCCAGATTGACCCGGCGCCTGGCGCCAAGGGGGCCGTACTGGAACCTTTATTCGTCCTTGCCGAATGTCCGGTACTTCTCGTTGCCGACGAAGCCGAACTTGGTGACGTTTGTCGCCTTGATCAGATTGAGCACTTTCGCCGATAGGTCGTAGCTTGCGAGAGGCTCAGGCTCGAACTGCAGTTCCGGCTCGACCGGGAGCGTCAGCGATTCCTGGAGATTGGAAACCAGACCGCCCTGATCGATCGGCTCGCTGTTCCAGAGAATCTCGCCTTCCGGGGTCAGCACGATCTTGTTCTTCACAGGATCGACTGGCGGAGGCGTGTCGTTCGGGTTCGGGCTCGGCAGGTCGATATCGACCGAGTGAGTCGCGACCGGGATGGTGATGATGAACATGATGAGGAGAACGAGCATGACGTCGATAAGCGGCGTCGTGTTCATTTCCATCATCGGCGATCCATCGTCTTTGCCGCCTGCTCTTTTTCTCGAATCCGGCCGATCAACCGTTGGGATCGACTGGGTTGGAAATGAAGCCGACAGTCGGATAACCGGCCGACTGGACATTGAAGATCGTGCCCGCGACACACTTCCACGGGGCGTTGACGTCGCCGCGAACGTGAACCTGAGGAATCTTCTCCGGGTTCTGCATGATCGCTTCGATGCCGCCTTCGCGCCGCACGATCGCATCGAGCCGGTTGAAGGCCTGATCGTACAGTTCCTGCGAAGTCACCGGCGTGAGATTGTTGAAATACACGCGGCATTCACCTGCACGCGATGCGCCTTCAAATCCCGGATCGCCTGCGCTGCGGCCTGCAGCGTCGGTGGTGCTGATGGTCAGCAGCAGGTTCTCAACCTTGTCCTTGGATTCGACCGAAACGAAGACGGGAATCTGGAGTTTCTCGATCGTCTGGATGGCAACAGGGACCGCGATGAGGAAGATGATCAGGAGCACCAGCATCACGTCCACCAGGGGCGTGGTGTTGATGTCCGACATCGGGGTCTCGTCGCCGCCTCCACCTGTCGAAATGGCCATTGTTAAATCCTATCTCTCAAACTTCGTTTCATTGCGAGGGCGGGTCGGCCCGCATGCCACTGCCCGCCCATCGCAAACCGGGCAATCAGCTTAGGACCTGGCAGGTGCCG
>JAUIFP010000064.1 GCA_030430365.1 Alphaproteobacteria bacterium | reverse complement strand
TGATCATGGCGACGCAGCGCCCCTCGGTCGACGTCATCACCGGCGTGATCAAGGCCAACCTGCCCACCCGCATCGCCTTCCACGTCACCAGCCGGATCGATTCCCGCACCATTCTGGGCGAGCAGGGGGCGGAGCAGCTGCTGGGCAAGGGCGACATGCTCTACAAGCCGTCCTCCGGCGCGCTGACCCGCGTGCACGGGCCCTTCGTTTCCGACGACGAGGTGGAGAAGGTGGCCGATCACTGGCGCGCCCAGGGCAAGCCCGCATATGTCGACGCCGTGACCGAGGAAAGCGAGGATGGCGGCCTGTCCTTCGAAGACGAGTTCACCGCGTCGGACAATCCGGACGAGCGCAAATACCGCCAGGCCTGCCAGATCGTGATCGAGAACCAGAAGGCTTCGGGTTCGTGGCTGCAGCGCCAGATGGGCGTGGGCTACAACACCGCGGCCAAATGGATCGAGCGGATGGAAGGCGAAGGACTAGTGGGCCCGGCCAACCATGTCGGCCGCCGCGAGATCTTCCGCGACCGCGACGGGAACCCGCTCTAGGTCAACCACCCTTTCCATCGCTCATCGTTCGTCCTGAGCCTGTCGAAGGGCAAGCGGGCCAGAAGGCTCGCGCCTATCCCAACTCCCCGCTGGCAAATGCTTATCATGTTGAGTAATCCCGCCTGACAGACGGGAGAGCTTGAATGACAGATACACCGGCGGGAACAGTCCGCGACGAAGATGGCCGGGCGGCGGACCGCGCCGCGATCCACGAAGTGCTGATCGAATATGGCCGCACGATCGACAATCGCGACTGGGACGGGCTTTCCGCCCTGTTCGGGGAAGACGGCGTCTATGTCGCGGGCACGGGCGACGGAGTGAAGGGCGCGGAAGTCGGCCCGCTGATGGCCGGCATCTTCGAGAAGAACCCGTCCAGCTGGCGCCAGCCCAATTTCCATATCTTCTTCAACGAAACGATCCGCATCACCGGGTCCGATACGGCGACGGTGCAATCCAACTCGCTATTCGTGGTGCCGAATGACGAAGGCGGCTTCGCGCAGATCGGCATTGTCGGCGAATATAGAGACGAGATGGTGCTGAAAAATGGCCGCTGGTATTTCGCCCGGCGCGAAGTGAAGGGCCATATTCACGCGCGCCATTCGAAATAGGGCCATTCCCAATAGGGCCCAGTTCGAAACAGGCCGCGCGCCCCGCGCATATCAGCCCTTTATAATCATGCCTTGAACGCCTATACTGATGTTTCATACATCAAGGTTCACGCATGATCATTGCACAACAGATTCGCGCCGCGCGGGCATTGCTGGGGATCGACCAGAAGCAGCTGGCCGAAATGGCGGGCGTTTCCCTGCCCACGATCCAGCGCATGGAAGCGTCCGAAGGCCAGGTGCGCGGCACAGTGGACACGCTGGTCAAGGTGATCGGCGCACTGGAGACGGCTGGGATCGAGATCATCGGCGAACATGCGCCCAGCGGCGGGATCGGGCGCGGGGTGCGCCTGCGCGAAACCATGTCGGATGGTGCCTCCGGCCACGCATCCTTCCCCTATGACAAACCCGCCCCCGCCGCGCCCGGGGGCACCGACCCGCGCAAATGAAACCCAAGCTTCTGACCACGCTGGCGGATTACAACCGCGGCCAGTTCCTGCACGATACGATCGCAGGCTTCACCGTGGCGCTGGTGGCCCTGCCGCTGAGCATCGCGATCGCCATCGCATCGGGCGCGCCGCCCGCCACCGGGCTGATCACCGCCGTGGTCGGCGGCTTGCTGGTGTCCGCCCTAGGCGGCAGCCGGGTACAGATCGGCGGGCCGACGGGGGCCTTCATCGTGGTGGTCTATGGCGTGATCGCCGATCACGGTTTTGAAGGGCTGCTGCTGGCCACCCTGATGGCCGGTTTCATGCTGGTGATCGGCGGGTTGCTGCGCGCCGGGCGGCTGGTCCGCCTGATCCCCGAAAGCGTGGTGGAAGGCTTCACCATCGGCATCGCCATCGTCATCGCGCTGAGCCAGCTGAAAGACCTCGCCGGGCTGCAGGCGGCGGGCCTGCCTGCCGACTTCATCCCCAAGATGCAAGGCCTGTGGGCCGCGCGCGAAACGCTGGACTGGGCCGCCTTAGCGCTGGGCCTGGCGACGATTGCAGGCATCGCGCTCACCCGCCGCCTGGCCCCGCATTTCAGGGGCCGCGCCGTCATCGTGATTGTGGCCAGCGCGATCGCGGTGTTTGCGCTGCCCGGCGTGGCGACGGTGGAGGGCCGCTATGGCGCGCTGCCCAATGGTCTGCCCTGGCCCGCTTTGCCGCCGATCTCCATCGACCTCGCCGTGGAAGTATTCCCCGCGGCCGTGACCATTGCCCTGCTGGCGGCCATCGAATCGCTGCTGTCCGCGCTGGTGGCGGACCGGCTGATCGGCGGCGCGCACCGCACGGGGGCGGAGCTGCTGGCGCAGGGCGCGGCCAATATCGCCTCCCCCCTGTTCGGCGGGCTGCCGGTGACCGGCGCGATTGCCCGCACCGCCACCAATGTGGATGCGGGCGGGCGAACCCCCGTGGCGGGGATCATGCACGCGCTGATCATCCTGCTGGCCATGGCGGTGCTGGCACCGCTGGCGGGCATGCTGGCCCTGCCTGCTTTGGCGGGGCTGCTGATCCTGACCGCATGGGCGATGTCCGAACCCGGGCGTTGGGGAGAGCGGCTGGCGATGCCCCGCGCGGAGCTGGCGCTGCTGATCCTGACCGCCGCGCTGACCGTGCTGGTCGATCTCACCCTGGCCATCGGCATCGGCACGATCCTGGGCCTGGGCATGCAGAAGCTGAAGGCGCCGCAAATCGCCAGGTAAGGCATGCGCGCTCTAGCCATTGCGGCCCGCAATGTGCATCATGCAGGATGACAATGTCCGAAAACCGGGCATGATGGAGAGAGAGCCCGATGGCCAGCAAATATGAACGCGAAGTCTACGATTGCATGAACCCCACGCTCGACCTGCTCGAGCGGACGGAAAACCCGCTCCACCGGGCGATCCTGAAGAATTACTGCCGCCATGTGCATCTGGAAGGCGCCGCCATGTTCGAGGAGATCACCGCGCCCGACATGATGGCGGAAGACCCCGTCTATCACATCACCTGGGGGGAGAACCCGTTCCAGGTGAAGGGCCGCCAGGGCGTGTTCGACTTCTACTCATCGATCGGCGAGATCGTGCTGTGGAATTCCGGCGACCTCGTCGCCGTGGCCGATTGGGGCATCGCGGACGAAATGTGGTTCCACCAGATGTCCACCGGGGCCGAACTGAAGAAGCTGGGCCACAAGGTGGAAAAGGATGACGGGCTCTATCTCGTCCATTCGCTGCAGGCCTTTATCTGGCCCTATGACGAGAATGCTCTGCTGAAGGGCGAGCATCTCTATGAAGACAAGTCCACGCTGCGGATCGAGGAGATCGATCCCGCCGAATTCATGACGGCGCAGCGCGTGCGCGAGATCCACAAGGAGTGCCTGGCCGATCTGGAAGAACGCTGGGGCGCTGAATATTGGGTCTACAAGAAGGGCTGATTAATCCGTTTCGGGATCGAGCGGCCAGGTCTTGCGCGCTATCTCGATCTGGTCGCTGGAACGGATATACCAGCCCGCGCCATGCGCGCGGCCGATCAGATGCATCGCCGGTGCATCGATCCGCATCTTGCCGTCTTCTTCGCCCAGCAAGCGGTCCTGAATATTCACGCCCACAACTTCGCCCAGCACGATGGCGGCATGCGGTGCAGGCTCCAGCAATTGCCACAGCTTGCATTCGAAATTGACCGGCGCGCTGGCCACGATCGGCGCATCGACCAGCTTGGCCTCGCCCATTTCGATCCCGGCCACTTCGAATTCGTCGACCCCCGGCGGGGAATCGATCGCGCTGAGATTCATCGCCTGGGCATTGGCTTCATCCACCAGTGCCACGGTGAATTCCCCGGTTTCGCGGATCGCGGCCAGGCTATCCTTCTCCGCGCTGCCTTCGCGCACGCCGTCGGGGCCGATCCCGATCCCGACGATGGGCGGGCGCGAGCACATCGCGTTGAAGAAGCTGAACGGGGCGATATTGTTGCGCCCCTGCGCATCGCGCGTCGCCAGCCAGGCGATCGGGCGCGGCATGATCGTGTTGACCAGCAGGCGATAGCGATCCTGCATCGGGATTTCGGACATGGTGAAATGCATGCGCCTGGCGTAACTTCATCGCCTGCGCTTGGCCAGACAAACCATAATTGCCCCGGAGAGGTTCATGGGAGAGGTTCATGCTTAAGAGCTCCAAACGCGCCGCGATCGCGTCTGCCGGGATGATGGCCGCAATCGCCTGCGCCATGCCCGCACAGGCCAAATGGGTCGCCAGCTGGGCCGCCCCGCCCCATGCCCCGGTCGCCAGCGAAGGCCGCCTGGCCGCCGCCTCTTTCGAGAATGTCACGCTCAGCCAGATCCTGCGCGTCAGCGAAGGCGGAACGCATCTGCGTATCCGGCTCTCCAACCGCTATGGCGAGGCGCCGCTGGAAGTGGGCGAAGCGCGCGTGGTGCGCATCGGCGATGACGGCGCGGAAATCCCCGGCACTTCGCGCAAGGTGACTTTCGGCGGAGAGGCTGCCGCCTTCATTCCGCGCGGCGCCCCGTTCCTGAGCGACGTAGTGGAACTCGCCGTGCCCGATCTTTCGCGCCTGAAAGTGGAATTCTACCTGCCCGGCAGCACCGGCCCGTGCACTTGTCATCTGACGGGGCTGGACGAGCTGGCCATCTCTCCGCCAGGCAATCATGTCGGCAAGCCGTTCGATCCGGTCTCCACCGCGCAATACCGCGCCTTCCTGAGCGTGGTCGAAGTGGAATCGTCCGAATCGCCCGGCACGATCGTTGCCTATGGCGATTCGATCACTGACGGCGCAGGCTCCACGCCCGGCGCCAATCGCCGCTGGCCCGACGTGCTGGCGGAGCGGCTGCAGCAGGCGGGCAAGGAATGGGCGGTCGCCAATGTCGCCATTAGCGGCAACCGCGTGCTCAGCCCCGGCATGGGCGAAGCGGCGCTGGCCCGCTTCGACGAGGATGTGCTGAGCCTGCCCCATGTGAAATATCTGATCTTATTCGAAGGGGTGAACGATATCGGCAACCGCTTCGGCCGGCCTGCAGGCGGGCCCGGCCTGCCCGGCTTCGACCAGCCCGAAATCACAGTCGGCGACATGATCGCGGGATACAAGCAGCTGATCGCCCGCGCCCATGCGCAGGGCATCAAGGTGATCGGATCCCCCATCGGGCCCTTCAAAGGCGCCAGCTACTGGTCCGAAGCGGGCGAGGCTGCGAGGCGGCAGATCAATGATTGGATCGTGCATGGCGGCGCGTTCGACGCGGTCGTGCGGCTGGACACCGCCTTTGCCGATCCGGACGACCCGCAAAGCATGCGCGGGGGCTATCACATCGGGGACTATCTGCACGGCAACGATGCCGGGCTGCAGGCAGTCGGCGAATCGATCGATCTTTCGCTGTTCGAAAGCGGCCCGGAAAACGGCGGCAAAAGCGGCGAATAGGCCGGCACTGGCGGCGCAAGCCATCGCCGCGGAGCAAAATGCTTAACTACCGGGCAACTATCGCGCCCTATTTTCGCCGCGATGTGGAGCGCCCTTCCTAAATTCCTGCTGGCCCGGCTGCTGTTGGCAGGGCTTGCCGTGCTCGCCGCGCTGGCGGCCGCGGCGCCCGCATCCGCGTCCACATTCCAGCCGAATTGCCATGCCTTCAGCCCGGCGAATACGACCTATGCCGAGCTTGAACGGCAGAAGGAGAGCTGGACCTGCAGCTCTTTCCACTGGAAGGACTTTCAGCCCGCCGCCTGGCTGCGTTTCGATGCCGCCGACTGGCAGGAGGGCGAAGCGCCGCAGAGCTTCGTCTCGCGCGTTTCCCATTTCCACCGGCTGAGCCTGTTCGCCGTCCAGGAAGACGGCAGCATCCGCGCCATCGGCATGGAGCCGAACGAGCTCACTCTGCTGGAAAGCGGCCCGTTCTTCGCCGCGCCGCTGCCGCCCATAACGGCCGATACGCAGGCGATCGTCGTGCGCATTGCCGAGCCGTGGGGGGCCGAAGTGCTTGCCGAAGCCAAGCTCTCCACCCAGCCGGGCGGCGAAGGCTGGCCGATCGAACGGCTGCTGCTATTCGCGATGCTGGCAGGGCTGCTGCTGGTGCCGGTGTTCTTTGATTTCGCGACCTTCGCGTTCTTGCGGGCGCGCTTCGTCATATTCCATGGCGCGCTGACGCTGATGATGTTGACCTATGTGCTGACCTCCAGCGGGTTGATCGTGCCTTTCGCCGATCTCAGCCTGGTCGCGATTTACCAGACGATGGGCGTCAGCATCGCCGTGGTTGGCGCAATGGCCTGTTTCCTGGCGGCGGAGATCATCGAACCGGGCATGTTGAGCGGCGCGATGCGGCGCCTTCTGCGCGTGGCCGGTATCTCCGTCATTCTGACCTCCGGCATGGTTCCCTTGCACCCGCCTTTCATGGATTCGTCCTGGTCGTTCCTGTTCGAACTGGGCTTCGCGCCCCCGATCATCGCCTATATCGCCGCGCTGGCGCAGGCCCTGCGCCGCGGCAGCCGCGCCGCCAAATATCTGGTAGTCGCCTGGGCGCCGATCATCACTTTCGGCATCGAACAAAGCCTGCGCGGGCTGGGCATCTACAGTGCACCGCAGATCCTGAACGACCTGTTCTATCTCGCGCTCTCGCTGGAAGTCGTGATCACCGCCGCCGGCGTGGCCGACCGGCTGCTCGCCCTCACCAGGGAACGTGACGAGGCGCTCAAGCAGATTCGCGCGCTGGAGGAACTGGCCGAGCACGATCCGCTGACCGGCCTCTACAACCGCCGCGCGATAGAGCCGCAATTCCGCCAGCTGAGCGGCAGCGGCTTCACCACTTTCGGCGTGATCGACGTCGATTTCTTCAAGTCGATCAATGACGATTACGGCCACGATGTGGGCGACCAGGTGCTGCGCGCGATCGGCAAGGCGCTGCCGGCCGACGAAAACGCCCTGTCTGCGCGGGTGGGGGGCGAAGAATTCCTGCTGCTGCTGCGCGGCCCCGATGCGCTGCGCCGCGCCGAACATATCCGCCAGAACCTGACCCGCCAGATCGCGCAGCAGGTGCCCGGGCTGGACCATCTGGTCACCGCTAGCATGGGGCTGGTCGAAGGCACGCCGGAAACCATGGCCGCCAGTTCCTTCCGCCAGATCTACGCCCAGGCGGACAAGCTGCTTTACGAAGCGAAAGTGACGGGGCGTAACCGCATCGCGGCGGAAAAGATCACCGTGTTCAAGCCGCGCAAGCGCGATCGGCGGCGCCAGCGCGACCGGCGGCTCGCCGCCTGACGTACCCTGCGCCTTGATCCGGCCATCCAGGGTACCTAGCTTTCCTGCACGCTGCCCCCACGGAGTTCCGGACATTGCGCATTGGCTGCCCCAAGGAAATCAAGACCCATGAATACCGGGTCGGCCTGACGCCGGAGAGTGCGCATGAACTGGCCGAGCACGGGCACGAGGTGTGGATCGAAAGCGGCGCGGGCGCGGGCATCGATGCCAAGGATTCCGAATATGAAGCTGCCGGGGCGACGATAGCCGCCTCCGCCGCGCAGATTTTCGCCGAGTGCGAAATGATCGTGAAGGTCAAGGAACCGCAGGCCGAAGAACGCGCACAGCTGCGGCCCGGGCAGATCCTCTACACCTATCTCCACCTCGCGCCCGATCCCGAGCAGACGGCGGACCTCGTCGCCGCTGGAGTGACGGCCATCGCCTATGAAACGGTCACCGGGCCGGGCGGATCGCTGCCGCTCTTGAAGCCGATGAGCCAGGTGGCCGGGCGCATGGCGATCCAGGCAGGGGCGAATGCGCTGCAGAAGGAACATGGCGGGCGCGGCATCCTGCTGGGCGGCGTGCCGGGCGTGATGCCGGGAAGAGTCGCGGTGATCGGCGGCGGCGTGGTCGGCTTCAACGCGGCGCAGATGGCCGTGGGGCTGGGGGCGGATGTCACCATTCTGGACCGCGATCCCGAAGTCCTGGAAAAATTGGGCATCCATTTCGAAAGCCGGGCCAAGACCCGCTTTTCCAACCGCGCCAATCTGCTGGACAGCGTGCGCGCGGCGGATCTGGTGATCGGCGCCGTGCTGATCCCCGGCGCGGCGGCGCCCAAGCTGGTGACCCGCGCCATGCTGTCGGAAATGAAGCCCGGTTCCGTACTGGTCGATGTCGCGATCGATCAGGGCGGCTGCTTCGAATCGAGCCATCCCACGACGCATGAGGATCCGACTTTCGTGGAGCAGGGCGTGGTCCATTACTGCGTGGCCAACATGCCCGGCGCGGTGGCGCGCACCAGCACCTATGCGCTCAACAATGTCACGCTGCCCCATGCTCTGGCGATTGCCGATCTCGGCTGGAAGGACGCGATGCGGGCCAATCCGCATCTCGCCAATGGGCTGAACGTCCATGCAGGCCGCGTGACTTGCGCCCCCGTGGCGGAGGAGCTGGGCTATGACTTGCTGGAACTGTCCGAAGCGCTTGCCTGATCCAGGAAGGGCGCGGCCACTTCGCGCGTGATCCGCAGCGGCCGCCCGGTCTGCCGGTCGATCATCGCCCAGGTGGAGCGGACCTGGACGATCTTCTTGCCCGCCGCATTGGTGAAGTCGACGCAGCGCACGAAACGCGCACCCTGCGGCGGATCCGGAATGAACGTATGCGCGGTGACCGTGTCGCCTTGGCGGACATTGCCGCGATAATCGATCTCGTGCCGCAGCACGAACCAGACATAGGCTGCCTGGTGCTCCGCGCTCGCCACCGCTTCCCAATGCGCCGTGGCGATATCCTGCACCCATTGCAGCCACACCATGTTGTTCACATGGCCGTTCATGTCGATATGCTCCGGCCCGGCAGTGAAGGTCATGGTGTAGCTGTTGCTCATGATCGCGCGCTCCCCGCAAACACAACTTACCCCGTTCGTCCTGAGCCTGTCGAAGGACGCGGCATAAGGCGGGCGACTCGCGCATGCTTCGACAAGCTCAGCATGAACGGATCAGGAAGTTTCACCCCTCCAGCCCCATCTGCCACAGGATGAAGGCGAATTCCTCCGCCGTTTCCTTCAGGCTTTCGAACCGGCCGGACTTGCCGCCATGGCCCGCGCCCATATTGGTCTTCAGCAGCAGTTCGTTATCGTCGGTCTTGAGCTCGCGCAGCTTGGCGACCCATTTGGCCGGTTCCCAATAGGTCACACGCGGATCGTTGAGCCCCGCCGTCACCAGCATCGGCGGATAGGCCTGCGCGCCCACATTGTCATAGGGGCTGTAGCTCCGGATCGTCTCGAACGCGGCCTTGTCCTCGATCGGGTTGCCCCATTCCGGCCACTCGCCCGGGGTCAGCGGCAGCGAGGCATCGAGCATGGTGGCCAGCACGTCCACGAAGGGCACATGCGCCACCACCGCGCCCCACAGATCGGGATCGCTATTGATCACTGCGCCCATCAGCTTGCCGCCGGCAGAGCCGCCCGAAATGCTAATCCGCCCCGGCTGCGTAAGCCCGCGCTCCACCAGCCCTTTCGCCACATCCACGAAGTCGGTGAAAGTGTTCGTCCGCCGCTCCAGCTTGCCCGCCTTGTACCAGGCGCGGCCCAGATCGTCCCCGCCGCGAATATGCGCGATGGCATAGGCAAAGCCGCGATCCACCAGGCTGAGCCGCGTGGTCGAGAAGCCCGGATCGATCGAGATGCCATAGGCCCCATAGCCATAGAGATGGAGCGGCCCGCCGGGCGCGCGGTCCTTGCGCATCATGATGCTGACCGGGATCGCCGTGCCGTCGCGCGCGGTGATCTCCAGCCGCTGCGTCTCATAGGCATCCGCATCGTAGCCGGAGGGTATTTCCTGAACCTTGAGCGCTTCCAGCCGCCGCTCCGCCACGTGATAATCATACACCGTGTCGGGCGTGACCATGCTTTCATAGCTCAGCCGCAGCACATCCATTGCCCATTCGGGATTGGACGTGAGGCCCGCCGTGTAGCTGGCTTCGGGAAAGTCGATCGGTTCGATCCGCGCCGGATCGTCGTAATATCTGAGCTGGATCTGATCGAGGCCCGCCAGCCGCCCTTCGACGGTGTAGAAATCGCGGAACAGGTCGAACCCGGTGATGTAGAATTCGTCCGAGCCTTCGATCAGCGTGGTCCATTCGCCCGGGCTGGCGAGCGGCGCGGTGGCGAGGCGGAAATTCTCATGCGTGTCGTTGGCCAGGATGTAGAGCGTGCCGTCCCGCTCATCCGCTTCGTACTCCACGCCCTTCTGCCGTTCCTTGACGAGGATCGGCGGCGTCAGGGGAGCCTGGGCAGGGACCAGGCGCGTTTCGCTCGTCTCGTGGTCGCTGGTGGAGATGATCAGCCATTTCTCGTTGGCGGAAAGCCCGCTGCCCACGCGGAAGCCTTCATCGTCCTCGTGATAGAGCTCGACATCTTCCGCCAGCGGCTTGCCCAGCCAGTGGAGCCGCGCATTGTCGGTGCGCCATTGTTCGTTGGCCAGCGAGTAGACGATACCCGTATCGCCTGCGACCCAGACCAGGCTGGATAGCGTGCCGGGGATCGTGTCGGCCAGCAGCTCCCCCGTTTCCAGATTCTTGACCCGGGCGGTGAAGCGTTCCGACCCGTTATCGTCCACCGAATAGGCCAGCAGCTTTCCGTCCATGCTGACCGAAAACGCGCCGAGCCGGAAATATTCGCAGCCTTCCGCCAGCGCCACCTCGTCCAGGATCAGCTGATCCGCGCTGCCGTCATCCGCCGCGCCGACAGGCCGCCGCCACCATTTCTTGTATTCGGCGCCTTCTTCGAATTCGACCCAGTAGAGATAATCGCCGTCCTTCTGCGGCACCGACTTGTCGGCTTCCTTGATCCGCGCGCGCATTTCCTTGAACAGCGCATCGACCAGTGGCCGGTGCGGCTCCATCCGCGCTTCGAACCAGGCATTTTCCGCATTGAGATAGGCCAGCACTTCCGCATTCTCGACCGTGGGATAGCCGGGATCGCGCAGCCAGGCATAGGGATCGTCCAGCGTGATGCCGTGATGGGTGGCGGTGAAGGGCTTCTTCGCCGCGACTGGAGGAGCGGTGGGGGCCTGAGAAGTAGGGGCCTGAGAAGCGGGTTCGGCGGAGTTGGGTGTGGTATCGGACATGGTGCCGCCCTATGTTGGTGGCGAAAGGACCGCAAGCAATGCTGATGCAAACGCACGAAGCCCGGCTGGATGCGCTGAGGAAGGAAATGGCGCGCAAGGGGCTGGACGGCTTCGTGATCCCCATCTCCGACGAGCACATGTCCGAATATGTCGGCGCCTATGCCCAGCGCCTGGCCTGGCTGACCGGTTTCGGCGGATCGGCGGGGACGGCGGTGGTGCTGAAGGAAAGGGCAGCGATCTTCGTGGACGGGCGCTACACCCTGCAAGTGCGCGATCAGGTGGACGGCAAGCTGTGGGAATATCAGTCCGTCCCCGAAACCAGCCCCGCCAAATGGCTGGGCGAAAACGCCGCAGAAGGCGCGGTGATCGGTTACGATGCCTGGCTGCATTCCAAGGGTTGGGCCCAGGCCGTCCAGTCCGCGCTGCAGGCCAAGGGCGGCACGCTGGAAGCGGTCGAAGCCAATCCGGTGGACGCAGTGTGGGAAGACCGGCCGGAGCCTTCCGCCGCGCCCGCGCTGGTCCATGAAGACAGCTTCGCCGGCCGCAGCAGCGCGGAAAAGCGCGCCGAGATCGCCGAATGGCTGAAGCGCGACAAGCTGGACGCCGCGGTGATCGCCGCGCTCGATTCGATCGCCTGGCTGCTCAATATCCGCGGCGCCGACATCGATCACACGCCGGTCGCGCTCTCCTACGTCCTGGCCCATGCGGACGGGACGGCGGAGCTGTTCATCGCGCCGGAGAAAGTCACGCCCCAGCTCACCGCCCATCTGGGCAATGCCGTGAAGCTGCGCGACGCCGCCGATTTCGTGCCCGAATTGCAGGCGCTTCAGGGCAAGCGCGTTGCCGCCGATCCCGCCAATTGCGTGGCCGGAATCTTCACCGCGCTGGAAGCGGGGGGCGCCGAAGTGGTCGAGGCGCAGGACCCCTGCGTACTGCCCAAGGCCGTGAAGAACGCGGTCGAGCTGGACGGGCACCGGGCGGCGCAGGCGCGCGACGGGGCAGCCGTTACGCGTTTCCTCCACTGGCTCTCCATCGAAGGGCCCAAGGGCACCGTCACCGAGATTTCCGCTGCCGAGAAGCTCCACCAGCTGCGCCGCGAAGCCGGCGATTTGCGCGACCTCAGTTTCGACACCATTTCAGGCTCCGGCCCCAATGGCGCGATCGTCCATTACCGGGTGAGCGAGGAAACCAACCGCCCGCTGGCGCCGGGCAGCGTCTATCTGTGCGATTCGGGCGGGCAATATCCCGACGGGACGACCGACATTACCCGCACCGTCTGGATCGGCAGCCCCGATGCCCAGACGGACGAAGTGCCGCAGGAAGTGAAAGACCGCTTCACCCGCGTGCTGCGCGGCCATATCGCGTTGGCGATGCAGACTTTCCCTGCCGGAACCATCGGCAGCCAGCTGGACACCATCGCCCGCCAGTTCCTGTGGCAGGGCGGGATCGATTACGCGCATGGCACCGGCCACGGCGTGGGCAGCTTCCTGGCGGTGCATGAAGGGCCGCAGCGGATCGCCAAGCCGCGCGGCGGGCAGACCGGCGGAGAGCAGGAGCTGCTGGCGGGCATGATCATCTCCAACGAGCCGGGCTATTACAAAACCGGCGAATACGGCATCCGGGTGGAAAATCTGGTCGCGGTGCAATCTCAGGAGATCGAAGGCATGGAAGGCCAATGGCTGGGCTTCGAAACGTTGACCCTGGCCCCGCTCGACCGCCGCCTGATCGACGTGGAAGCGCTGACCCCGCGTGAGAAATCCTGGTGGGATAGCTACAATGCGCAGGTCTGGAACGTCGTCTCCCCGCAGCTGGAAGGCGAGGTGAAGGCGTGGCTGGAGGCGCAATGCGCCCCGCTTTGAGCGGCCTTGCGAACCTGCCGTAAATCCTCCCGGATCGCGGGTTGTAATGTAGGTTTTGTACCCATAACGTTCCTGGCGACTCGAGGGAAAGGAACCATTTGCATGATCGGCTACGTCACTGTCGGAACCAACGATCTTGAACGCTCCGCCGCCTTTTACGACGGAATTGCGGACATACTGGGCCATGGGCGGATCATGGAAAGCGACCGCAGCGTGATGTGGGGGACGCCGGGCGGCAGCGCGATCTTCTGCACCTGCCTGCCCTATGACAAGCAGGCCGCGAGCGCGGGCAACGGCACGATGGTGGCCCTGAACGCCAAGAGCGAGGACGAGGTGCAAGGCGTCTACGACTATGCGCTGGCCAATGGCGGCAGCGACGAAGGCGCGCCGGGCCTGCGCGGTGAAAGCTTCTATGGCGCCTATTTCCGCGATCCGGACGGCAACAAGCTGGCTGTGTTCCTGGTCAAGCAGGGATAGGCTGCGCGGGGGGCGGAGGAATTGCGCGCAGATGAACGCCGCCCTCTTCTTGCGACAATTTGCGACAAAAAAGGCCTGATCCGGGATAATGACGCGACATGACGGGGCTAGAACCATTGGCGAGAGCTGCGAGGTTCCTGATACCCATCCCCTCCATCTCCCCCTCGGGGGCCCGCAGCTCCACCTTTTGATCCGAAAGAAACGGAGCCTGAAATATGCGTAAGTTAACCCTCACAGTCTGCGGAGCGCTCTCCGCCGCGTCGCTGGCCGTTGCCGGCGTTGCAATCGCTCAACCCGGCGATGGCCCCCGAATGAAGGGCCCAACCACCCGCGAGCAGGCCGAACAGCGCGCCGATGCGATGTTCGCCCGCATGGACGCCAATGAAGACGGCGTGCTGAACCAGGAAGATCGCC
>JAUIFP010000063.1 GCA_030430365.1 Alphaproteobacteria bacterium | reverse complement strand
GATGCTGTGGATGGTGAACGATGCGGGCACCACCGACATCCCGACGCTGATGGCATACGATTTCCCGGCAGAGGCGCAGACCTGGCTATGGCTGGCCTTCTTCGCCAGCTTTGCCGTGAAGATGCCGATGTGGCCGGTGCATACCTGGCTGCCCGATGCGCACGTTCAGGCGCCCACGGCCGGTTCCGTGATCCTGGCCGGCGTGCTGCTGAAAATGGGTGGGTACGGCTTCATCCGCTTCAGCCTGCCGATGTTCCCGGAAGCTTCCGCGCAGTTCGCGTGGCTGATCTTCATTCTTTCCATGCTGGCAGTGGTGCTCACCAGCCTGATCGCGCTGGTCCAGCACGATATGAAGAAGCTGATCGCCTATTCCTCGGTCGCGCATATGGCGATCGTCACGGTCGGCCTGTTCGCCTTCAACCCGCAAGGGCTGGAAGGCGCGATGATCATGATGCTCAGCCACGGCCTGGTATCGGGCGCGCTGTTCCTGTGCGTTGGCGTGATCTACGACCGGCTGCATACGCGCGAGATTGACCGCTATGGCGGGCTTTCGATCAACATGCCGCAATATGCGCTGTTCTTCATGCTTTTCACCATGGCCAGTATCGGCCTGCCGGGTACCAGCGGCTTCGTCGCGGAGTTCCTCAGCCTGGCCGGCATCTATCAAGTTTCCAGCCTGGTCACGGCGGTCTGCGCCACCGGCATCATCCTGGGCGCGGCCTATATGCTCTATCTCTATCGCCGGGTCGCTTTCGGCGAACAGAAGAATGCCGATGCTGCGGCGATGAAGGATCTTAGCCTGCGCGAATGGGCGATGCTTCTGCCGATCGCGCTGGGCGTGCTGTGGATGGGCATTTATCCGGAAAGCTTCCTGGCGCCGATGCGCAAGGATATCGCCGCGCTGGATGCGCGGATCGCGCGCGCCGCGCCCGAAGGCGATGCCAAGCTCCTGATCGGAGAGCCTGCGCCGGCTGAAGAGCATGGCGAAGAAGATGCAGCGCAAGGGGGAGCGCATTGATGGACTTTGCAGCTTCCCTTTCACTCATCGCGCCCGAGATCATTCTGTCGGTCTCCGGCCTGGTGCTCCTGCTTGTTGCGGCCTGGGTCGGTGACAAGGCCAGCAGTGCGATCAGCATCGTGGCTGCCGTGGTCCTGGGCCTGTGCTTCTTCCTCGTCGCGCCTACGGTTTGCGCGGGGGCCAGCGGCCCGGATACGGTCGCCTTCGGCGGGCAGTTTGCCGCCGATGCCTTTGCCGGCTTCGCAAAGCTGCTGATCTTCGCGGCAGGCGGTGCCGCGCTGGTCGTCGCGCCGCGCTTCTTCGACCGCTACGATGCGATGCGCGCCGAATTTCCGATACTGCTGCTGTTTGCAGTGCTGGGCATGGGGATCATGGTTTCGGCCACGGATTTGCTCACGCTCTATATCGGGCTCGAGCTCAACAGCCTGGCGGCCTATGTGATGGCGTCCTTCCTGCGCAATGATGACCGTTCGGCGGAAGCGGGCCTCAAATATTTCGTGCTTGGTGCGCTTGCCAGCGGCATCCTGCTGTTCGGCATGAGCCTGACCTATGGCTTCACCGGCACCACCAATTTCGACGGTATCCGTGTGGCGCTGACGGGCGACATGGCGATGGGCGCGCTGTTCGGCGTGATCTTCGTGCTCGCCGGCCTGGCGTTCAAGATCAGCGCGGTGCCTTTCCATATGTGGACGCCGGACGTCTATGAAGGCGCCCCAACGCCGGTCACGGCATTCTTCGCCTCCGCGCCCAAGGTTGCGGCGATTGCGCTCACCATGCGCGTCACGCTCGACGCGTTCGGCAATCAGGCCGATGCCTGGCGGCAGATCATTATCTTTGCCGCATTGGCCTCGATCGTGGTCGGCGCGCTCGGTGCAATCGGGCAGTCCAATATCAAGCGGCTGCTTGCCTATTCCTCGATCAACAATGTCGGCTTTATCCTGATCGGCCTGGCTGCAGCCACCGTGCAGGGCGCATCGGGCATGCTCGTCTATCTCGCAATCTATGTCGCGATGACGGTGGGCGGCTTCGTCGCGGTGCTGATGATGAAGGACGCGGATGGCAATCCGGTGGAGAATATTCCGGATCTGGCCGGGCTTTCGCGCGGTCAGCCTGCATTGGCGCTGTGCGTTGCGATGATCATGTTCAGCCTGGCGGGCATACCGCCGCTATTCGGCTTCTGGGGCAAGTTCGTGGTCTTCCAGGCAGCCGTGCAGGCCGATCTGGTGGCGCTGGCCGCCATCGGTATCGCAGCCAGCGTGATCGGCGCCTTCTACTACATCAAGATCGTGAAGATCATGTATTTCGACGATCCGGCCGATGTGGTTCAGGGCAAGAGCGATTGGGCGCATTGGGCGCTGTTGGGAATCGCCTCGGTGTTCATCTCACCGCTCGGCTATCTGCTGACGCCGCTGCTGGGCGACCTTGCGGACAAGGCCGCGGCAGTATTGTTCCTCGCGGTTTGACGGGTTTTCCCGCGGCTCGGACCGGCCATTGATCCATTACGTCGCAGAAACCGGTTCCACCAATGCAGACCTTCTGGCGCGGCTGCGCGCGGGGGAGGTGCTGGCGGAAGGGGACTGGCTGGTCGCGGACCGCCAGACCGGCGGGAAGGGCAGGCAGGGCCGCCAATGGTTCGACGGGACCGGCAATTTCATGGGCTCGACCGCGGTCCAGCTCACGGGCAAGCGGACGGATGCGGCGGGCCTCTCGCTTGCCGTGGGGCTCGCGGTTTACGAAACGGTGCTGCCGCTGCTGGCCGATCCTTCGCGGCTCAAGCTCAAATGGCCCAATGATGTGCTCTACGGCGGGGCCAAGCTTTCGGGCATCCTGCTTGAGCGGCAAGGCGATACGGTGATCGCAGGGATTGGCGTGAACCTGGCGCAAGATCCTAAAATCGCAGGGGTAAATACCGTCTGCTTGGCGCAGCTCGGGCCGGTTCCTCCACGCGATTCCTTCGCGCAGGCGCTGGCCGAACGCTTCAAACTTGCCATGGCGCAGTGGCGCGATGATAGCGACGACAAGCTCCATGCGCAGTGGTTGGCCGCCGCCCATCCGAAAGGCACACCGCTCACCATTCACACTGCCGATGCCGTGCCACTGTCGGGCACGTTCGAAGGGCTGGCGGATGATGGCGCATTGAAGCTGCGCTTGGCGAATGGCGAGGTGCGTGTCATCCATGCAGGCGATGTCACGCAGGGAAGGGGCTGAACGCCATGTTGCTCGCGGTCGATTGCGGAAACACCAATGTCGTATTCGCCCTTTTCGAAGGGACGGAATTGAAGCTCCGCTGGCGGATAGCCACCGATCCCCGGCGCACGGGCGATGAGTATGCCGTGTGGTTGCTGCAATTGATGGAAATCGAAGGCATTGGGCGCAGCGACGTAACGCAAATGATCCTCTCGTCGGTGGTTCCGCGGGCGCGCCACAATTTTGATGTGCTGGCCCAGAAATATTTCGGGATCGAGCTGATCGTTGCGGGCGAAGGCGCTGCCGAATGGGGCATCGAGGTGGATGTTGACGAGCCGCATTCACTGGGCGCAGACCGCGCCGTCAATGCCATTGCGGCCCATGCCAAATATCCGGGCGATCTGATTGTCGTGGATTTCGGCACGGCCACGACTTTCGATGTGGTCGATTTCAACGGTGCCTATAAGGGCGGGATCATCGCGCCGGGTATCAATCTCTCGCTCGATGCACTTGTAAACAATACGGCCAAGCTTCCTCGCATTGCGATCGAGGCCCCGCGCACCAATTCGGTGACCGGCCGCAATACGGAAGACCAGATGCTGATTGGAATATTCTGGGGCTATGTCGCCATGATGGAGGGCTTGATCGCCCGGTTGCGCGATGAAATCGGCCGCCCGGCCAAGGTCGTTGCGACAGGCGGCCTGGCGATCCTGTTCGATGAACACACCGAGATTTTCGATGCAGTCGATCCCGACCTGACGCTTGAGGGGCTGGCTATCCTCGCGGAGAGGGCCGGCACGAAGTGAAGAAGGATTTTACGCCCGAAAGGGAATTGCTGTTTCTTGCGCTGGGCGGTTCCGGCGAGATTGGCATGAACGTCAACCTCTATGGCTGTGACGGCAAATGGCTGATGGTCGATCTCGGCATGACATTCGGTGCCAATGAATATCCGGGCATCGAGCTGGTCTTCGCCGATCCTGCTTTCATTGAAGAACGGCTCGACGATCTGCTGGGTATTGTGCTGACCCATGCGCATGAAGATCACATCGGCGCCGTTCCATATTTCGCGGCCGATTTCGGCGTGCCGATCTATGCCACGCCGTTCACTGCCGAGCTCGTGCGCCGCAAGCTGGAAGAGGCCGGAATCGCGGACGACGTGGAGCTCAATGTGGTGAGCGGCACGGACAGCTTCGCTCTCGGCCCATTCGACGTTTCCTATGTTCCGCTGGCGCACTCCATTGCGGAGGGCAATGCCCTGCTGATCGAGACGCCTTATGGCCGGGTGTTCCATACAGGCGACTGGAAGCTGGATGAAGAACCGCTGGTGGGCGAGCCTGCAACCGAAGGCGAACTGACCCAGCTGGGTGATGAAGGCATCCTGGCGATGGTCTGCGATTCCACAAATGTCTTCAACGCCAATGCTTCGGGCTCCGAAGGGGATGTCTATCGCGGTTTGCTGGAGGAGGTGCGCAAGCATGGCGGCAAGCGGGTGGTAGTGACCACCTTCGCCTCCAATGTCGCGCGCCTGCAAACGCTGGGCGAAGTCGCAAAGAAGACCAATCGCCGACTATGTGTGGCGGGACGTTCCTTGGAACGGATCATCGAAGTCAGCCAGGTGAATGGCTATTTGCAGGATATGCCTCCGCAGGTCGATTTCGACACCGCCATGGGCCTGCCGAAAGGCGAGGTGCTGATCGTCGCCACAGGAGGTCAGGGCGAGCCGCGCGCGGCCCTTGCCCGGATCGCCGAAGATTCGCATCCGATCGCCCTGGATGAAGGGGATGTGGTTCTGTTTTCCAGTCGTCAGATTCCCGGCAACGAGCTGGCGATCGGCAAAGTGCAGAACATGCTGGCCGACCGGGGGATCGTGATGGTCAGCGACCGGCAAAGCCATATCCATGTTTCCGGACATCCCGGCCGTCCGGAGCTGGAGGCGCTCTATTCCTGGCTGCGGCCCGAGATATTGGTGCCGGTACATGGCGAAATCCGCCATATGCGCGAACAGGCCCGTCTGGGGCTCTCCTCGGGCATTCCAAAGGCCGTGACGCAGAAGAACGGCGAGATCGTTCGCCTGGCACCAGGCAAACCAGGCAAACTGGCCGATATACCATCAGGCAGGCTCGTGCTGGATGGTGACATCATCGTCCCTGCCGACGGGGAAACGGTGACGATGCGCCGCCGGATGGCGCGCGAAGGCATGCTGATTGTGGCCTTGAACGGTCAGGGGCGTGCACGGGTGGAAGGCATCGGATTGCCGTTGGACGAAGATTATGACGAGTTCGTCGAGGAAGCCGAAGGCGATATTGCTGCGGCGATCGGCAAGTTGAGGGGCTCCGCACGCAAGGACCGCGAGGCGGTGTCCGAAGCGGCCCGATTGGCTGCGCGCCGGGCGGCACGGCGGTGGTGCGGCAAGAACCCGCAAACACGCGTCATTCAGGTGGATTCATGATGGAATGGACGTCCGTTCTGGCAATCTACGCCCTTTTCTGGGTGATGAGCGCGTTCGTGATGCTGCCATTCGGCATCAAGACGCATGACGAACTCGATATAGACAAGGTTCCAGGCCAGGCAGAGAGCGCTCCGGGCAATTTCCGGCCAGGTCTCGTGGTCCTGCGCGCTACGATCCTCGCGGCGGTACTCTGCGCGATCTATGTCGCCAATTACGTCTTTGGCTGGATCGAGGCAGAGGACCTCAACGTTTTCGGAAGCCCGCCAAGCGCTGCCGAACAATAGGCCGGTGCGCCTCCTCAGTCGCGCAGGCGTTCGATAGCTTGCGCGAGCGCGACGTAGAGCTTGCCCATATCCGACGATAGCAGGGTGACGCCCAGCGCCTTGCCGTCCCTGGTCGAGAGCATCGTGCGCAGCATGGATTCGAAATCGTGGATGTAGCGCGAGACATGTTCGCGGAAGTCGCTGTCCCGCTGATAAATCTCGACGATTTCCTTCGCTTCGGAATGCTCAAGCAGGCTGACTGCACGGCGCGTGAAGATGCCGCGGTCTCCGCGCAGATAGGAAGCCCAGGCCGTGTCGGTCACTTCATTGGAAAGCGCCTTGGAAATGTCGATGGCGTTTGAATTCAGGCTTTCCGTAATGAGTGCAGCCCGGCGCGAAAAATCATTGTCGACCTGCTCCTGGGCGCGCTCACGGGCCTGAGCCACGCGCGCTTCCAGATTGCCGGCCAATTCGGCAACAACCGTCAGTTGATCGCGCAGTTGGACTGCCGCCTCGCGGCTTACCTGGCTGGCATGGGTTGCCGCTTCCTCGAGCTCTTCGATTGCGCCATCTGCATGGGTCTTGATGGAACGCTGGATGGCCTGCGCACTTTGCTCGCCAATATTCTCCGCGAACTCCTCGACCGCCTGATTCTGTCCGTCGCCCAGCTTCGCCAGGGTTTCGCGCAAGGACGTCTGCAGTCGTTCGACGGCTTCCGAAAGATCACCATCGACCTTCTCGGAAAGCCCTTCGCTCTCCTGCGACAATTCGGCGAGGCCGCGCCTCAGAGCATCTATCCGCTCGTTATTGGCTTCTCCGCGCTCGCTCAGCCGCTCATACAAATGGTCGAGCTGCTCGAAAGCAGCCTTGCTGTCGTTTTGCGCCGCGAGCACATATTCGGAGAGTGATTGACCCTTGCTGCCCGCTTCGGTGAGCATCTGCGCCAAAGCGATCGTCCGCTCTTCAAAGGCGGCCAGCTTCTCCTGTGCGGCGTCAATGGCGGTTGGCAGCTCTTCGCGGCTTTGTCCTTCGCTGGACTGAATGAGCTCGAGAAGCTGCGCGCTTGCCTGCGTAAGCTCCCCGATGGCCGTATCGGCAGACTGCAATGCGCGCTCGTTCCTTTCGAGCTTTGCATTGATCAGTTCCAGGTTCTTGACCAAATCGCCGCTGGCCTGGGCCCCCTGGGTGGAAATCGTCTCGATCTGATTGCCGAGTTCGCCGAACTGCGTGGTCAGTTCTTCGGTGCGGCGAACGAATTCTGCCAGGCTGGTGAGTTGCTGCTCATGCCGTTGGGCCATGACTGCATCGATGTCGTCCAACCGGCTTTCGAAGCTCAGGGCGCTGCGTTCCGCGCGTTCGGCCAGATCGGTGTCGATCGCCTGGGCCTTTTCACTAAAGTTCTGCAAGTTCGCCTGGGTTCGTTCGGTGCCGGCCGCTTCCACGGTTGCGACTTCCTCCAGCGCGGCGGTCAGCCGCTGGCGCAGTCCTTCAATCGAAGCAGCCCAGCTCTCATTTGCGCTGCTTTCGCTTTCCCGCAGTTTCTGCGCGAATTCCTCCGCCTCGTTGCGCAAGGTTTCGAACCGGCTTTGGAGCGAAGCGAGTGCGGCAGTTTCCTTCGCATCGAAATCGTCCCAATTGCAGGAGATTTCCTTGCGTAGCGCCTCGGAACGGCGATTGAGCGTTGCAAAGGCCTTGGTTTCCCATTCCTCCAGCTCGCCGCGGGCTGCTTCGCCTCTTTGATCCAGCAGATCGAAATGGGTGCGGGTGGTTTCCTCGAGCTCGGTAGCCTGGTCTTCGAAGGACGCGATCGCTGCATCGATCTTTGCGCGGAGCGCCGCCACCTGGCGTTCGCTGGCTTCGCCGAATTCGTTGAGCCGGTGAAAGCCGCTGATCATGTCGTTCAGCTGAGTATGGGCGGTGCGCCCCGCATTTCCGATCTGACTGGTGACGTCCCGGGCCGAAGTTGCGATAACCGGCAATTCGCCGCGCAGCTTGTCCATGTTTTCCAGAGCGCTGATACTGACACTTTCGATGGATTCTACGCGGCTGCTGTTTTCCTTGATCAGGCCTTCCAGCTCGGCGGCATGGGTCGACAGCCGTTCGCCAGCGACCCGCCCCAGGGATTCAAGATCCCGCGATTGAGAGGCAATGAACTCTCTTGCCAGGCTCAATTCCCGATTGACCGTGGTCAGCCGGTTTTCGAGCTTCGCCGATTCCAGCGTCAGTTCACGGGCCACGTTGCGAAAACGCCCGGCTTCCCGCGTGCTTGAACGCATTGCGAGCAACCAGACTCCGATGACCAGCAATGCGGGAGAGGCCCATGCGGTGATCCATCCGGTCCATTGCTGCAGCGGAGCGCCTGCGAGCATTTCCTGATGATTTGCGAAGACGAAGAAGCCGGTCCAGGCAATGATCGCAAAGCCGGCCAATGCGGGCATGATCCAGACGGCTTTCGAAGGTTCCGCCTCTTCCACATCGTCGGATACCATTTCGGTAAGGAGGATTTCATCGTCGGCATTCGCCGGAGCTATAGTCTGCGGCATTTCGGGCCGATTTTCCTCGGCTTCAACGGCGGCGATGTGCGAATTCCCTGACATAAATCGAGAATATCACGGAAACGAAGACGATAAACCCCCGTTAACTTTGTGGCGCTATTTAAAATGCCATGGCCTACGAAAACGGAGCACTGGACGCCACTTTGGTCGCCGCAGCTGGGGGCGACGAGGCGCTCGTCGTCGAATTACGGGATGCCTTCGTGGAAAGCCTGAGATTGCAGATAGACCTCCTGCGCCGCTCGCGCTGTGACGGCAACTGGAATGTCGCCGCTATGCGTTTGAGAGGGCTCGGCGCGAGCTTCCACTCCGAAACGCTGGTGGCGCTGGCCGACGAAGCGTTGGAAGGTGCCCCTGGTGAGCCGGGTGTGGTTCGCAAGCTGGAGGCATTCGTAGACGAATTTACGTCGGCATACGGCTGATCAGCGCTTTCCGCGCTTGGCACCGGTCTGGCGCTGCCTTAGATCGGCTGCGTGCGGACAGTCCTTCTTACACAAGTGCGGCGAGCCAAGGACGCCCCGGAGGTTCCGCTTTCGGAAATCTCTCTGGCAGGCATGTCCATTGGCGAGCGGCAGCTCGATCTTGCGCTGGCGTTCGGCTGTGAGCAGGTCATTTGCATCACTCACGAGGACGAGGATGCCTATGCCGATCTGCGCGAGCAGGCGGAAGCACGCGGCGCGGAATTCACCGCGATATCCAGCCCGAGATCGCTGCTGGGCAAGGTCGGAACGACGGACGAACTGCTCGTCATAGCGGAAGGGCTTCTGCTGGATGCCGGGATTGCACTCGATGCGCTGTCAGGGCGCAATGGGGTGCTTGTCCTGCCGGTCGATACCGGGATCGCGGCCGGTTTCGAGCGAATAGACCTCAATTATGCCTGGGCAGGGGTGCTGTGCATGCCGGGCAGCCTGGTGGAGCGCCTGACCCAGCTGCCGCCGGACTGCGATGCTGCTTCGGCGTTGCTGCGCATTGCACTTCAGGCGCAAGTGCCGGAACGCCATTTGGATGAATCCGTGCTCCGACAGCAGAAATTGGCTCTGGTCGGCGATGCTTCCCGGGTGACGGAAATCGAGGAATATTGGCAGATCGCCAATATTCCGCGGCCCAGCATGTATGCGCCGGGCCGTTCCATTGCGTCACTGACAATGCGAAAGATGGGCGCAGCATCGATCCTCGCAAGGGGATTGAAACCTTCGCTTTTCAAGGGAGCAGGCTTGGCGATCGCCGCTGCAGGCTGCGCCGCATCCTGGTTCGGTGCGCCGGCAGCGGGCATTGCGGCAGGCGGATTAGGCTGGCTCGCCGCGCAGGCCGGGACAGCGCTCGGCCGGATGATGCATGTGGGAATCGCGGAAAAGCCGTCTTCCGAAGGCGCCGATTTCGCGATTGGCTGGGCGTTCGACGTTTTGCTTGTCGCGATATTGGCCTTCGCATTGACTGGAAACTGGCCAGATAGGCTATTTGTCCCCGTCGTAATGCTCGCTTTTCTGCGGCTTTGGCAGAATCTGGCGAAGGGCCGATGGGCGGATCTGGCGCATGATCGATTGCTGTTGGCTGCGATTTTGGCCGTGGCCGCGGGTTTTGATGTCACGAGAGCCGGAATTCAGGTAATCTGCGCGGGATTGATCGTGGTACTTCTGGGCACTGTGGGCGCGCAATCGCGGCTAACGTCGACTTAACCAAGGCCGGCTATGAGGGGACGATGACAGCAGCCGGACCATCTCCCGATTCCGCAAAGAGCGTGAATGCCGCCTTGCGTGCGGAGCTGGCCGAGTGTGACGCGGCGCTGGGCGCTCTTATGCCTACGCTCAGAACTTTGCTGGCGGGCGGCCGGAACACTGCACTCAGCGAAGATGTCGTGGCCCGTGTGCGCGGCATGATGGCGGACATTACCCGGCAATTGCTTCATGCTGAGGCGCAATCGGCCGAACCGGAAGACGAAACGGCCTATATTGCGGAGCGCAGGGAGGCCCTCACCGGCTGTCTGCTCGGCAATGCCGATCTCTTGCGTTTTCTCCATGGTCTGGCCATCGAAGGCCAATTGAGCGAGCGACTGAGGGTGCAAAATGCACTCGATCCGGTTCTCTCGCCGCTTCTGCAAAGATTGATCGCTTCCGCCGAAACGGAGATATTCGACCTGGCGATGGCTGTTCTGGCCGGCCAGGCGCGATTTGTCGAAGGTTGGCGCAGAATGAAGCTTCCCATGAACGAACTGCCTGCGGTTCTGTTCGACGCGGTGCTGGTCGATTACCGCAAGGCTGCGGAGGAAACTGACGGCGAAGCGGCGGAACAGGCGATTGCCAGCCTGCGAAAGGCATATGGGGAAGGCAAATGCCGAACGGAGCTGATTGCACGGCTTCTCGGCCGACTGGGCGTTCGAGATCTGAGCGACGCATTGTCCGTCACCCAGGCTGGCGCCGCAATCTTCATTTCCGCTCTTTCCTTTGCGGCGGAGCAGGAAAGAGACATTGTCGCTCTTTCCACCAACGAGAGCCAGCATCTGCGGCTGTCGCTACTCCTGGGTGCCGCAGGCCTCTCTTCGCAGGTTGCGGCCGAGCAACTGCTGGTGTTGCATCCCGATACCTCTCTGCCGGAGGGTATCGATCAATTGAGCGCCGAGAACGCTGCGGCAGTCCTGCGTGCGAATATGAGCGGCGGAGCGGAATAATCCTGTGCGTCCGTTAGGCCCATATATCGCGACTGCGCGCAGCGATGCCGAGGATCGGTTGATCGAAGCGGGTGAGCCGCTCGCCACGTTGCAGCGCCGCAGCGGCGGGGAGATACCCGGAACGATCGCCACGCCCTCCATTCTGGAGCTGGTGAGGAGAGCGCGCCAATACGGGCTGCGCCTGGCACAAACCGTCCATGCACAAGACGATCAGGATGCGATCATCGCATGGATCGAAGTGTCTCCCGCAAAAGATGGCGAAGGCGGCTGCGACATCGCGCTTGCCAATTGGCAGACCATTCCGCTGCCGGATGAGGATGCCGCCATGTTGGCAGCACGTAAGACGGAAATCGATCATCTGGTTTCGGAATTCTGCGCCAGGCTTGATCCCAAGCAGAACTTGCTGACGGTGGATGGAAGTGCGCCGGAGCTAACCGAACTGATCGACCGGATGCGCGAAGGTGCCGGGCAACCATGGACGGATTTCGTCGAGGTGGAGGGGATGCACCACCATCAGCCGCTGCATTGGCGCCTGCTGGATGGGGCAAAGGTCAAGCTGGAAGGCTCTGCGCGCAGCTGGACAGCCAGCTTTGTGCCTCTCGGCGGACCCGAAGCGGGCTCGGCAGGTTTCGAACTCTATCTGATTGCGAACGAACCGCCGCCATCGCGGCATATGACGGCTCAGGCGGAAAGCGTGGCGCAGGCATTCGGTGAAGCTTCGGTCGGGCGCGAAATCGCTCCCGTTCTTCGGCACCCCATTTCCCGCATCATTGCCAATGCGGGCACGATCCGGTCTCGCTTGGCGGGGCCGATCGCGGAGGAATACAGCAATTACGCAGCAGACATCGCCGCGGCCGGCGAACATTTGCTGACCTTGATAGACGATCTGACCGATGTCGAAGCGGTAGAGGCGGAGGATTTCACGACGGCACCGGATCTGGTCGATCTGGCCGACATTGCCCGGCGTGCAGTCGGCATGCTTTCCGGCCGCGCCAAAGAGCGCGGGATAAAGGTCGACGGGCCGGATCATGACGAAGCCTTGCCGGCAATCGGCGAATACCGGCGGATATTGCAGATTCTGTTGAACCTGATCGGCAATGCGATCCGGTATTCGCCGGAAGGATCGTCGATCTGGGTACGGGTCTTGAACGAAGGGGACCGCGCGAGCCTGACGATCGCGGACCAGGGTCAGGGGCTGAGCGCGGACGAACAGCAGGCGGTGTTCGAGAAGTTCGAACGCTTGGGGCGCTCAGGTGACGGAGGTTCGGGGCTCGGGCTCTATATCTCGCGTAAGCTTGCCCGCGCGATGGGCGGCGATCTGACGGTAGAGAGCGCGAAAGGAACTGGCGCCCGCTTCACATTGACGCTGAAGGCCCAGCCCGACGCCTAACGCAGGCGCCTGCCGCCGATAAACAGCAACGCCCCCGCAACAACGGTGATCGATCCGTTGATCGCCCATTGCCGGTCGGCCAGCATGAAGCTCTCGGCAGGCCACATGACGATGCCAAGACCCTGCAGAGTCCAAAGGCCGCCTGCCAAGATCAGCAGGCTGCCCAGGATCATCAATAGAAGGGCAATAGCGCCGCGCATAAGGGCGACGCTACACCTTGGTTCAGCGGTTTTCTACCGGAACGTAGTCGCGCTGCGTCGGGCCGGTATAGAGCTGACGCGGGCGGCCAATCTTCTGGCCGGGATCGGAAATCATTTCGTTCCACTGGGCGACCCAGCCGACCGTCCGCGCAAGCGCGAAGAGAGCGGTGAACATCGTGGTCGGGAAGCCGATGGCGGAAAGAATGATGCCGGAATAGAAATCGACATTGGGGAATAGCTTTTTCTCGACGAAATAGTCGTCGTGAAGGGCCAGCTCTTCCAGCCTCAATGCCGTCTCGAACAGCGGATCGTCGACCTTCAAGGCATCGAAGACCTCGCGCACCGTCTTCTGCATCACGGTCGCACGCGGATCGTAATTCTTGTAGACGCGGTGCCCGAAGCCCATCAGACGGAACGGGTCGTTCTTGTCCTTCGCCCGCTCGATATAGTGCGGAATCTTGTCCGGAGTGCCGATCTCGCGAAGCATGTTGAGTGCGGCTTCGTTTGCGCCGCCATGCGCCGGGCCCCACAGGCAGGCAATGCCCGCGGCAATACAGGCGAAGGGATTGGCGCCCGACGAACCGGCGAGCCGGACAGTCGAGGTGGAGGCGTTCTGCTCGTGATCGGCGTGCAGGATGAAGATCCGGTCCATGGCCCGTTCGACGGCGGGATGCAGCTCATAGGGCTCTGCAGGCACACCGAAGGTCATCCGCATGAAGTTGCCCGTGTAGGACAGTGAATTGTCCGGATAGAGGAAGGGCTGCCCGATCGAGTATTTGTAGGCCATGGCCGCGATCGTCGGCATTTTCGCGATCAGGCGGTGCGAGCTGATCCGGCGGTGTTCCGGATCGGAGATGTCGGTGCTGTCGTGATAGAAGGCCGACAATGCGCCGACGACGCCGCACATAATGGCCATGGGGTGCGCATCGCGCCGGAAGCCCCGGTAGAACTGGATCAGTTGCTCATGCAGCATAGTGTGCCGCGAAATCGTCCAGTTGAACTTGTCGAGCGTATCCTTGTCCGGAAGTTCGCCATTGAGCAGCAGGTAGGAGACTTCGGTGAAGTTGGAGCTCTCGGCCAGCTGGCCGATGGGGTAACCGCGGTGGAGCAGGACGCCTTCTTCACCGTCGATATATGTCAGCGCGCTCTCGCAGGATGCGGTGGACGTGTAGCCAGGATCGTAAGTAAACATCTTCGATTGGCCGTAGAGCTTGCGGATGTCGATGACATCCGGG
>JAUIFP010000062.1 GCA_030430365.1 Alphaproteobacteria bacterium | reverse complement strand
GGTTTTCTTGGCGCTGCCGCATTGCTGGCCGCTTCGCCTGTCATGCTTCAAGCAAATGCCGAGCTTCCTGCCGAACAGGAGGAGCCGATTGCCCAGCTTCCCACCGGACACGATGCGCCGATTGCGCTGCTGGTCGATGCCGGAAGCGGTCAGATCCTGCATTCCCGGGAAGGCGAAAGACGCTTCCTGCCAGCATCGATCACCAAGGTGATGACCGTCTATGTCGCTTTCGAGATGCTGGCCGATGGGCGGCTTTCGGCCGACCAGACCTTCACGGTTTCGGACAATACGTTCAAGAAATGGTCCGGAACCGGCTCCAGCATGTTCCTCCAGAGTGGGGAAAGAGTCAGCGTCGATACGCTGCTGCGCGGGATCACGACCGTTTCCGCCAATGACGGCTGCGTTGCCTTGGCCGAAGGGGTGTCGGGGACGATGGGCGAGTGGATCGAAGAGATGAACTCGGCCGCGCAGGACCTGGGCATGCGTGACAGCCATTTTGAATCGCCGAACGGATTCCCCGACGAAGGCATGACTTTCACCAGCGCAAGCGATCTGGCCAAGCTCACCCATGCGCTCATTGCGCGGCATCCCAAGCTGTATGAGGAATATTTCGGCAAGCGGCGCTTCGTCCACAACGGTTATGATCAGACCAATCACGATCCCGTCACCGGCGTGGTTCCCGGTGCGGACGGCATTAAGACCGGTTTCACGCGCGAAGCCGGCTACAACTTCCTTGGCAGTGCAAAACGGGGCGATCGCCGCCTGGCGATGGTGGTTGCAGGCGTGGAAAGCGGGCCGAAGCGGGCGGATGTGGCCCGGAAATATATCGAATGGGGATTCGAGGCTTTCGAAAGCCAGCAAATATTCGCCCCTGGCGCGACGGTGGCCTATGCCGACGTCCAGGATGGCGCTTCGCGGATCGTTCCCCTGGAGAGCACGACCCCCATCTTCGCCTCGCGCAAAACGGGCACGAAACCCCATATCTGGCTGCGGCTGCGCTATAAGGGGCCGATTAGGGCACCGATCGCTGCCGGTAGCGAGATCGCCCAGCTGGAAGTGCATGTGGATGGGTTCGAGCCTTACAGGGTCCCTCTGATTGCCGCTGCCGAAGTGCCAGAGGCCAATGTCTTTCAGCGCATCAGAAATGGCCTGATGGGGCTTGGCACGTGAGCCATGGGCGATTTATCTCTCTGGAAGGCGGGGAGGGTGTGGGCAAATCCACGCAGGCCCAGCTTTTGGCAGAGGCTCTGCGGGCACGGGGGATTGAAGTCGTCCTGACACGTGAGCCGGGCGGCACACCTGCGGCGGAAGCCATACGCCAATTGTTGCTCGATCCGCCGGACGATGGCTGGAACCTCAAGGCCGAAGCGCTGTTATTCGCCGCGGCACGCTCCGACCATGTCGAAAAGCTGATCCGCCCGGCTTTGCAGGCGGGCAAATGGGTGATCTGCGACCGATTCATCGATTCCACGCGTGCCTATCAAGGCGGGGGAGGGGGCCTTCCCGATGCCGACATCATGGCCTTGCACGAATTCGGCAGTGAAGGGCTGCTGCCCGACCGCACATTCCTGATCGAGGCGCCGGCGGAGCTGCTCAGGGGCCGCATAGCCGAGCGGGATGGGGACAATAGCGACGCCATCGGTGGGCGCGCTGACGATTATCATGCGCGCGTGGCGGCCCAATTTTCACGCATCTGCGATGACGCCCCCGAACGCTTCGTCCGCGTGGACGGGGAAGGGACGGCGCAGGACATTCATTCGCGCATTCTGGCCGCGTTGGAGCCGCTGCTGGAGAAGGCCGTATGAGCCAGGCTGGCCCCGAAATCGCCGGCCCGGAACATTCCGGACATGACCCTGCCTGGCGCCAATGGCGCAGTGCAAATGCCGGTGAGCGGATGCACCATGCCTGGTTGCTTGCCGGCAAGCGCGGGATCGGCAAGTTCGAATTCGCACAGGCCGCCGCGCGCGAATTGGTGGGCGGCGACGGGCCCGGGCAAATCGCGGATCATCCCGATATCCTGATCCTGACGCATCTCCCGGCAAATGCCGATGAGGAGAAGAAAAAGGCGGAGGGCAAGCCCTGGCAGCCCAAGCGGAACATCGCGATCGACCAGATCCGTGAAATGCAGCACCGCCTGACGACCCGCCCGACCCTGGGCAGCAAGCGGGCAATCATCGTCTATCCTGCCGATGATCTGGAAAAAGGCGCCGCGAATGCGCTGCTCAAGAGCCTGGAAGAGCCGCCCCAGGGCACCTATTTCCTGCTGGTGACGCACAGGCCCGGCAGGCTGCTTCCGACGATCCGGTCGCGCTGCCGCATCCTGCGATTTGCGCAGGCACCTGACAGCGAAGTCGATGCCATGCTCTCCGAGCTGCCTCAGCCTGTGGACGCGGAAACCCGTGCGGCAGCCATCAGCGTGGCCGGCGGCTCCCCCCGTGTGGCGATGGAATTTGTGGAACAGGATCTTGCGCCGCTTCACCGGCTGATGCGCCAGATCCTGAGCCAGGGGGACAGCGGATTTGAACTGCGCGGCCAACTTGCCGGGGCAATGGGTCAGCGCCCGACCCGCGAGCGCCAGCTGGCTGCAATCGAACTTGCGCGTTCCGTAATTGCCCTGCAATTGCAGGTGGCAGAGCGCAGCCAGTTGCCCGGAATTATCGAGGCGCATGGCGAACTCAACCGTCTGGCGAGCCAGGCACCGACATACAACTTCGATGCCGGCCTGCTGGTATTGGAAATCGGCACCTTGCTCGCTTCGGCGGCACCTCCTAGGGAACCGGCCCATGGCTGATCCCTATTACCTCACAACCGCGATCCATTATCCGAACGGCAGGCCGCATATCGGCCACGCCTATGAGACGATCGCCGCAGATGTGATTGCGCGTTTTCAGCGGCTGCAGGGCCGCGAAGTCCGTTTCCAGACCGGTACGGACGAGCACGGGCTGAAAATGGCCCAGAAGGCGCGCGAGCTGAACATGACACCGCGCCAACTGGCCGATGAAATGTCACAATATTTCAAGGAACTGTTCGACAAACTGAATATTTCCTACGATCGTTTCTTCCGCACCTCGGAAGACGAACACCACCGGGCCAGCCAGGCGATCTGGAGCGCCATGGAAGCCAATGGCGATCTCTATCTGGACCGCTACGAAGGCTGGTATTCGATCCGTGACGAGGCCTATTACGACGAAAGCGAGTTGAGCGACGGGGAGGGGGAAGAGAAACTCTCGCCCCAGGGCACTCCGGTTGAATGGACGGTTGAGGAAAGCTGGTTCTTCCGCCTGTCGAAATATCAGGAACCGCTCTTGGCGCTTTATCGCGAACATCCTGAGTTCATTCAGCCCGAAAGCCGCCGGAACGAGGTAATGCGCTTCGTCGAAGGCGGATTGCGCGACCTTTCCGTGTCGCGGACCAGCTTCGATTGGGGCGTCAAGGTTCCGGGCCACGAAAACCACGTGATGTATGTCTGGGTCGATGCGCTGACCAATTACCTGACCGGTCTCGGCTACCCGGACGAAACGCCGGAAATGGCCAAATTCTGGCCGGCCGATCTGCATCTGATCGGCAAGGACATTGTGCGCTTCCACACGGTCTACTGGCCCGCATTCCTGATGAGTGCCGGAATTGCCCTGCCGAAAAAGGTTTTCGGCCACGGCTTCCTGCTCAATCGCGGGCAAAAGGAATCGAAATCGCTCGGCAATGTTACCGATCCGATGGAATTGGCGGACAAGTTCGGGGTGGACGTTCTGCGCTATTTCCTGCTGCGCGAGATCAGCTTCGGGCAGGATGGCAGCTATTCGGCCGAAGCCATCGTCACCAGGGCCAATGCGGAATTGGCGAACAGTTTCGGCAATCTGGCGCAGCGCACACTATCCATGATTTTCAAGAATTTGGATGGGAACCTTTCCGGCGATTACTCGGCTGAAGAAGCCGATGTCGCGCTGGAAGCGACTGTGAACGATGCTTGCCGCAATCTGCTTCCCAGAGAGTTCGAGGCACTGAATTTCTCCGAAGGCCTGGTCGAATGGATGCGCGCGGTGTTCGCCTGCAACCAATATGTCGACGAAATGGCGCCTTGGGCGCTGCGCAAGACGGATCCGGAACGGATGGCGGCTGTATTGATGACGCTGTTTCGGCAGATCAGGACCCTGGCCATTGCGGTGCGTGCAGTGATCCCTGCTTCCAGCGATAAATTGCTCGATCAGATGGGAATCGATGCGAATTCCCGCGATTTTGCGGCGCTGGACGATCCGGACTGGTTTGGGCGCCTCGTCGGCAGCGGTTTCACGCTCGACAAGCCGGAAGGCCTGTTTCCGCGGCTTGAATTGCCCAGCGAGGAGCCGGCCTGATGCTGATCGATAGCCATTGCCACCTGGAGTATGAAGGGCTGGCGGAAGATCAGGCCGGCGTCCTTGCGCGTGCGCGCGAGGCCGGGATTGGCGGTTTCCTCAACATCTCGACCCGCCGGAACGAATGGGACCGCGTCGTCGGCACGGCCATGCGGGAACCGGACGTCTGGGCCAGTGTCGGCATCCATCCTCATGAGGCCGATGCCCATGCCGATCTGGGCGCCGCCGCGCTGCTGGAAGCCGCGGAAAACCCCAAGGTTATCGGCATCGGCGAAACCGGGCTCGACTATTATTACGACCATTCCGACCGCGAAACGCAGCAGGAGCTCTTCCGCGTTCACATCGCCGTGGCGCGCAAAACCGGGCTCCCCATCATCGTTCATACGCGTGATGCTGAAGATGATACCGCCGCCATTATCGCGGATGAAATGGAGAAGGGCGCCTTCCCGGCGCTCATCCATTGTTTTACCGCTTCAGCCGATTTCGGGGCCAAAATGCTGGATCTTGGTCTCACAATATCGCTTTCCGGAATTGTGACGTTCAAGAACGCCAAGGCGCTTCAAGAGGTTGCTGCGCAGCTTCCTGCAGATCGACTGCTTGTCGAAACGGACAGCCCCTTTCTCGCCCCGGTTCCATTTCGCGGGAAGACATGTGAGCCAGCCTATGTCGCCCAGACTGCGGCATTCGTGGCCAATCTGCGCGGTGAAACCGTCGAACAACTGGGCGAGGTCACTACGCGCAACTTTCATGCTTTGTTCCAGAAGGCTGCTGCGTGAAACTCCTGATGCTTGGCAGCGGCACCTCAACCGGTGTCCCGCGCATTGGCGGCGATTGGGGGAATTGCGACCCGAAGGAACCCAAAAATCGGCGTACGCGGGTTTCCATCATCGTTGAAAGCGATGCCGGCGCCAGATTATTGGTCGATACATCTACCGACTTGCGGCAACAGTTGCTGCAGAATGAGATCGACAAGGTAGATGGCGTGTTCTGGACGCATGACCACGCAGATCACTGTCACGGCATCGATGATCTCAGGGTCATGCGCTACGGTCGCAACGGCCCGCTGCCGGGCTTTGCCGCCAGCGAAACGGTCCATCGGCTGCGGCAGCGCTTCGGGTACGTCTTTGCCGGTCAGCATGGATATCCCACGATCGTCAGCCTGGACACACTCGATCGGTTGAAACTGCATGCCGGCTTTGCAATCGGATGGGTTCAAATGCCACATGGACCGGGCGAAACGACCGGCTTCAGATTCGAGTGCGACGGCAAGTCGCTTGTCTATGCCACTGATTACAGTGAAATAACCGATGAGATGCTCAAACTCTTTACTGGCGCCGACATGCTTGTGACGGATTGCCTGCGGCGCGATCCACATCCAACGCATGCACATCTTGAAATGGCCCTGACACTCGCAAAGCGCTGCCAGGCCAAGAAGACTGTTCTATCTCATCTCGACAAGAGCATGGATTACGCCGAGCTCCAGTCCGAAGTGCCGGATGGCGTCCTAGTGGGTTATGACGGCTTGGTGGTAGAGCTGTGATGCAGTTCGACTGGCTCTCTATCATCTGGCTGTCGCTAGCTTTGGTCCTTCCGATCAGTGCACTTATCGGACAACGGCTCGATTGGAAAAAGGGCGTGATCATGGCGTTGATTTGGGGAGCTATCTTCGCAGCGACTGCCGCATTCATTTCCGCCGTGAGGGGGTAGAAGACCCGCAAGCGCCTCGCCTGTAATTTAACATAATATATATTATCATTCCACTATGTCAGAACAACTAGGCCGCCTCCTTCGCATAATGGCACGGCTCCGCGATCCGGAGAACGGCTGCGAATGGGACAAGGCGCAGGATTTCAAATCGATCGCGCCATACACAATTGAGGAAGCGTACGAAGTCGCAGACGCCATTGAGCGAGACGACATTCCCGAGCTCAAAAGCGAACTAGGAGATCTCCTCCTGCAAGTCGTCTTCCATGCAAGAATGGCGCAGGAAGCAGGACATTTCTCTTTCGATGATGTCGCCGCAGCGATCTGCGACAAGATGGAGTCCCGCCACCCCCACATCTTCGGCGATGGAATATCGCAAGGCTGGGAAACCATCAAAGCCAAGGAGCGCGCAGACAAGGGATCGCACAGTGCCATGGACGGGGTCGCTCGCGCACTGCCAGCGCTTCTTCGGGCAGAAAAACTCCAGAAACGTGCTGCACGGTTGGGCTTTGACTGGCCTGATGCAGAAGGCCCCGCAGACAAGCTCGCTGAGGAAGTCGAAGAGCTCCGCGCTGCCCAAACTGGTCAGGAACAATTGGAGGAAGCCGGGGACGTATTGTTCGGCGCGGTCAACCTCGCCCGTGCCTATGGCATTGCGCCTGAAGAGGCGTTGCGCGCGACCAATGATAAGTTCGAACGCCGTTTTCGCGAAATGGAGCGACTATCCAATGGCGGGTTCGACAAACTGACTTTGGAAGAAAAGGAAGACCTTTGGCAGCAGGTCAAGGCGGGCGAGACTAAATAGTCTGGCATTCCCGGTGCAGGATCGATTGAGCCTGTTACAACGCCGTATATCTGCCGAATTCTTTCGGTGTCAGGCGAACTTCGATCCGCATCTGCGCCTGACCTTCGCCGACCAGTTCATCTTCATTGAGCACCTCGCCATGTGCATGAAGCCAGGCGATGCGTTGGCCATCTTCGGCAGGAATCACGAACTCATAGGTCTTGGCATTTTCCGTCAGCAGCTTGCCGAGAAGCTCCAGCAAAGTTTCAACACCCTGCCCGGTAAGCGCAGACATCGGCACGATTTGCTCGTCCATTTCCGCCGCGCGCTCTAGTTCAGGTTGTTGCGTCTCGTCGATCGAGTCCCACTTGTTCCAGGCCTCGACGATTGGGATCGAGTTTTCGCCCCCTTCCCCATCGATCACACCCAGATCGGTCAGAATATCAAGAACTTCCTGTTTCTGAGCTGAATTGGCTGGATTGGCCATATCGCGCACATGGACGATAATATCCGCGGCCGTAACCTCTTCCAGCGTCGCACGAAAAGCAGCAACCAGTTGGGTGGGCAAATCCGAAATAAACCCGACAGTATCAGACAAGATCGCTTTTTCGACACCCGGCAGACGGATTGCGCGCATTGTTGGATCCAGCGTGGCAAACAGCAGATCCTCCGCCATCATATCCGCGCCCGTAATGCGGTTGAACAGCGTCGACTTCCCGGCATTCGTGTAACCGACCAGTGCGACGACCGGCCAAGGCGCCCTTCCCCTTCGCTCCCTGTGGAGGGTTCGCGTTTTCTTGACCTGTTCCAGATCCTTGCGCAGCCGCCCCATACGGGTCCGTATCATGCGTCTGTCGGCCTCGATCTGGGTTTCGCCTGGACCGCCCAGGAAGCCAAAACCACCACGTTGCCGTTCCAGGTGAGTCCAACTGCGAACAAGCCGGCTTTGTTGATAGTCGAGGTGAGCGAGTTCCACCTGCAACCGGCCTTCGGCCGTTGCCGCGCGTTCGCCGAAAATCTCGAGGATCAGGCCAGTACGGTCGATGACCTTGATCTTTAACCGTTCTTCCAGGTTACGTTGTTGGATCGCAGAGAGCGCTCCATCGACGATAACAAGTTCGGCATTATCTTGCGCGCATGCCGTGGCGATACGTTCAATTTGGCCTTCACCGAACAAGGTTGCGGGCCGAATATCCCGAATTGGCAGAATGAATGAATCCGCAACGACAATTCCGATTGCGAGGGCAAGGCCGCAGGCTTCTTCCAGGCGTGCATCAGCATCCCCGGATCGACGTTGTGTGCGGATATCGGGGCATACGACGACAGCCCGCGCTCCGCGCGTGACTTCGCCTGTGAGGTCGTCTCCGAAGTTCAGTCTTGCTCGCTCTCCCCGTCCCAGTCTCCGGTAAGGTCGACATGGGATGCGGGCTGAATGGTCGAAACAGCGTGCTTATACGCCAGCTGCACGAAACCTTCACGCTCAAGCAGCATGCAGAACAAGTCATAAGCCGCAATTCTGCCCTGCAGCATCACGCCGTTCACCAGGAACATCGTCACGCTGACGCCGGCATCGCGTACGCTGCCAAGGAAGACGTCCTGCAGCAGGCGCTGTTTCTTGTTGCCTTCCGACATACCGCTAAACAGCTCTGCATCGACAGGCTGGCCAGGCATGATGGTGGATATTGCGTGCTTGTAGACCAGTTGCGATTGCCCATCACGCCGAAGCAGGATCGAAAAATTATCGAACCAGGTCACGATACCCTGAAGCTTGACGCCCTTCACCAGGAACATCGTCACAGGTGTCCGGTTCTTGCGCAGCAAGTTGAGGAATGCGTCCTGAAGGTTCTGGCCCTTCACTACTACGCTCGCCTTCTCAGGCTCTGGCGTGGATTTGGGACGAGCGGAAAGTGTACGTCCGGTCATGAAACTGACTCCTGTTGTTGGCGGCCGGATTTGCGGTTCCGCACTCTGGCCGCCCTGTCTGAATCAGTCATGACAGCCGAATATAGGGGTATTCTAACGCCTGTTATCAAAGCACGGCAATCCCCTTTGTGCACCTGCGAACAAACAGATTAGTCCTCGGTCGTTTCACTTTGCCTATCAGCCATCCCCAGAAGCTTGAGTTTCCGGTGCAACGCAGACCGCTCCATCCCGATGAATCCGGCGGTTTTGGAAATGTTTCCGGAGAAACGCCGAATTTGAATTCTGAGATATTCGCGCTCAAAATTTTCTCGTGCCTCCCGAAGTGGCACAACCATCAACGCGGTCATGCCGGCATCGCCTGCGATCTTTTCCTGCGAAATCTCGCTGGGGAGCATATCCGTCTCGATACGTTCGAGTTTTTCCCGCGGTGTCAGGATCACAGTACGTTCGATCACATTACGCAACTGGCGAACATTGCCGGGCCAGTCGTAGGCCTGCATCGCCGCCATTGCTTCGGGCGAAATTGCTGGAGCCTTGAGGCCCTGCTCCGCTGAATAGCGGGTAAAGAAATGATCTGCCAATACGGGAATATCCTCACGTCGTTCCGACAGTGAAGGAATCGAAACCGGAACGACATTGAGCCGGTAAAACAGATCTTCCCGGAAACGCTTTTCAGCGATCTCCTTTTCAAGATCGCGGGAACTCGAAGAGACGACGCGAACGTCCACGCCAATTTGACGGCTGCCCCCCACGCGGACGAAGCTCTGCTCAGTCAACACACGCAAAATGCGGGCCTGGGTACTCGCTGGCATGTCGGCCACTTCATCGAGGTACAGTGTTCCCCCATCTGCCAGCTCGAGCAGACCGGCCCTCACCTGCTTGCCATCGAGCTCTTCACCGAACAGTTCCTGTTCAAAACGCTCGGCGGTTATCCTTGCGGAATTGACCGTGACGAAGGCCTTGTCTGCGCGGGAACTCCATGAATGCAGAATGCGAGCGGCAATTTCCTTGCCCGATCCTGCCGGACCGCTAATCAGCACCCTGCTTCCGGTGCCGGCGACACGTTTCAGCGTGGCACGAACCTGGTTGATGGCAGAGGAATTCCCAGTGAATTCTTCGCTTCTGAGCGAACCCTCACGCAGCTGCGCATTCTCGCGCCGAAGCCGCTCCGTCTCGGTCGCGCGATTGACGAGGTGAAGCAGGCGCTCGGCTTCGAATGGCTTCTCAATGAAATCGACCGCCCCCCGGCTGACTGCCGAGACCGCCGTGTCGATATTACCGTGCCCGGAGAAGATGATTACCGGCAGGTCCGGCTCCCTCATCTTGATTGCATCCAGCACTTCAAGGCCGTCCATAGGGCTGCCATGCAGCCAAACGTCCAACAAAACCAGGCTCGGCCGCCTTTCATCGATGGCGGCGAGCGCAGAAGTGCTGTCGCCAGCAGTGCGGCATTCATAGCCTTCGTCGCTCAGGACTCCCGCAACCAATTCACGGATGTCCCGCTCGTCGTCCACGACAAGGATGTCGAGCGCCATTACAAATACTCCATCAACTGCAATTGCTTCATTCGGCGGCCTCGCTTCCCACACGCGTCGACAGCGGATCTCTCGCAAACCGTAAAGTCACGCAGGTCCCACCGGAGGTGGATGGGCTAAAAGTCATCTCGCCCCCGTGTTCCTCGACGATCTTGTTGACGATGGCGAGGCCCAGGCCAGTGCCTTTCTCACGGGTCGTCATATAAGGCTCGACGATTCGCTCCCGGTCTTGCGGCAATCCGATGCCATTGTCTTCGACCGCCACGGTCAGCGCATCATCGTCGGCCAAAACCTCGACCGAAATCTTTCCGCGATAACCCTGCTGAGCTTCTTTGGCCTGCGCCTCGATCGCTTCGGCTGCATTCTTCAGGACATTGGTCATGGCCTGCCCGAATTGGTGGCGGTCGCAGGCTATCGGCTGAACTTCGTCAGCCGCAGAAAACGAATAATCGATCTCGGGTTTTGCGACTTCCTGCAGGAATAGCGACTGCCGGACGAGATCGACAGCGTCCTCCTGGCGGAATACCGGCTTGGGCAGACGCGCAAAGGAAGAGAATTCGTCCACCATGGTCCGCAGATCCCCGACCTGGCGGATAATCGTGCTGGTCAATTCTTCAAACAGCTCCCGATCGGTTTCGATTTGCTTCAGATACCGCCGATTGAGCCGTTCGGTCGCAAGCTGGATCGGCGTGAGCGGATTCTTGATTTCATGGGCGATCCGGCGCGCCACATCGGACCATGCTGCCTGCCGCTGATCGAGCAATTGCCGCGTGATATCCTCGAAAGTAATCACATAGCCTTCTGTGGAGGGCGAGAATTTAACTGCCAGCGTGAGCAGTTCGCCATCCTTGTTATATTGAACAAGCCCGCTGGACAGATGCGCTTCCAGCATTGCTTCGATATCCGGTGCCACATCGGCCAGGTTCAGGCCGACAGGTGCAGGTCCGGCTTTGTCCAGCAAGAGCTTTTGGGCGGAGCTGTTCATCAACAGCACCTCCCCTTCCCGGTTTACCGAAACAATGCCGGCGGTAATCGATTCGAGCACCGCCTCGATAAAGGCACGGCGTTCTTCGAGCTGCAGGTTCGCACCGACCAGCGCTGTGTTTTGCCCTTCGATTTGCGCAGTCATCCGGTTGAACGCCCGGTTGAGCATGCCGATTTCATCCGGCCCGGTGCGGCCATCGACTCTCAGCGAGTAGTTGCCCTGCCCCACTTCCCTTGCCGCACTAGCTAGATCGGTAAGAGGCCGCACCTGACGATCGGCAAAACGCAAGGCGAACCAGATCGCGAGGCCAACCAGCGCCAAGGGCATCAGGAAGAGTGCCAGGTTGAAGCGCAACTGCAAAGAGCGTGCGCGCACAGTCAGCACGTCGTAATCGCGCAGGACCTTTTCCGCCTGCTGAGCGACGCTCAATGGTAAATTGTCGGAGCTGCGGGCATTGTAGAGATATATTCCCGACTGGCGGTCGATCGGCGTGACAGCCTTGATGCGATTGTCATCGATCCAGACGACGACCTGTTCGCCGGCATCGAGCTTCGCGAGCATGTCATCTGGGACACGCTGACGTGTCGGGTTGTTGTCCGGGTCGACAATCGCTGCGGTGAGCAAATCGCCATTGCTGCCCTTCTGCAGAATGGCCGATTCGCTTAGATCGCGCCCTACGACCTGATAAAGATAGGATTCGTCGAAACCCGGCGTCGTGATCGTGTTCTCTTTGAGATAGGCCCGCAAATCGTCCGCCATGGTCACGGTTTGATTGCTGACATCCCGCTGGTTCTGTTCGTAATAACCGCGTGCAAGACGGTTCGCGTTTTCCAGAATTCCGCGAGAATTGTCGGAGAACCAGAACTCCACCCCCGACTGGAACAGGAATGACGCGAAGATTGCGACAAGCAGGGTCGGGACGGCAGCGACCAGCGAAAAGAAAAAGACAAGCCGAACATGCAATCGCGCGACTGTGCCTGCGCGCTTGATCGCAATGCGCCTGCCCATCAAGACCAGCAGGGTCATTGCCGGGATGAGCGTACCGATCAGCAGAGCTGCCGCCTCTCCCGATGGCACCAGATCTCCCGGAGCTGGACGCGCTGCAAAGCGGACCCAGCTCAGAATGATCATCACCACCAGAGTGACGCCGGATGCAAGCTCCAATATGCCGAAAATATTGGCCCGGCGCGCACCGACAAGCGCGCGGCGCCACCACCGCGGCCAGGTTAGCCTAGGAATTTTGGGCGGTTCGGCCATCGTTGCCCCGTTACAACGGGACTGTTGCAATTATGCAAGTTATTTCCGCAATGCGAGTCATTTGCCGGATATTCTAACCTCGCTTCGCGAAACTTTCAGCGTCAATCTCAAGCTCAACAAGGCGCTTTCGCAATGTGTTCCGGTTGATGCCCAAGAGCTGCGCCGCCCGAAGCTGATTGCCCCCCGTCTCTTGCAGCGCATGTTCGAACAGCGGCCGTTCGAATGCTGCCAGCGCGGTGTGATAGAGAGTCCCTGAAGACGGCAATTCGTCCGCGAGCCAACTGTCCAGCGCGGTCGAAAAATCCACCGCCTCGCAGCTGGTCTGTGTTGCAGTTCGCACCTCGAACTGGGATTGGATCGTTTCTTCGTCGATCACATCTTCCCGGGCCATCAGGGCAAGCCGATAGACGAAGTTCTGCAGCTCGCGCACATTGCCGCGCCAAGGCTGCCGCGCAAGGACACGGCCGGCGCCTGGGGCCAACTGCCTGCGCGGTAGCCCCTCTTCCCCTGCCCGCACGAGAAAATGCCGGGCAAGCGGTTCGATATCGTCGGTTCGCTCCCGCAAAGGCGGGAGTTGAATCGGGACGACGTTCAGCCGGTAATAGAGGTCCTCTCGAAAACTGCCGTCGGCAATCATCGGGGCGAGGTCACGATTGGTTGCCGCAATGATGCGCACATCGATCTCGACTTCCTCTCGCCCGCCCACGCGCCGAATGCGGCCCGACTGCAGCGCACGCAGCAATCTGGTTTGCGCTTCCGGCGGCATATCGCCGATTTCGTCCAGAAAAAGCGTGCCGCCACTTGCCTGCTCGAACTTGCCAATATTGCGAGCAATCGCGCCTGTAAAAGCGCCCTTCTCGTGGCCGAATAGCTCACTTTCGATGAGGTCGCGCGGGATCGCGGCGGTATTCACCGCTACAAATGGACCCGACGAGCGGTGCCCCAACTGATGGATAGCTTCGGCCACCAGTTCCTTGCCGGTACCGGATTCACCGAGAATCAGAACGGTCAGATCGTTGCGTAACACGCGAGTGATCATCCGGTACACGCCCTGCATCGCCAGGCTGCGGCCCACCAGGGGCAGGCCCTGACCACCTTGCTCTCCATCACTCGTATCGTTGCCCCGGCTCTCGGCGGCTTGCCGCGCTGCCCGCACGAGCTCGTCCAGATCGAAAGGCTTCGGGAAGTATTCGAACGCGCCGGTATCACTGGCCCGAACCGCGGTATCGAGAGTGTTCTGCGCTGAAAGAATAATGATCGGCAAATCGGGAATTGCCGCATGCACATCGCCGAGCGTTTCAATGCCGTCACCGTCTGTCAGCATGATATCGGTCAGCATGACGTCGTAGTCATTCTTGGCCAGCAGGCGATCGCGCTCGGCAATGCTGTCACACGCATCGACCGTGAATCCGTCATCCTGAAGAGCTGCAGTCGTGACGAGCGAGATCGACGTATCGTCCTCGACCAGCAATGC
>JAUIFP010000061.1 GCA_030430365.1 Alphaproteobacteria bacterium | reverse complement strand
GGGGGCGGCAGGTCAAAACCTATGAGGATCTGTCGCTGCGCGATGCGATCATCGTCGGTGTCGCGCAGGCCCTGGCGCTCATTCCCGGCACCAGCCGCTCGGGCGTTACCATGACGGCAGCGCGCCTGCTCGGCTATCAGCGGGTGGAGGCGGCAAGGTTCTCCTTCCTGCTGGCCATACCGGCCGTGGCCGGCGCGGGCGTGCTGGCCGCACTCGATCTGGCGGAAGCTTCAACCCAGATGCAGTGGGACGCGCTGATAACCGGTGCGATGACCTTCGTTTCCGCGTTTGCGACCATGGCCTTCCTGATGAACTTCCTGCGCAAGGCCTCGATGATGGTCTTCGTGGCCTATCGCGTCCTGCTGGGTTGTGCGCTGCTCGTGCTCTTCTAGACTTGCGCAGGCGCAGTCTGGAGGAGGAAGGCCGCATGGAAAAGCTCAAGGGCAAGCAATACCGCAAGCTGCTGGAGCCTCTGGAACACGAACTGGTGTCTATGGCGCGCTGGGCCAAGGCGACCGGCGCGCGTATTCTCGTGATTTTCGAAGGGCGCGACACGGCCGGCAAGGGCGGGGCGATCCAGGCGATATCCGACTGCCTCAATCCGCGTCAGTGCCGCACCGTCGCGCTTCCGAAGCCGAGCGAGCGCGAGGCGGGCGAGTGGTATTTTCAGCGCTACGTCGCGCATTTGCCCTCGGCCGGCGAAATCGTTCTGTTCGATCGCAGCTGGTATAACCGCGCCGGCGTGGAAAAGGTGATGGGCTTTGCGGATGAGCGGCAGGTTGCCGCATTCCTGGCCCAGGTCCCGACATTCGAGAAGCAACTGGTCGACGACGGGATATTGCTGTTCAAATATTGGCTCACCACCGATCAGGCAAAGCAGGAAGAGCGCATGGCAGAGCGGCTGGAAGACCCGCTCAAGCGCTGGAAGCTCTCACCCATCGATCTGGCCGCGCGGCACAAATACGAAGCTTATACCGAGGCCCGCGAAGCGATGCTGGCGGCCAGCCATACGGACCATGCCCCCTGGACGCTGGTGGATTTCAACGATCAGAAACGCGGGCGCCTCACGCTCGTACGCAACTTGCTGGACCGGTTGCCCGATATGCATGTCGAGCCTGCCGAATTGGCGCTGGAGCCGCTGGGTCACGCGCCGAAGGAAGAACAGTTCGACGTTTTGCAGCCGATCCCGCGTTATCACGGATAGGCTCAGGGCGTTTCGCTGCCGGCCTCCTCCGCCGCGCCGTCTGAAGGGGCGGGGCGCGGCTGCGCAATCATCTCGGCCGCTTCGCTCAGCGCACGGGTTTCGTCCGCCGTCTGCGCGCTTGGCCCGGGCTCGGCCGGCACCGGGCCGCAGCCTTGCACGAGCAGCGCACCGGCGAGAATCAGCGAGAGGCGGAAGGGCGAAACCATAGTAAAATCACCCTAGGATGAGTTCGGCGAAAGGGAAGGCCAAGGAGCGCGCGCGAATGGCCGCCTGCGCCCGAACATAACGCCTAAAGACACCGGACGAACGCCTGCGGACACGGAACGCGCTGTCCGTGCCCGCAGAGATCATCATATCCCGGCATTGCGGGAAATGGTGTTGCCTGGATTATTCCGCTGCGGCTTCGGCTGCGGCTTCCACGTCGGCGGCGGCATCCGCTGCAGCGTCTGCTGCATCTTCGGCTGCTGCTTCCGCATCGGCTGCGGCATCCGCGGCTTCGTCGCTGGCAGCTTCCGCATCGGCGACGGGTTCTTCCACGTCGGTCATCGCCTCATCGGCGGGAATCTCGACATTGTCGGCCATCGCGTCTTCCGAAGCGTCTTCGGAACTGCCGCATGCGGCCAATGCCAGTGCGCCGAACGAAGCCAAAGCAATCTGTGCGTATTTTCTCATCGTTTTCCCTCTTCCAGCTCGCAGCTCTCGCGCCAAAAGTTGGCCCCCTGCGAAGCGTGCAGGGTAGCTGCCGAACCGTGACATGCAAATGGCAATTTCCCGTTTTGCCGTCCGCTCGGCGGCCATGAGCGGCAACACGCCGTAAAGCTCAATCGAATGCGGGGGCGTAGCCGACCAGGCCGCGGGGTATTTCACCCTTGAACGCAAGCACGCGGTAAAAGACGGCATGCGGGCCGGGCGGTGCGAAGCCTTCCACGCGGGTGAAGCCGAAGCGTTCGTAATAGGCGGGATCGCCTTCCACACCGACGCCGCTCACGCCGCGTTGGCGCATTTGCGCCAGCCCTTCGGCAATCAGAGCGCTCCCCACCCCGCATCGCTGCCGCTCGGGCAGAACCGCAAGCGGGGCAAGCTGCACCCAGCCCAGATCGGCATTGTCGATCGTAATCGGCGTGAAGGCGATATGGCCGATGATCTTCCCTGCTTCCACGGCGACCAGCGACAGCAGCAGATCGCCGTTCGCGCGCAGCTTCTCCAGGATCGCCACTTCGCTGCCGTCGCTGAACGGCATGGGCGCGAAGGCGCGCGCGACCAGACCGGAAATCTCGGCTTCTTCGCCCGGTGCTTCCAGACGAATGTGCCAGTCTGTCATTTCAGCAAATGCCCGGCGCTGTCGCGCTTGGTCGCCAGATAGCGGGCATTGTGCGGATTGGCCGGAAGCTGATGGGGAACGCGCTCGGCGATCCGGACGCCCGCGGCGGTCAGCGCCTCCACCTTGGCCGGGTTGTTGGTCATTAGGCGGATGGCCGGAACGCCCAGCAGGTCGAGCATCCGCGCCGCAACGGGAAAGTCGCGCGCTTCTTCGGGCAGGCCAAGCCGGCGGTTGGCTTCCAGTGTGTCGAAGCCCAGATCCTGCAGGCGATAGGCCCTCAGCTTGTTGACCAGGCCGATGCCGCGCCCTTCCTGCCGCAGATAAAGCAGCACGCCCCATCCGCCCTGGCTGGCTTCCTGCGCCATGGCGTGAAGTGCGGCGTCGAGCTGCGGCCCGCAATCGCATTTGAGGCTGCCCAATATGTCGCCGGTCAGGCATTCGGAGTGCAGGCGCACCAGCGGCGGCCGGGCCGTATCCTGCTCCCCGATGATCAGGGCGACATGTTCGCGCGTGTCGTCCGCGCTGCGAAAGGCGACGATTTCGGCATCCTCCGCTGCGGCAACGGGCAGGCGTGCACGCGTGGCAATGGTAATGCTGGAGGTGTCTCCCAGGGCGGCGATGTCGCCCGGCGCGGCCGGTTGCGGCTCGCCCGCTTGTGTCGGATCGACCATGAAGGCCGGCAGGATTCCGGCAAGCCGCGCCATATCCAGCGCGGCGATGGCCGTTTCCTTCCACTCGAGCGCTTCCGCCTTGAAGGGCCCCTTGAGCGGAGCGGTAAGGTCGAGCGCCGGATCGGCCAGCACGCGCGCGGAAGCGAGATCGAATTCTTGCGCCCCGCGGATCAGCACCGGCGCGTTGGGTTCTGCCGCGGCGAGCTGGTTGGCCAGTTTCAGCGTGGCGGCGCGTGCGGCGGAGATCAGCATCAGGCGGGATCGCGCCTGGCCTGCAATCGCGGTTTCGGCAGGAAGCAGGACGGGGCCGCCTTCCATCGCGAGCGGCCAGCCGTGGCGCAGGGCGTCGATCGCCTGCGCGGCGCGTCTGGAAGGGGAGGGGCCCGGCGCTGTCAGCGCGCGAACTCCGTTACCAGCGGCACATGGTCGCTCGGCTTCTCCCAGTCGCGGGCCTCTTCCAGAAGGCGGTGTCCGGTCGCAAGCTTGGCAAGGTCGGGCGAAGCCCACATGTGATCGAGCCGCCGCCCGCGATCGGAAGCGTGGCGGTCCTTGTTGCGATAGCTCCACCAGCTGTAATAGCGCTCCGGCGCCTTGATGTGCTCGCGCCCGATATCCACCCAGCCATGCGCGTCCTTGAAGCGCTGCAAGGCTTCCACTTCGATCGGCGTGTGGCTGACTACCTTGAGCAACTGCTTGTGGCTCCAGACGTCGGATTCGAGCGGGGCAATGTTGAAATCGCCGACGATCATGGTCGGCCGGTCGACGGCGTCCGCCCAGCGCGCCATGCGCTCCAGGAAATCCAGCTTCTGGCCGAATTTCGCATTCACTTCGCGGTCGGGAATGTCGCCGCCGGCAGGGACATAGACATTTTCCAGGAGCATGCCTTCCAGCGCGCCGGCTTCCGGGCCGATCAGTTCCACGCCCACATGGCGCGCTTCGCCATTGTCCTGCCAGTCATACCGGGAGAATTCGCGCAGGGGAATCCGGCTGACCGTCGCGACCCCGTGATAGCCCTTCTGGCCGTGGATCGCGCGATAGGTATAGCCCAGCGCGTCGAAGGCCTTGTGCGGAAAGCTTTCCTCGATCGTCTTGATTTCCTGCAGGCACAGAATGTCCGGCGCCTCTTCCTTCAGATAGCGTTCGACGATCGGCATGCGCAGGCGAACCGAATTGATGTTCCATGTGGCGATCTTGAGCATGGGGGGGCTTTAGGTGCGTTGGCCGGGAGCGGCAAGCCGCTCCCTCGCGCGGCACTGGCGAAGCAGCCGTTCCCCGTATGCCACGTCGGCAAGATCGCCGGATATCACCTGCGCAAAATAAAACCCCCGTCCCGGGGGCATTGGGGACGGGGGCTTCATTTCTTAGCGTTCGTCACGCTGTACAAAACGGCCTGTTTGATAAGGCTGGGGCAACAGGGGGGAAACCCGCCTTCGAGCCGCTTTGTCCGTATTTTATACAGCTGTCCGGATTACTGCCTCATGAACGGATTGCTGCGGTTCACCGCAAGCAGGGTGCAGCTTTGTGGCAGGCCGTTTAGCCGGGGCGACGAGTGGTGATTCGCGGATCGCGGAACCTGAACGTGCTGTCCTTCACGGAAATCCCGTAGCGGTGATTCGAAAGCCGCACGGTGGTGCGCTGATTCTGCGAATCGAGCGCCACCCAGCTGACCAGTTCCAGCCCCCCGGGCGCGGAAGGCCGTTTCAGGAAAATCAGGGTGATCATCCCGTATTCCGGCTTGTCCGGATCGCGCACTTCGATGCTTATCACGTCGGGATTCGCCGTCGTCTGCGGCTTGCCGAACTGCGCCAGATCGCGGTTGGGATCGAGCAGAGCGCCCAGCGGGGAATTCTTGATCGGCCAGCGCTGAACCTGGCGGACATCGTAATCGATCAGCGTCAGGGCGCTGCCGTCCGCCACGATCAGCATATTGACGGCTTCTTCGTATTCGAAGCGCAGCTTGCCCGGCATTTTCATGGTCAGCTCGCCGCCGATGCGCTGGCCGTTGCGGTCCGTCTGGACGAAATCGGCCTTCATCGTGGAGATTGCGCGCAGCGCTTTCACCGCCTGGTCCAGATCGGCGCCGTTCTGGGCGGCCGCTGCAGGCAGTGCAGGCGTTATTGCGGCCGCCGGCAAGGCCACGGCCAGCAGGCCCGCCAGCAGCGGGCGCGTCAACGATGTGCGTGTCAGTTTTTTCAGGTTCATGCCTCGTCCTTTATTCACGAAGCATTGAACTCGCGGTGAACCCCAGAAGATCCCGGCGTTCAGCTTACTTGATCTTCGCTTCCTTGAACTCGACGTGCTTGCGCGCGACGGGATCGTATTTGCGGAAGCTCATCTTCTCCGTAATGTTCCGCGGGTTCTTCTTCGTGACATAGAAGAAGCCGGTGTCAGCGGTGGAGACCAGCTTGATCTTAACTGTTGCAGGCTTCGCCATGACGGTGTCCTAAATTTTGAAAACGGCCCGGATCAAACAGTGTCTTCCGGGCCCGAAACAGCAAGGCGGCGTTGCGCACGCCGCCCTTTCAGGGCGCGGCCATTGCGCGAGGCGCGCCGAAAAGTCAAGCTTCAGTGAGGCGGTTACCAGTCCACCTTGCCCCGATTGGCCTTCACGGCGCCGCGTTTTTTCTTCGATTGCAGCCGCTTTACCTTGCCAACCCGGTTGATCCGCGTCTTGGCACGCTTTTTCGGCTCTTCCTGCGCCTGCGCAAGCATTTCGGCCAGGCGCGCCCGCGCGTCTTCGCGATTCGCCTCCTGCGTGCGGAATCGGCGCGCGGTCAGCACGATCTCGCCCTTGGCATTCATGCGATTGCCCGCCAGCGCCTTCAGCCGGTGGAAGACGGGCGGCGTCAGGCCCAGCGCATAGATGTTCAGCCGCAGCTGCACCGCGGTTGCCACCTTGTTGACGTTCTGTCCGCCCGGGCCGGAGGCAGCGATGAAGCTTTCCTCCGCCAGTGCCTGCGCGCGGGCGATCAGTTCGTCTTCAGCCATGGGGCCATTCAATCATACAAGCCGCCGAATCCCAAAGCCTGGAAATCTCCGGGCAGCGGGGATGTGGCGGCCACCGGCGGCTTGCCCTCGCGCAGCATGACGAGGGCGGAGGCATGCAGCATGGTGCGCGGCGCGCGCCCGTCGCGCTTGCCATAGATGGGATCGCCCAGCAGCGCCGCGCCCAGCCCTTCGGCCGCATGCACGCGGATCTGGTGGGTGCGCCCCGTCACCGGCATGAACTTCACCAGCGTCAGCCCGTCCTTTGTGCCCAGGCGCTGCCAATGCGTGATCGCCGGCTTGCCTTGCCGGGCGGGAATCATCCGCCAGCCTTCTTCCCGGCTGCTGATCTTGGAGAGGGATAGCTCAATCGTGCCGCTCTCTTGCGCGATCTCGCCCGCGATCAGGCCGAGATAGCTCTTTTCCACCTGGCGTTCCTCGAAGGCGCGCGAAAAGCGCTTCAGCGCCTTGGGATTGCGTGCCAGCAGCAGGCAGCCGGACGTATCCTGGTCCAGCCGGTGCACCGGGAACGGCTGGCGCTGGAAGCCGAGCCGCAGCGAATCGAGATGGTCGCTGAGCGCTTCCCCGCCGGCACGCGGCCTGTCGAGCGGCAGGCCGCCGGGCTTGTCCACCACCAGCGCCTCGCCATCTTCATAGAGGATATGCGCGGTCAGATCGTGACGCAGGATTGCTGGCACGCGGCTCATGCCAGAGCCTTGGCGATTCGCTGCAACGCCTCTTCCAGCACGCCTTCGTCGGTGGCGAAGCTGATGCGGAAGCCGTCCTTGCCGCCAAAGGCCGATGCCGCGACTACGGCCACACCGTGATCGAGCAGATGCATGGCCAGCCCCTCATCGTCGCCGAAGCGCTCCATCCAGGAGGCGGCCTCGATGAAGCAATAGAAGGCGCCATCGGGCACCGGCGTGGAGAGGCCGGGGATCGCATTGATGGCATTCACCACGAGATCGCGGCGCGCGCGGAAGCGCTCGTTCCAGTCCTGCAGAAACTCCTGCGGTCCTTCGAACGCGGCAGCGGCCGCCGCCTGGCTGATCGAGGCCGGATTGCCCGAATTGTGCGATTGCAGCCTTCCCATTGCCGAGATCAGCCAATCGGGCCCGGTGGCAACGCCGATGCGGAAACCGGTCATGGCGTGGCTCTTCGATACGCCGGAGACGGTGCAGATCCTGTCCGCCAGATCGGGGCAGAGATTGGCCAGTGTGGCATGCGGCTCCCCGGTATAGTTGAGCGGCGCGTAGATATCGTCGGACAGGACCATCACGCGCGGATGGGCGCGCAGCACTTCGCCGATGCCCTCCAGCATGTCCCTGGGATAGACCGCGCCGGTGGGATTGCCCGGGCTGTTCAGCATCAGCCACTGCGTGGAAGGCCCGATCAGCGCCTCCAAATCGGCAGGCGCGAAGCGGAAATTGTCTTTCGCATGGGTGATCAGCGGCACCACCTTGCCGCCTGCAAAGCGGATGATCTGCGGATAGCTGACCCACCAGGGGGACGGCACGATCACTTCCTCTCCCGCGCTGACCGTGGCCAGCATGGCGTGGAAGATCGATTGCTTGCCGCCGGCACTGACGATCACGTTCTGCGCCGACGTTTCGATGCCCAGATCGCGCCGGAAATGGAGCGCGGCGGCCTCTTTCAGCCGCATCGTCCCGGTCACGGGGGTATATTTCGTCTGCCCGGCATCCAGCGCGGCCTTGGCCGCTGCGATCACATGGGCGGGCGTCGCGAAATCGGGTTCGCCCACCGAAAGCGAAATGATGTCCTTGCCCTGTTCGCGCAGCTCGGTCGCGCGGTCGGTCATCGCATTGGTGCGCGAAACCTCGATCCGCGTCAGCGCTTCGGAAATCTGGGGCGTGCTCATTGCGGGTCTGCTTCCGGTTCGATCAGTTGGGCCTGCATCAGGCCGCGCGTCGCATTGCCGAGATAGAAGCCGCCGGCCAGATCGGCCACGCGCACTTCGCCTTCTTCGGCCTTGCCTTCCTCGATCAGCACGCGGCGCAATATGCCGGGCAGCAGGCCCAGCTCCAGCGGCGGCGTGATCAGCTTGCCGCCTTTCTCCACGAAGATGTTGGTGAAGCTGCCTTCGGTCACCAGCCCATCGTCACGCAGCAGCAGCGCTTCGCCCGCGCCCGCTTCCTTCGCCAGGTCCAGCGCCATTTCGTAAAAGGCGCGGTCGGTCGATTTGTGCCGCAGCCGCCAGTCGCCGGTGACAGTCGGCATCGGCACCAGCGCGCAGCGCAGCGCCCCGGTGTGCGCGGGCGGCATCGGCCCGGTTTCCAGCGTAGTGGCCCCGCTGCGGGCCAGCAGCAGGCGCAGCTTGGCGGGCTTGTCCAGCTCGAAACACAGGGCCTGGATCGCGTTGCGCGCGGCATGACGATCGAAGGCAAAGCCCAGTTCTTCCGCGCTGGCCTTCATCCGCTCCAGATGCAGCTCCAGATGGGCAATGCCCTCTTCGGGGTCGAAGCCCATCGTCTCGATCAGGTCGAAACCGCCCGCCGCCAGCCGCACGAAGCCCGCCTTGATCAGGCATTCGCGCCATTCGGACATGGCGGTGCTGTCTGCCACGATCGCCCCGCCCACGCCCAGCACTGCCGAATGGCGGCCGTTTTCGCCCGGGGTCAGGCGGATGGTGCGGATCGCGACATTGAAGGCGGCATCGCCCGCCCCGTTCTCATTGGGCGGGCCGATCCGGCCGAGCGCGCCGCAATAGGGTCCGCGCGCATCGCGTTCGACCTGGTCGATCAGCTCCATAGCGCGGATCTTTGGGGCGCCGGTTATCGATCCGCAGGGGAACAGCGCGCGCAGCATATCCATCGCGCCCAGCCCGTCCTGCAATTCGGCGCGCACAGTGGAAACCATCGTGTGCACGGTGGGATAGGTTTCGACATGGAAGGGCTGCTCCACCCGCACGGTGCCGGCGCGGGCCACGCGGCTGAGATCGTTGCGCATCAGGTCCACGATCATCAGGTTTTCGGCCTTGTCCTTCACCGAAGCCGCCAATTCCTCCGCCAGCGCGGCATCTTCGTCCTGGTTGCGCCCGCGCGGGCGGGTGCCCTTCATCGGCTTGCACTTGGCATCCCGGCCCCTCAGGCTGAAAAACAGTTCCGGGCTGAAGCTGAGCAGCCAGTGCGAACCGTCGAAGATCACCCCGCCATAGCCGGCATTGGCGGCGGGCCGGATTGCCCCGTAGAGGGCCAGCGGATCGCCGCGCGCCGCGCCTGACATCGGCATGGTCAGATTCGCCTGGTAGATGTCGCCTGCGCGGATCGCTTCCTGCAGGCGGTCGAAAGCCTCGATATAGGCGCCAGTCGAAAGCTGCGGCTGCATCGGCCCGATGGATGGCGCGCCGCCCGGCTGGGCATGCTCTTCCAGCCAGCGCGGCACTTCGGCGGAAGGGATGCGCCGAACCTCGTCGAACAGGCCGAACCACACAAGCGGGCCGTTGGCCCCGGTTTGCCGATCTGCCAGCGGTGCCAGGCGTTCTTCCAGCGCCAGCCCGGCTTCATAAGCGAGATAGCCGGCCAGCGTAGCGCCGGATTCGCGCCGCGCCCGGTCCGCCGCTTCGAGCACGTCGGAAACCTCTTCGGGCCTGCGCGCAACGAAGATTTCGCGCGGATTTTCGAACAATTGCGCGTCGCTTGCGCCCTCTATGCGCGCGTCGTCTAGCAGGACGAAAGGTTGCCGGGTCCCCATTGCCCCTGCCTTAGTGTCTTTGGCGGTGAAGTCGAGCGCTTGACCGTCTATGCGTCCTTCCGCCACATCGTTTGGCGGGCAGTGTTGGAGCGAAGCGGGTCATGAGCGAGATTTTCCTGGGTCTGGGCAGCAATGGGGAGCGGCAGGTCCTGAATCTGGGACGGGCGAACCGTCACGGCCTGATTGCAGGTGCAACAGGCACAGGCAAGACGGTGACGTTGCAGGGGCTGGCCGAAAGTTTTTCCGCCAATGGCGTGCCGGTGTTCGTGGCCGATGTGAAGGGCGACCTTTCGGGCATTTCGATGGCCGGATCGCCCGGCTTCAAGCATGCCGACAAGCTGGAAGAGCGGGCGGCGGAGCTGGGCATGTCCGATTATGCCTATTCCGATAATCCGGCGATCTTCTGGGACCTTTACGGGGAGCAGGGGCACCCGATCCGCACGACGGTGAGCGAAATGGGCCCGCTGCTGCTTTCCCGCCTGCTGGATCTGAACCCGACGCAGGAAGGCGTGCTGAACATCGTCTTCCGCTATGCCGACGAACAGGGCCTGCTGCTGCTGGACCTGGAAGACCTGCAGGCGATGCTGGCCCACACGGCCGAAAACGCATCCGAACTCAGTGCCAAATACGGCAATGTCACCAAGGCCAGCGTGGGCGCGATCCAGCGCCAGCTGCTGACGCTGGACAGCCAGGGCGGCGGGCAGTTCTTTGGCGAACCTGCCCTGGAGATCGACGATTTCCTGAGCGTGGACGAACAGGGCCGCGGCTATATCAACGTGCTGGCGGCGGACCGGCTGATGCGTAGCCCCAAGCTTTACGCCACCTTCCTGCTGTGGCTGCTAGCAGAACTGTTCGAATCGCTGCCCGAAGTCGGCGATCCGGAGAAGCCCAGGCTGGTGTTCTTCTTCGACGAGGCGCATCTGCTGTTCGACGATGCGCCCAAGGCGCTGGAGGACAAGATCGAGCAGGTCGTGCGCCTGATCCGATCAAAGGGCGTGGGCGTGTTCTTCGTCACGCAGAACCCGATCGACGTGCCGGAAGAAGTGGCCGGGCAGCTCGGCAACCGGGTGCAGCATGCCTTGCGCGCCTTCACCCCGCGCGATCAGCGAGCGATCAAGGCCGCGGCGGAAACCTTCCGCATCAATCCCGAGCTGGATGTCGAGACTGCGATCACCGAATTGCGCGTGGGCGAGGCGCTGGTTTCCACGCTGCTGGAAGACGGCGCGCCGTCCATCGTTCAGCGCACGCTGATCAAGCCGCCGCGGTCGCGCCTGGGCGTCGTCACCAAGAAGGAACGCGCGATCATCAGCTCGATCAGCCCCTATGACGGGAAATATGACGAGCTGATCGACCGCGAAAGCGCGGAGGAAGTGCTGGCGCAAAAGGCCATCGATGCGGCGGAAACCGCAAAGGAGGTCGAGGAAAAGGGCGAAGTGGAAGTCCGCAAGCGCGAACGCAAATCGACGCATCTTTGGGGTATCGATTTCGGAAAAGCGGGCAAGAGTGCGGCCCGGGCGGCAGCGGGATCGGCGGTTTCGATCGCGGTCGCTGCGGCAATGGGCAAGAAATCGCGCGCTGATCCCGTGCGCACGGGCGTCAGTGCTTTCGTGCGCAATATTATCGGCGGCCTGATGCGCTAGCTGCGCTAGGCCGGGATCGGCAGACGGATTTCGGCAGTCAGCCCGGCAATCGTTCCATCCTGCGCATAGCGGTTGGCCAGCTTCAGGCTGCCGCCATGCTGTTCGGCAATGGCGCGCGCCAGAGTCAGGCCCAGGCCCGCCCCGCCGGTTTCCCGGCTGCGAGAGGCTTCGCCCCGGCGGAAGGGTTCCAGCATGGCCTGGATATCGCCTTCGGGAATGCCCGGCCCGTCATCTTCTACCCGCAGCACGGCTTCGCCCGCTTCGCGCCGCAATGAAACGCGTGCACCGCCGGCATAGCGCAGCGCATTGGCCACCAGGTTGCGCAGCGCGCGGCGCAGCCAGGTGGTCCGCACGGGCAGCGCGACGCGGCTGGTTTCGCCCAGCGTGATATTCTCGCCCAGATCCTCGAACTCTTCGGCCACCGATGCGGTCAGCGCGGCTAGCTCCGTATTTTCGAGCGCATCGGATGGGCGCCCGACGCGGGCGAGGGAAAGGATATCGTCGAGCGTGCGGGCAATGTCGTCGATCGTCGCGGCCATGCGTTCACGCTCCGCATCGTCGTCGACCGATTCGATGCGGACGCGCAAGGCGGCCAGCGGCGTTTTCAGATCGTGTCCGATCGCGCCCAGCATCACGTCCTTTTCATTCAGCAGCGCACCGACGCGCGCCTCCATCGCGTTATGGGCTTCGATCAGGCGCCGCGTATCGTCAGGCCCGGCGGGTTCCAGATCGCCTTCCACTTCGCGTGAGCGGGCGAAGCGTTCCATCCGCGCCGTCAGGGCGGCCAGGGGGCGAGTGATCCGCCGCAACAGCAAAGCGAGCCCGCCGACCAGCACGACATAGAGCACGATGGTCTGCATCGCGACATTGCGCAGCGATCCGGGTTCGCGTTCGGGCACGGGGATGCGGGCGATGGTCCATTCGCCGCCGGGCACTTCCTGCACGCCGGCCACCAGCATCGGCCGCTGTTCCAGCACCGGATCGTCGCGATAGCGCCGCCGCTCGCGCAATTGTTCGACCACGCCGGGATCGCTGCCCGCGCGCCGCGTCACCACCATCAGGCGGTTGTAGGCATAGCCTTCGCGGGTCAGGATTTCGCCCAGCCGCTGCTCATATCCGGGGCGGGCGACATCCGTTTCTGTGGCGGCGAAATCCGGGCTGCGCTCCAGCGCGATGGAAAAGGGATATCTGCGATGCGGGCCGCGCCGCTCGCTATCGCGCCGGCCGCTGTCCATGCGCTCGCGCCCGGGCGAGGCGACCAGGCGGAAGGCGGCGGCATTCATCATCAGTTCTTCGCGCCGTTCGTCCTTCGCGCGCACTTGCAGGAAGCCGGAAATGGACTGTGCCACCAGCAGCGCCAGCGCCACGGAGAGCAGCATCTGCCCCAGCAGGCTGCGCGGCCAGAGCTTCAGTTTCATTTCGCCTCCGGCGCGACCCGGCGCACATCGCAGGCCAGCACATAGCCGCCGCCGCGCACAGTCTGGATCAGGCGCGGTTCGCGCGAATCCTCTTCGATCTTGCGCCGCAGCCGGCTGATCTGATTGTCCACTGCGCGGTCGAACAGATGCGCGCCCCGGCCCTGCACCATGTCGAGCAGGCGGTCGCGGTCTAGCACATTGCGCGGATTGGTGAGGAAGGCGATCAGCAGGCGGAATTCGGCCGAGGAGATCGAAACGAGCGCGCCCTGCGGGTCGGTCAGCCGGCGTTTCACCGGATCGAGCTGCCAGCCTTCGAATTCGTAGAGCGCGTCTTCCTGCGGCGGCGGTGCGCCCCGTGCGGAGCGGCGCAGCACGCTGTTGATCCGGGCGACCAGTTCGCGCGGTTCGAAGGGCTTCACCACATAATCGTCCGCCCCGATTTCCAGGCCGACGATGCGGTCGGTCGCTTCGCCGCGTGCGGTCAGCAGGATGACCGGCAGATCCTTCGCTTCGGCCAGGTGGCGGCACAGCGAAAGCCCGTCTTCGCCCGGCATCATGATGTCGAGCAGGACGAGCTGGGGTGTTTCTTCCAGCAGCAGGCTGCGTGCAGCCGCGGCCGTTTCGGCCTGGCTCACGACGAACCCCTGGCGAGTGAGATACTCCGCCAGGGGTTCGCGCAAGCTTGCTTCGTCATCGACGAGGAGCAAGTGAACGGGTGCGGCTTCATCGCTCATGGATGGGTGCCTGCCTGCCCGCTCAGTTGGTGTTGCCCTGCCTTGCGGCACGGCGCTCTTCACGCGATTGCATGCGGGCTTCGTGCATCGCCTGGCGTTCTTCCGCGGAAATCGTGCCGTCGCCATCGGCGTCGACCTTGTCGAAGCGGGCCAGTGCGGCCGCCTGGAATTCCGCAGCCGAAATCTGGCCGTCATTGTCGGTATCGGCTGCCTTGGCCATCATGCCGTGGCCGCCGCGGCCCATTCCGTGGCCCTTGCCGCCGAACTTGCCGCCGAACTTGCCGTCACCGCCGCCCTTGCGGCCGAATTTGCCGCCGCCACGCTTGTCATGGCCGGAGGTGAATTCTTCCAGGCTCAGCGAACCGTCGCTGTTGGTGTCGAGCTGGGAGAATCGCTGGGCCACGCGGGCCTGGCGATCTTCCTGGTTCAGCACGCCGTCTTCATTGGCGTCCATGCGGGCGAACATCGCATCGGCGCGCTGTTCGGCCTGCTCGCGG
>JAUIFP010000060.1 GCA_030430365.1 Alphaproteobacteria bacterium | reverse complement strand
ACACGTTCCTGTGTCCTCCCTGATGAATGCAAGGGAGCATTTGCCTGAAAAAGCGTCAAGCCTGTTACAATTCACGAATCCACAGGATTATTGCCGAGTCGCGCAATTGGGTTAGATTTCCCTGCAAATGATCGTCACTCGTTTCGCCCCCAGCCCCAACGGCCCGCTCCACCTCGGTCACGCCTTTTCGGCGATCGCCGCGCATGACCTCGCGGAGCGCGGCAACGGCCGGTTTCTGCTGCGGATCGAGGATATTGACGGCGCCCGCAGCCGGCCGGAACTGGCCGAAGAGTTCCGCCGCGACCTTGCCTGGCTGGGCCTGGAATGGGTGGAAGTGCCCCCGCAATCCACTCGCATCGCTACGTATCAGGCTGCGGCGGAGAGGCTGAAGCAAGCCGGATTGCTTTATCCCTGTATTTGCACGCGGGCGGAAATTGCAGCCGCGGCCGTACAGGATGGGGCGGAAGGGCCGCTTTATCCCGGAACCTGCAAGGGCCGGCACATCGACCTTTCCGGGCCGGTGGCCTGGCGGATCGACATGGAAGCGGCAATGGCGCGCGCCCGGCCGCTGGAATGGACGGACGACGTGGCCGGGGTGCAGTTCGCGCGGCCGGACCTGTTCGGGGACGTCGTGCTGCTGCGCAAGGAAGCTCCGGCCAGCTATCATCTGGCCGCTACGCTGGACGATGCGGCCGATGGGATCACGCTGGTCACGCGCGGGGCCGATCTGTTCGCTTCCAGCCATGTTCACCGGCTGCTGCAGGCGCTGCTCGATCTGCCGGTCCCGCATTGGCACCACCATGCGCTGTTGCTCGACGAACAAGGCAGGAAACTCGCCAAGCGGCGCGGTTCGCCGTCCCTCGCCGATCGCCGCCTCGCAGGGGAGGATGGGGCGGCGCTCGCCGCGGCTCTGCGCGCCGGTAAGCTGCCCGCTGGCATTTCGCTGGGCGAAGGAGTAGAGTCTCATCTATGAACACAGTTCTTTTCATAATTCTGATCGGCCTGATGATCATGGTCGTCGTTTCGCTCGTGCGCGGGATCATCGCCTTCCTGCAGACCACCCGGCAGGATATCGATGCCGGTGGTGACGGGAATGTGCGCGATCTGCAGCTGATGCAGAACAAGATGATGTTCGCCCGGATCAAGTATCAGGGGCTGGCCGTTGCAGTGGTTGCCATTCTCCTGATGATGAACCGCTAGCGACTCCTTCCGCGAGCCGTTACAACGCCCTTTGCTGCAACTGCGAAGGAGCGTGAGCCATGAAGCAAATCGGAGTGATCGGCGCGGGCCAGATGGGCTCGGGCATTGCCCAGACCGCCGCCCAGCAGGGCGTAACCGTGATGCTTGCCGATATCGAGCTCGCGCTGGCCGAGAAAGCCAAGGCGAAAATCGAGAAGACCCTGGCCCGGCTGGTCGAGCGTGAGAAGATCGCGGCTGCCGATGCAGAGGCCGCGCTCGCCAAGATCACGCCGGTTGCCGACTACGCGCCGATGGCCGAAGCCGGGCTGATCGTGGAGGCGGCGACCGAACGGGAAGACATCAAGCGGAAGATCTTCGAAAATGCCGGCAAGGTGCTGGGCAGCGAAGCGATCCTGGCCAGCAACACCAGTTCCATCCCGATCACCCGCATGGCCACCGCCGCGCCCGATCCGGCGCGCTTCATCGGCCTGCACTTCTTCAATCCCGTGCCTGTCATGCAGCTGATCGAAGTGATTCCGGGCCTCGCCACCAGCGAAGACACGGTCGCCCGTACGCGCGCCTTTGCCGAGAGCCTGGGCAAGGAAGTGGTGATGAGCGAGGACGAGCCGGGCTTCGTGGTCAACCGGATCCTGCTGCCGATGATCAACGAGGCGGTCTTCGTGCTGGGGCAGGGCACGGCCAATGTCGCCGATATCGACCAGGGCGCGCGGCTGGGCCTCAACCATCCCATGGGGCCGCTGCAGCTGGCCGACTTCATCGGGCTCGATACCTGTCTGGAGATCGTGAAGGTCATCTTCGCCGCAACCGGCGATTCGAAATATCGCCCGGCACCGCTGCTGGCGAAATATGTCGACGCCGGCTGGCTTGGCCGCAAGACGGGCCGCGGTTTCTACGACTATTCGGGCGAGGAGCCGGTTCCCACGCGGTAATCGCGCCGGGCCTTCGCGCCTTTTTTAAAATTGCTGGTTCGAAATGGGCAGGGCCGTCAGGGCGAAGGCAAACAGCGCGACCACGATCGCCAGGATCAGCAGGCTCAATTCGGTGATGAAGATGCTGGCCGGCCTGCGTTCCGTTTGCGCGGACAGTTCCACTGCAGCCTCTGCCTGCGTATCGGGCTGCTGCTGCGCTGCCGCCTGGTCCGCCGGGCTCCGCAGCAAGGATGCGCTGACCGACGCCCGGGAAACGAGCTTTTCGAACCGACAGCCGAAACGGCCTTCCATGGTCCACATCACTTCGGCGCCGATCGTTCCGGCCTCCGGCAGTTCTAGTTCGAAGCGGTCGCCGATGCTGAGCGGCGCATTGGTTTCCAGCATCAGGCCCGCTTCGGACAGGTCGTGGATGATGGCCCTGGTGGCCTGCTGGTTGAGATAGGCCGGAACGCCCAGGCGCAGCTTGCGCCGCTCCGCCCGTCGTTGTTCTCCGGTGTCCTGGAGGCTGTCCTGCTCCGGGTTTTCAGTGACTATCTCTGCCAGAATAGGATGCATGCCCGCCCTTCCTCAGGCGGCATGTTCCCCAAGAACGATTAAGATTTTGTTTGGATTTGGCTGGCGGGCCGAAATTCAGTTCGGCGGATTGACGTGAACGATCACTTCGTTCTGGATCGGCCCCAATTCCCTGGCCCGGCTATCATTCGCTTGCGGGACGTTTTCCTCCGCCTCGCCCTCATAATAGTCTTCTTCCCGGTATTCGCGTTCGGGCCGGGGATCGAAACCCCTGGCATCCATGCCTGCCGGATCGAAACCGCGCGGATCGTCGATCAGATCGGCGTCGCTCATGAATTCGGCATTGTCCTCGCCCGAATAGACTTCCCGCTGATCCTCCGTGCTTTCACGGAATTCTTCGGCATTCTCTTCCTGCTCGGAACTGTTCTGCGCGCCAAGACCGGCCTGCGTCTGGGCCAGGATGCCGCTATTGTCTTCACTGCCGACAAAGACGTTCACGCCGATCAGCGTGATTGCAGCAAAGGCGATTGCCATGCGGCTGGTCTTGGAAAAGGTGTGATCCATGCCGCAAGAACTAGCGTGAGTTAGTTAACGGTCAGTAGACGAAATTTTCCGCTTTAATTCGTAAAGTATTTCAAGCGCTTCACGCGGGCTCAACGCATCCACATCCAGCGATTGCAGTTCTTTTTGAAGTAGATCGGTCGAATCTTCTTCCACTTCCTCAGCCGCTGCGGCGAAAAGCGGCAGATCGCCGAGCCCGGCAGCCAGGCCGCCGGTTTCCGCGCGGCCCCGTTCCAGCCTAGCGAGCACGGACTTGGCGCGCGCGACCACTTGTTCCGGCACGCCCGCCAGGCGGGCAACCGCCAGTCCATAGGATTGGTCGGCGGGGCCGGTTGCAAGCTCGTGCAGCAGCACGAGATCGCCTTTCCATTCGCGTGCGCGCACATGATGGAGCGAAAGCGCCTCGCAGCTTTCCGCCAGGCGCGCCAGCTCGTGATAATGGGTCGCGAACAGGCAGCGGCAGCGGATCGTTTCATGCATCGATTCCACCACTGCCCAGGCCAGAGCCAGGCCGTCATAGGTCGACGTCCCGCGCCCCACCTCGTCCAGGATCACGAAGCTGCGTTCGCTGGCCTGCATCAGGATGGCGGCGGTCTCGACCATTTCGACCATGAAGGTGGACCTTCCGCGCGCGAGATTGTCCGACGCGCCGACCCGGCTGAACAGCCGGTCCACCAGGCCGATCGTGGCCGCTTCTGCCGGAACGTATCCGCCGGCCTGCGCCAGCAGCACGATCAGCGCGTTTTGCCTCAGGAAGGTGGACTTGCCGCCCATATTGGGGCCGCCGATCAGCCACAGGCGGTTATCGGGGGCAAGCGCGCAATCATTGGCCACGAAACGTTCGCCCGCGCTGGCCAGCGCCGCTTCGACGACTGGATGGCGCCCGCCCTTGATCTCCAGCGATTGGCTTTCGGTGATGTCCGGGCGGCACCAATTGCCGTCCGCCGCACGCTCTGCCTGCCCGGCGGCAACGTCGATCCGGGCCAGAGCCGCGGCGGTTGCGGCAATCGCTTCGCGTGCATCGGCCACCGCGCCTGTCAGCTCTTCGAAATGCGCCTCTTCCGCGGCAAGCGCATGGCCGCCCGCCTCGGCGATGCGGCTGGCTTCCTCATGCAGCTGCAGCGAGTTGAAGCGCACCGCATTGGCCATGGTCTGGCGGTGGGTGAAGCCGCTATCGGCAGCCATCAGCTTGTCGCCGTGCTTGGCCGGGACTTCGATGAAATAGCCGAGCACGCCATTATGCTTGATCTTGAGCGCGGAAACCCCGGTTTCCTCGCGGTAGCGCGCCTCCATCGCCGCGATGGCGCGCCGGGCATTGCCGGAGACGCCGCGCAGCTCGTCCAGCGCGGCATCGTATCCTTCGGCGATGAAGCCGCCCTGGCTGCGTTCCGTGGGCGGGGAAGGGACGAGGGCGCGGCTCAGCAGGTCCACCAGCGCGCCATGCCCGCCCAGCGCGGGCAGCAGGCTTACCAGCAAGGCAGGGCGGTCCTGCGGCCGCTCCAGCCGCTCTCGGATACGCTGCGCTTCGCCAAGCCCGTCGCGCACCTGGCCCAGATCGCGGGGCGAGCCCCGCCCGGCCACGATCCGTCCCAAAGCGCGGCCGATATCGGGCGCACTGCGCAGCACCTCCCGCAAATCGGCACGCAGCAGCGGGTCATCGTGGAAGAAGCGCACCAGCGCCAAACGCTCTTCGATGGCGGATTTGGAAGTCAGCGGCGCGGAAAGGTCTTCGGCCAGCTGGCGCGCACCAGCACCGGTCACGCAGCGGTCGATTGCGGCGATTAGGCTGCCTTGCCTCCCGCCTTGCTGGCTTGCGAGAATCTCCAGGCTGGCGCGGGTCGCCTCGTCCATTGCCAGCCGTTCCCCGCCGCTGCGCAGAACCGGCGGCAGCAGGAAGGGCAGCGTGCCCCGCCCGACATGCTCGAGATAGGCGATCAGCCCGCCTGCCGCTGCCAGCATGGCACGCGAAAACTCACCGAATGCGTCCAGTGCCGCCACTTCATGCAGGCGTTTCAGCCGCGCTTCCCCGTCATCGCTGCCGAATTGGCTCCGCGCACGAAGGATGGCGCCGGCCGGGACCATCTCCCATTCCTCGGGCGCGACGATCTCGCTTGCGCCCAGCCGGGCGAGCGCCGCGCTCATCGCTTCGGGGGCGCATTCTTCCAGCTCCATCCGCCCTGTCGAAATGTCGCAGGAGGCGATGCCGACGGTGCCGCGCAGGTCACATATCGCGGCCAGCACATTGGAACGGCGCGGTTCCAGAAGCGCCTCTTCGGTGAGCGTGCCGGCAGTCACGAAGCGGACGATGTCGCGCTTTACCAGCGCCTTGGAGGATGGCGTGCCTTCCCGCTTGGCGCGCTCCTTCGCCTCTTCGGGGCTCTCCACCTGTTCGGCAATCGCCACCCGGCATCCCGCGCGGATCAGCCGCGCGAGATAACTCTCCGCCGAATGCACCGGGACGCCGCACATCGGCACGGGCGTGCCGCCATGCTCCCCCCGGCTGGTCAGCGCGATGTCCAGGATCTGGCTGGCCGCCTGCGCATCGTCGAAGAACAGTTCGAAGAAATCGCCCATGCGATAGAACAGCAGGCATTCGCCCGCTTCCGCCTTGAGCGCGAAATACTGCTCCATCATCGGGGTTGCGCTACCGGCCATCGTTTCACTGGGTTAACCGGCAAATCACTGATTCGGGAGGGCAGTTGCTGCAGCTTTCCCCTATCGCGTCGCCGCGGGGCAGGTTACTGCTTTTTCGATACCCAGGAGGATAGGCTTGGCCGACGAAGACAATCAGAGTTTCACGACCCGCGAGGCGCTATTTTATCACGAGACGATCCGCCCCGGCAAAATCGAGATCGTCCCTTCCAAGCCCGTGGCGACGCAGCGCGATCTCTCGCTGGCCTATTCGCCGGGCGTGGCCGCACCGGTCAAGGCGATCGCCGAAGATCCTGCACTGGCCGCCAAATACACCGCCCGCTCCAACATGGTGGCGGTGATTTCCAACGGCACGGCTATCCTGGGGCTGGGCAATCTGGGGGCGCTGGCCTCCAAGCCGGTGATGGAAGGCAAGTCGGTCCTGTTCAAGCGCTTCGCCGATGTCGATTCGATCGATATCGAGCTGGCTACCGAAGACCCGGATGCCTTCATCAATGCCGTGGCGCTGATGGAGCCGAGCTTCGGCGGCATCAACCTTGAGGATATCAAGGCGCCCGAATGCTTCATCATCGAGCAGACCCTGCGCGAGCGCATGAATATCCCGGTGATGCATGACGATCAGCACGGCACGGCAATCATTGCGGCCGCCGGCCTGCTCAATGCCTGCTATCTCACCGGGCGAGACCTCAAAAATGCCAAGATGGTAGTCAATGGCGCGGGTGCTTCCGCAATCGCCTGTACGGCGCTGATCAAGGCGATGGGCATCCCGCATGAAAACGTCACCATGTGCGACCGTTCCGGGGTGATCTATCGCGGGCGCGAGAACGACATCGATCAGTGGAAGAGCGCGCATGCCATCGATACGGAGGCGCGCACGCTTGAAGAGGCGCTGAAAGGGGCCGATATTTTCCTCGGCCTGTCCGCAGGCGGGGCACTGAAGCCGGAATGGGTGAAGGATATGGCGGACAAGCCGATCATCTTCGCCATGGCCAATCCCGATCCGGAGATCACGCCGCCCGATGCCAAGGCGGTGCGCCCGGATGCGATCATTGCCACCGGCCGTTCCGACTATCCCAACCAGGTCAACAATGTGCTGGGCTTCCCCTTCATTTTCCGCGGCGCTCTGGATGTGCAGGCAACTGCGATCAACGAGGAAATGAAGATCGCCGCGGCCGAAGCGATCGCCGCGCTAGCGCGCGAAAGCGTGCCGGAAGAGGTCGCTGCAGCCTATGGCATGAACCAGAGCTTCGGCACCGAATATATCATTCCCGCGCCCTTCGATCCCCGCCTGATGGAGCGCGTTTCCGCTGCGGTTGCCAAGGCGGCGATGGATACCGGCGTGGCGAAAATGCCGATCGAGGATTTCGACGCCTACAGCCACAGCCTGAAGGCGCGGCTCAACCCCACGACCTCGGTCCTGACGCAGGTCTATGCCGATGCGAAGGAAAACCCCAAGCGGGTGATCTTTGCTGAAGCCGAAGAGGAAGTGGCACTGCGCGCCGCAATCCAGTTCAGCGATTTCGGCTACGGCACGCCCGTGCTGGTCGGCCGCACGCAGGCGGTGCGCGACAAGCTGATCGAACTCGGCGTGAGCAATCCCGACGCCTATGAAATCCAGAACTCGGTCGATTCCGATCTGGTCCCCGCCATGGTCGATTATCTTTATAAACGGCTGCAACGGCGCGGCTATACGGAGCGCGACGTCAGGCGGATCGTCAATCAGGACCGCAACGTCTTCGCGTCCCTGCTGCTCGCGCTCGATCACGGCGATGCGATGATTTCGGGCCTGACGCGTCCCTTCGCCCAGACCATGCGCGAAGTGCAGCTGGTGCTGGATCCCAAGCCGGGTGCGATCCCGTTCGGCATCCATTTGATGATCGGCAAGAACAACACTGCCTTCCTGGCCGATACGACGATCAATGAGCGGCCCGGAGCGGACGCTCTCGCCCATATTGCCGAGCAGACCGCTGCCGTGGCCCGGCGGCTAGGGCATGAACCGCGCGTGGCCTTCCTGTCCTATTCCACTTTCGGCAATCCGTCGGGGCGCTGGCTGGAAAGCATCCGCGATGCGGTCCATATTCTCGACGAGCGTGAGACCAATTTCGAATATGAAGGCGAAATGGGCCCGGACGCCGCGCTCAATCCCAAGGTGATGGAACTCTATCCCTTCAGCCGCCTTTCCGCGCCTGCCAATGTGCTGATCATGCCCGGCCTGCAATCGGCCAACCTTTCGGCCAAGCTGCTGCGCGAACTGGGCGGCAATGCCACGATCGGGCCGATGTTGCTGGGTATGGAAAAGCCCGTGCAGATCGCCCCGATGACGGCGATTGCGCCCGACGTGCTGACGCTGGCCGTGCTCGCTGCCGCGGGCGTGGTGCGATAGGCGAAGGGGGCAGGGCGGCATCGCTGCCGCCCCGCACCGTCTGCCATCATCGCTCAGAAGCGGGTGCTCAACCCCACATTGATCGACCGGCCTCGCCCGGGAACCGGCCGCAAGACGCCGGTGGCTTTGTAGTCGCCCAGCGAGACGCCGCCCAGCGGCAGATCGTAAGCGGTATCCAGCAGGTTTTCCGCCTCCACGCTCAGGCGCACACTGCCCAGCGTATAGGCGGCGCTCAGATTGACCAGCGCGTAATCGTCGGTGGCGGGTTCATTGCGGGTCGCGTCGAGCCGAGTCTTTTCCTGGACCCATTCCAGTTCCGCGCCGAGTTCCAGCTGGCCCTGGCGGTGATCGAGCGCGATCCGGGTGTCGAGCGGCATCTGGCGATAGAGCGGGCCGTTATCGGCCAGATTGTTGCCTTCCAGCCAGGAAAGCGAAGCGGTCAGCCAGGTGCCGTCCTCGCCCGCACCTTTCGCCAGTCGGAGCGCGCCGGAAAGATCGACGCCGTAAAATTTGGCTTCCTGGTTCGCGAATTGCAGCTGCACGAAGGGCGTATCCATGCCCATCATGTCTTGCAGGACCTGCACGAAGCGCGCGTCGATATAGTCGTTCACATGGGTGTAGTGGGGCGCGATCCTGAGCGACCAGCCGCGCGCCCGGTCTCCCAGGTCGAGCGCGGCGCTGACCGTATCGGCCCGCTCCGGTTCCAGGTCCAGATTGCCGACATAACCGTTGCCGTCGCCGTACCAGCCGATCATCCGGCTGGCCATCGAACCACGGCCCCAGCTGTAGCGCTCATAGAGATTGGGCGAGCGGGCCTTGTGGGCATAGCCCAGCTCCAGCGCCGCCCATGCCGAGGCACGCCAGGTCAGCACGGCCGAAGCGCTCCAATTACTGTCACTGCGCTTGTGCTCGGCAGCGTTGAAGGCTGCGGCGGCCATCACATCGGCCATCTGCATCATGCCGGTGCCATAGGGCTGGACGTCGCCCGTATCCATTTCCACCCGGTCGAACCGCGCGCCGATCACGCTCGTCAGCGTGCCGTTCCAACTTGCTTCCCATTCGCCATAGGCGCCGAACCGGTCCCGCGTCCCTTCGTTGATATTCACGAAGGTATCGGGCCCCATCATCATGTTGCCGGGCACGGGCGGCCAATAATCGTTTAGCCATTGATGATGATATTCGCCGCCCAGCCTCACCGTGTCGCGCGCAGATACCGGCAGTTCCAGCTTGGCCGAAGTGTCGAAGCTGTGCACTTCGGTGTTCATCGGCATGGCGCCCGGAAGCTTGTCTTCCAGGAAGTTCATCATGTGATCGGTGTCGCGATAGGCCGCCGCCAGATCCAGGGTTCCCCAATCGAAGGCGCCGTTATAGCTGGCATTCACGAACCAGCTCTTATTGTCGACCATGTCCATATACTGGTTCACGAACCCCTCATACGGGGAGAACTGGAAGCCGCCCTTGATCTGGAACAGGCTGGCGCCGTCCCGATAGGCCAGGGCCAGGGCATGGTCGGTCTTGGCATATTCGGTGGACCGGACCAGTCCGTCATCGCCGCCGCCTTCATACTGGTCCGACTGGGTGTAGGATCCGGTATAGGTTGCGCTCAGCTTGCTGCCCGCAACCGTCAGTTTCACACCGCCGCCGAAGCCGTCGCCATTGGAGCGATAGAAGCTCGAAGCCTCACCCATGATCAATGTCGCACCGCTTTCGGAAAAGACGGGCGGAGTGCTCTCCACGGAAATGATGCCGCCAATATTGTCGCCACCCGCGCTGACCGGCGCGACGCCAGTGAGCAGGCGGATGGAGGCCACGGTCTGCGGGTCCGTATAGGATAGCGGCGAATTCATGTCGTTGGGGCACGCCATGTCGATCACCTGCCCGTCGACCAGAACCGTGATCCGCTGCTCGGAAAGGCCGCGGATGGCGGGCATGGAAGAAAAGCCGCCGCCCGTTGCGGCGCTGACGCCAGGCAAGTCTGCCAGCAGGCTGGCCGTGTCGCTTGTGCTGGCCTGCTTGCGGGCCAGATCGTCACGGACGATCACCGTGTCGGCCAGCGTGGCCCTGACCACGATATTGCTGGTGTCGAGCGTTTCGGCATTTGCGGACGATTCCTCCCGGGCCGGGGGCTCCGCCTGGTCCTGGGCGAAAGCGGCAGCGGGGAGAGTGAGTGGAGCGAGGCAGCAGCCAGCCGCGAGCGCGCCGCGAAATGCGATAAGTCCGGTATTCATTGGATATGTCCCGTTTCCTCCCTTGCGCGGGAGGGTAAGCCTGAGGGTAACCGCCGCCCGTTTTCTCGGCAGCGGAGAGCAAGGAAGGCCCGCCGATCGGCGCGCCCGTTGGTCAGGCTGTGGCGGGAGGTCCGCGTAAGGGGGGTGTGGCGTAGCGGCTGGGACGCAGCGCCGGGGAGATCAGCGGCGCGAGGCCAAGCAGCAGCAGGAAGGCCAGTGCGGCGGAGAGCTGGATCGGATCCACGCCGCCCAGGGCATGCATGGAAAGCGTCGCATAGGGGCAATGGCCGGACGCTGCCTGCCCGTCATCTTGCGGATTTTCGCCATGGATCGGCACGGATATCTGCCGCACATTCCCGCCCTGGGCATCGCAGATGGTCAGCGTGAGAACGGATGAGCCCGAATCGATCATGTAGCCTGCAGGCACCAGTGCCTTGAGGCACAGCGCCGCAGCTATCAGCAGAGCGGCAAGCCCGCGATGCCTGAGCAAGAAGGTCCGGATCCCGTCCATTGGCCAGGGCCTATAGGTGCTGCCAAACGCCTTGTCAGCTGCAATTCGGCCTCTGCTTCGTGCCGGCATTTCGCGGCCATTCAGCCGAGCGAGGCATAGACTCCGTAAGCACTGGTGGCGCTCAGCGCGATGCCCGCCAGGATCAGCATGGCCTTGGTGGAAAAATGCTTGGCCGCCAGCGCGCCGAAGGGCGCTGCCGCCATGCCGCCCAGCAGGAAGCCGAGTGTCGGCCCGGCCAGATCGGCCACGCCGAGATGCCAGATGAAGGCGGCGGAAATGGTCAGCGTCAGGAAGAATTCTACGGCATTGACCGTGCCGATGACCTTGCGCGGCTCGGCGCCCTGGACCAGCAGGTTCGATGTCACCACCGGCCCCCATCCGCCGCCTCCCGCTGCATCCAGGAAACCGCCCAGCAGGCCGAGCGGCATGACATGCCTGGGGCTGCGCGGCTTGGGCGGATACATCAGGCCGCGGACCAGCAGATAGAGGCCGATCAGCGTCAGATAGGCCAGCACGAAGGGCCGGATGATGGAGGCATCGATCGAAGTCAGCAGATAGGCGCCTGCCACGCCGCCGATGATGCCGGGGACCAGAAGCCGGAAGAACAGCCGCTTTTCGATGTTGCCGTGATAGAGGTGGCTGACTGCCGAAGTGGCGGTCGTAAAACATTCGACCACATGCACGCGCTGCGAAGCGATAGCCGGGGGCACGCCCATGATGCCCACCAGCAGCATGTTGGAAATGACGCCGAAGGCCATGCCCAGCGCGCCGTCCACCAATTGTGCGGCAAAGCCCACTGCAATGAAGGGCAGCAATGCGCCAATGTCGAAGCTAGAAAAGTCCATGGCGCCTGCGCAGATATGCTGTTTCGCGCAGGAGATGCGCAGCAGTTGCGCGCCTTGAAAAGATAGATTTTCTTCTCGGTCTGGCAGGCCGTGAATTATTTGCGCCGGTAGCGGAAATACCAGACTTCGTGGCCCCATTTACGGGCCTTTGTTTCATAGCGCGTCTCGCTCCAACCGCCGGGGCGCTTCTGCCAGCTTTGCGGCCCTTCGGTCAGCCATTCGAACTGGCCGGTCACGGGGTGGATATGGCGCTGCATCACCATCAGCGCGTGGCGCAGATAGACCGGATGATCGGTGCCGAAGCGGAATTCGCCGCCGGGCTTAAGCTTGGCGGCGATCAGGTCCAGCGGGCCGTCATTCATCATCCTGCGCTTGGCATGGCGCGCCTTGGGCCAGGGATCGGGGTGCAGCAGATAGACGAAGGACAGGGCGCCGTCAGGCACGCGCTCCAGCACGCCCAGCGCGTCGCCCAGATGCAGCCGCACATTGGTAAGGCTCAGATCGCGCACATGCTGCAGCGCGCCGACTACGCCGTTCAGGAAAGGCTCCGCGCCGATAAAGGCATGGTCGGGCAGCATGTCCGCCCGGTAGGCCAGATGTTCGCCCGCGCCGAAGCCGATCTCGAAATGCAGCGGCGCTGCATGGCCGAACAGTCCCTCTGCCGTGATGGGGCCTTCTTCGGGCACGCTGATCTGCGGCAGCAGCTTGTCGACCAGCTCCTGCTGCCCCTTGCGCAGCTTGCGCCCCTGCGATCGGCCGTAGAGCCGGCCCAGAGTGGTGGGATCGCCTTGTTTGTATGCGGTCATGCGCGCCCGCTAGAACCAGCAAGTGCCGCTTGTCCAGAGCGGCATGGGGTTGAGGTGCAATACAGAGTGCGGGTAGGGCGCACGCCATGGAACAATTGTCGCAACTTTTTGCCGAGCAGCCCCCCTGGGCCCAATCGCTGATCGGGCTGGCCTTGCTGGCGCTGCTGGCGATCGCCGTCAATTTCATCATCAAGCATGTGCTGTTGAAGGCCGCCGCGCCGTTCTTGGACACGCGCAGCCAAACGGCGGACAAGGCGGCTGCACGGCTGGCCAATATCGTGCCGGCCTGGATCATCTCGCGCGGGATCGTCGCGGTTCCGCATATGCCGGTGCAGGTGGTGACGGTTGTCACCAATGTGGCCACCGCCTTCATCGTCCTGTCGGTCGCAATGGCGATGAGCGGCGGGCTCAATTACGTGGACGAACTTTACCGCCGACGGCCCGATTCCAACAGCCGCCCGATCAAGGGCTATATTCAGGTCCTCAAGATTGCGATCTACTGCGCCGCAGCGATCCTGATGGTGGCGGTGCTGATCGAACAGTCGCCCCTGCTGCTGTTATCGGGCCTTGGCGCAATGGCCGCCGTGCTGCTGCTCGTGTTCAAGGACACGATCCTCTCGCTGGTCGCTTCCATTCAGCTCACTTCCAACGACATGCTGCGGGTCGGCGACTGGATCGAGATGCCGTCGATGAATGCTGATGGCGATGTTATCGACATCGCGCTGCACACCGTGAAGGTGCAGAATTTCGACAAGACGATCACAACGATCCCGACTTACAAGCTGATTGCCGAAAGCTTCCGCAACTGGCGCGGAATGCGTGAGGCTGGCGGCCGCAGGATCAAGCGCGCATTCCAGATCGATCAGAATTCGATCCGCTTTATGGGTGAAGACGAGATCAAGCAGTTGCACCGCTTCCACCTGCTGGACGATTACCTTGCCCGCAAGGAAGAGGAAATCCGCAAATGGAACGAGACTGAGCTCGCGGGCGATAGCGATGCGGTCAATTCGCGGCGCATCACCAATATCGGTACTCTGCGTGCCTATCTGATCGCCTATCTCAAGAGCCATGGGCGCGTCACCCAGAACATGACCTTGCTGGTGCGCCAGCTTCCGCCCACGCCGCAGGGCCTGCCGCTACAGGTCTATTGCTTCACCAACACCACGAATTGGGGCGAATATGAGGGCATCCAGTCCGACATTTTCGACCATATATTGGCGATCCTGCCGGAATTCGGCCTGCGCGTTTTCCAGGAGCCGAGCGGGCTGGATCTGAAGGAGCTTGGCAGCCGGGCGGCTGACCGAGAAACTGCCTGAGCCGGGGCCACAACGAAAAACCGCTCCGAAGCGATGCTCCGGAGCGGTTCCGATCCCCCTCGATCTAAACTGGATCAGGCAGCTTCGGCCTTTTCGTCCGGATCGCGCAGCACATAGCCGCGGCCCCATACGGTTTCGATGTAATTCTCGCCCGCGCAGGCATGGCTCAGCTTCTTGCGCAGCTTGCAGATGAACACGTCGATGATCTTGAGTTCGGGTTCGTCCATGCCGCCATAAAGGTGGTTGAGGAACATTTCCTTGGTCAGCGTGGTGCCCTTGCGGAGCGAAAGCAGCTCCAGCATGGCATATTCCTTGCCCGTCAGGTGGACGCGGGCGCCATCGACTTCCACGGTCTTGGCGTCGAGGTTCACGGCCAGCCTGCCGGTGCGGATGATCGACTGCGAGTGCCCCTTGGAACGGCGCACAACCGCATGAATGCGGGCAACCAGCTCTTCGCGGTGGAAGGGCTTGGTCACATAATCGTCCGCGCCGAAACCGAAGCTGCGGATTTTGGAATCCATTTCGGCGATGCCTGACAGGATGAGAACCGGCGTCTGCACCTTGGCCACGCGCAGCTTCTTCAGCACGTCATAACCATGCATATCGGGCAGGTTCAAATCGAGCAGGATGATATCGTAGTCATACAGCTTACCAAGGTCCAAACCTTCCTCACCCAGGTCCGTCGTATAGACGTTGAAACCTTCAGTGGTGAGCATCAGCTCGATCGCCTTGGCC
>JAUIFP010000059.1 GCA_030430365.1 Alphaproteobacteria bacterium | reverse complement strand
CCGCGGACGGAAATGGAAGTGAGAGCCATGGGCGCGATTTGGGGGCTGGAGGAACGAGAGTCCAGAGGCGCCTTACGTATACCTCCGGAGTTGCATTTGTTCCTTAAATGTTCACACAGGTCAAGTGTGCGCGGCCAGCTACGGGGAAAACCCTGGCTGAGATGCGCGTGTCAGCCTTTTCGGATCGAATGGCCCAGTGCCGCGTTCGATAGGAAAGGCCTGCATGCCAAGGCGTGCAACTCAGAGCCTTGAAGCAACCAGGGAGGCACAACGCCATCCAGCATCTGCCCCAGCCAGCAATCGACAGCCCCATCACCGATCCGCCTGCCCAGTTTCCGGCCCCCGGACGCAGGACAAAACGCCAGCGCATAAAGGATATGATGCGCCAGATGGGGCTCCGGCGGCGGCTCAATGGCGGCAGTAAACTCCAACGCAAGCACCGGGCGATGCTGATGATGACCGCAGCTGCGGGCAGCGTCGCAGCCGTCACGACCACTTACTCTGCCATGGCGGAGCCGGTTGCAGGCTCGGCCTACGAGCAGGCCGAGGACATGGAGGCGCGCCGCCCGGCTGCCCTCCTCACCACCAGCGACGAACTGCGCAAGGCGCTGATGGACGAAGAAGGCGTGCGCTACACCGTCTATATCGGCGCGGCCGGCAACCCGACGGTCGGCATCGGCCATCTCGTCACCCCCGCAGACGGCCTTGCACCGGGCGACCGGATCGGGAAGGAACGCGTGCTCGAACTGTTCAGGCAGGACCTCGAACGGGCCGAACAGGCAGTGCAGCGCCTCGCAGGCGATCTCCCGCTCTCGCAGCATGAATTCGACGCGCTGGTGGACCTGGCATTCAATGTCGGCGAAGGCCAGATCATGCCCGGATCGAGCCCGCGGCTGAACCGGGCCTTCGCGGCCGGCGATTATGACGCGATCGCCCAGGAGCTCGATTATTCCGTTGCAGGCGGGAGGCAGCTGGACGCGCTGGCCGAACGCAGTGAAAGGCGCATGCAGATCTTCACCGAAGGGGAATATGAAGCGCCCATTGGCGCCTGAGCCCCGCATTGGCCGATTCTTGCCCGCGCGCCCATGCCCGATTATTTTGCTCTAACGAACCCCTCTGACCGGCTTAGCCGCCGTACCCGGGCGGGGTTCCGCCATTGATAAAATGGGAGCAAGCCATGACCAGCGACAAGCCCGCACCCGCCCCTTCCGATCCGCGCCTCGATATGGAGGCGCGAATATTTCTGCCGCAGCACAATTGGAAATGGTTCATGCTGCGCGGCCTGATCGCGATAGCGCTGGGCATCGCCGCGCTCATCTTTCCCGGCTTCACGATCCTGACTTTCGCCATGATCTTCGCCGCGTTCAGCTTTGTCGACGGGCTTTTCTCGCTGATTTCCGGTCTGCGCGGCGCACGGGACCATGCGGAGCGCTGGTGGGCGCTGGCCCTGTCCGGCGTGGCCGGCCTTGCAGTGGGCGTGATCTTCTTCATCTGGCCGCTTGTGGCGACCACGGTCTACGCCTTCCTGCTGGTGGCATTGATCGCCGTATGGGCGCTGGTGACAGGCGCGCTGGAGATCGCCGCCGCTGTGCGCCTGCGCAAGGCGATGGAAGGCGAAATCATGCTGGGCCTGGCAGGCGCGCTTTCCATGGCGCTGGCGATCGCGCTGTTCGCGATCATGATGACCTCCCCCGGCGCGACGATACTCTCGCTCGGCTGGCTGATCGGCGCCTATCTGCTAGCCAGCGGCGTGGCTTTGACCGCGCTGGCCTTCCGGCTGAGACGCGGAGAATACTGAACGCGCAGAGTGTGCGCCCCCGCCAGAAGGCCGGGATGCGCATTGATGGGCAGCCAGCAGTCTTACTTGGGAACCTGCCTCCATGGACTACCGAAGCCCAGTCGATTCAAGTTATTCTGTGGAGAATACTGAAAGATCAGGGATAAATTTCGGTCGCCGCGCGTATTGTCCGGGTATTATCGTGCCTGAACGGATTCGCCGGGCGCAGGATGGATAAGGAGACCGATCATGAAACGCAGTTCGATCAGAAGCAGTATTGCAGCGGGCATCGGCACGGCTGCCCTGCTCGCCCTGGCAGGCCCTCTGACGGCGCAGGAAGCCACGGAAACTGCTGCACCGGCAGAAGAAGCGGCCGCACCTGCGGAAGACGATTCCGTGCTCCAGCCGGAAGGCGTCATTCCCGAAGGCAACAGCCCGGAAGAAGTGGCCGCTCGCCAGGCCGCCAATGCGGAACAGCTAGAGGCTGCGCAGCAGCAGGTCGCCGCCAACGAGGCCGCACTCGCGAATTACGAACAGGCCATGCGCGATTACGAAGCAACGCTGCAACGGCTCGAAGAAGAGAAGATCGCGCGCGAAGAGGAAATCGCCCGTATCGAGGCCGAGCAGCAGGCTGCCATCGAAAAGTGGGAAGCCGACAAGGCCGCCTGCGAAGCCGGTGACGAAACGCGCTGCGGACCGATGCCCGAAGAGGCAGAATAAGCGTGACAAGTTTCTGAGCGCGGAGCAAATCTCCACCACTGCCCAGGAGGCATCCATAGTGGTGGAGATTCGCACATGGCGTTCTATCGTTTCGTGGGGGCCTTCGCTGCTCTCCCTGTACTGATTCCAGCTTCGATCCTGCTTCTGGGCTGCTCGGCCAATGCCGAGGATGAAACTGCCCAGAATTCAGCCCAGGATAGCGCCATTGCGGCAGCGAGCTCCGGTCAAGACCCGGCAGTCGATGCCGATAGCGCTGCCGAAACTGGCGCGGCGGATGAAGCGGCAGCGTCCGGCGCGGCCGCAGCCGGCACTTCCGAACTCAGCCCAAGCGAGACCACAGCCGCCTTCAAGGCCGCAGGCTTCACGCAAGTCGGCGGGATGTGGAAGGCCTGCGACGATCCCGGTACGCCCAGCTATTCGCCCGGCGAGCTCAGCCTGCCCGGCGACCTCAACGGCGATGGAAGGCCGGAAGCGCTGATCATGGAAGGCGGCACATTCTGCTATGGCGGAGCCGGGGCGGGATATTTCCTGCTCAGCAAGCAGGCCGATGGCAACTGGAAGCTGATGGACAATACGATCGGCTTTGCCAATTTCCTGGAGACGACCGGTGCGGATGGCTGGCCCGATATCGAAGTGGGCGGCCCGGGCTTCTGCTTCCCCGTGCGGCGTTGGAACGGCAGCAGCTACCAGCCGCACCGCAGGCAATATCAGGGCCAGCCCTGCTAGAGCGGCAATCGCGCTTGCGGCACAAACCGGCAGTTCCTAAGCCTCTGTTCACTTAAGCCTGCATATGGCTATCGTGCAGCCATGCTACCCGTGCGGGACACGCCGCCGCGCGCTTATTGTCAGGAGATATTGGATGAAGAATCGTTTGATCGCCACTGCCGCAAGCGCGGCCCTGCTTGCAGGAATGCCTGTATCAGGCGAAGCGAAAGCGATGGACGAGACGGAAGAAAGCGCAGCGAAGCAAGACGTGAACCCCTATTTCGAAAACGATAGCCCCCTGCCCTTCAAGGCGCCCGATTTCACGAAGATCGAAGACGCCGACTTTCAGCCGGCAATCGAACGCGCGATCGAGTTGCAACTCGCCGAAATAGAGGCGATCGCAAATAATCCGGAAGCCCCGACCTTCGAAAACACTCTGGTGGCCATGCAGCGTTCCGGCCGGATGCTGGTGCGCGCCTATTATCCCTTCAGCCAGATCGTCTCGGCCAATACGAACGACACGCTGGATGCGGCCCAGGCGGCCGTCGCCCCGCAAATCTCGGCGATGATGGATGCCATCTATCTGAACGACAAACTGTTCGAGCGGGTAAAGGCGATTTACGACAATCGCGCCGCCATGAGCATGACCGCCGAAGACGCAATGCTGCTGGAAACGGTCTATGCCGATTTCGTCCATGCCGGGGCCCTGCTTTCCGCGGACGACAAGCAAGCGCTGACCGAGATGAATACGCGCATCGCGGAGCTGGAAACAGAGTTCTCCCAGATGCTGACACAGGCGACCGCGGCCAAGGCGCCGATTTTCGACAGCGCGGAAGAGCTGGACGGATTATCGCAGTCGGCGATCGAAAAGGCGGCCAAGCTGGCCGAGGAAATGGGCCATCCGGGCAAATATGCCCTGTCGCTGATCAACACCACGCAGCAGCCGCAACTCGCCAGCCTGACCAATCGCGCAAGCCGCCAGAAGCTGTTCGAGGCCAGCCTGAACCGGACATCGGGCGGCGACGAATACGATACGACAGCGATCGTGGAGGAAACCGCCGCGTTGCGCGCAAGGAAGGCGGCGCTGCTCGGCCAGCCCAATTTCGCGACATTCGCGATGTATGACCGGATGGTGAAGGATCCGGCAGAGGCCGTGGACCTGCTGACCGGCTTCGTGCCCGCGGTTTCCGCCACGCAGAAGCGCGAAGCGCAAATGCTGGAAGAAATGGCCGCGTCCGAAGGGCAGAATATCTCGCTGGAACCGTGGGATTGGGGATATTACGCGGAGAAAGTGCGCAAGGCGCGCTACGATCTCGACGATGCGACGATCAAACCCTATTTCGAAGTCTGGCGCACGCTGGAAGACGGCGTGTTCTATGCGGCCAGCCAGGCATACGGCCTGAGCTTCAAGCAGCGCAGCGACATCCCGACCTATCATCCGGACATGCGCGTCTACACCGTGTTCGACAAGGACGGCTCCGAACTCGCGCTGTTCTACATCGATCCCTTCGCGCGGCCCAACAAGCAGGGCGGCGCCTGGATGGGCAATTTCGTAGAGCAATCCTTCCTGCTCGATGAAAAGCCGGTGATCTTCAATACGCTGAACGTCACGCCGCCTGCCGCCGGAGAGCCGGCACTGATGACGTTCGACGATGTGACGACGATGTTCCACGAATTTGGCCATGCGCTGCACGGCATATTCGCCAATCAGAAATATCCGTCGCTCTCCGGCACGAATACGGCGCGGGACTTCGTGGAATTCCCCAGCCAATTCAACGAGAACTTCGCGACAGTTCCCGAGATCCTGAACAATTACGCAAAGCATAACGAAACCGGCGAGACCATCCCGGCCGATCTACTCGACAAGATCGAAGAGGCCGGAAAGTTCAACCAGGGCCTGGCCTTCGGGGAGCTGCTGGAAGCCGCGCTGCTCGACATGAAATGGCACCAGCTGGGCAGTGAAGAGGCGCAGCAGGACGCAGCGGAATTCGAAGCCGATACGATGCAGTGGATCGGGCTGAATGCCGCGCTGATCCCGCCGCGCTATCGCACACCTTATTTCCGGCATATCTGGGAAGGCGGATATGCTGCGGGCTATTACAGCTATATCTGGACCGAGCTGCTCGCGCATGACGGCTGGGCCTGGGTAGAGGAGAATGGCGGCGTGACGCGCGAGAACGGCGAACATATCCGCGCCACCTTCCTGGGCCAGGGCCACACGAAGGACTATGCCGTGATGTACCGCGACTTCACCGGCCACGATCCCCAGATCGAACCGATGGTGGAAGCACGCGGGCTCGACCAGGCGAGCGAATAGGCCGGTTGGCCATTGTCCGCTGCGGCGCCCAGGCCGCCCATAAATCAGGAACAGTGCATGAGAGGGTCCGCCGGGCGCGGACCCGCCATGCCGCCTGGGCACCGGATCTCATCGGCAATCGGCGCTCAAAAAGTTAACCGATTCCCTGTTTTTCGAAACCATGTGCCCAAACCAAGACTTAGAAATGTCGGACTATTCAGTGCCCTACGGTGCCGCATGGCGCCCGAAAAAATGCAAGGGTCACGACCTCGATGACGATTAACTTCTCCGCCGCCGCCAACAATAACGGCCTGCCCATCCCCCATCATCCCGCCAGGATCAGGATCGGACAGCCTGCCAACGACAATCAAATGGGTGCGGAAAGCCGCGAAATGCTGAACGCCGCGCTGCGCCACTTTGCCGAGCACGGCCTTGCGGCGGCCCAGCAGGCGCGCAGGCAGGCCGAGGACGCATTCTTCGCCGGCGACCGCGAAGCCTATCGCTGGTGGCTGGGCATCTGCCGCACGCTGGATTCGCGTATGGCGGCCAAATTAGCTGCGCAAAACTCCAGCGGACAGGGTGTAGCCTCGCAGAATCCCTAGTATTCCTCTTGGTAACGGCTTTCTTAACCACTCGGTGACCTCTTGCCGCTATTTCGAAGCCAGGTGGCGAGCAGGAGATGACGCATTCGGAAAATCCGTGACATACTAGCGCGGATGAAGGCTGGGGACGCACTGGATGGTCGCGTCCGCGGCAAACTCGTCACGTCACTCTATACGCAGCCCGCAAGCCTTGCGATCGGCGCCTTTTGCGGCGTCGGTTCGGCCTGGGCCGTCACCTATTATTCGGCCAACCCCTACCTGCTTGGCGCCACCGTCCTGCTGACGGCGATTGCCGTGCTGCGTGTCGCCACCGCAACACGGCTGGAACCCGACCGGGAAGACCGCGACGCCAAGCGCCTGGAACTGTGGTACGAGGCGGGAGCATTCAGCTTCGCCTTCCTAGTCGGTGCCATTGCCGCTGCCACTATCAGCCTGGATCTCGATCCCGGGGTGCAGCTGATCATGGTGAGCTATGCCATCGCCTATGCCGCCGCTATTGCGGCGCGTAATGCAGGCCGGCCGATGATCGCCATCGGCCAGCTGTTCCTGGCCCTGCTGCCCCTGATCATCGTCTGCGCGCTGGAAGGCGACGTGGTGCACGGCATCATGGCGGTCACCACATTCCTGCTTCTGCCGGCCATGGTATCGATCACTTTCAACGTGTTCGACGTGCTGCGCGAATCCATCGCCGCGGCCGAAACCAGCCAGAAAATGGCCGACAAAATGCGCGACCTTGCCCGGACGGATGTCGTCACCGGGCTTTCCAACCGCGCCGGTCTCAACCACGAAATGGTCGAAAAGCTCATGACGATGGGCGACAAGGACAAGCTCGCCCTGTTCTGGCTCGACCTCGACAAGTTCAAGGAAGTGAACGACACGCTGGGCCACCCCGTGGGCGACCGCGTGCTCTCCGAAGTCGCCAGGCGGCTGCGCGAAGTGGCGCCCGATGGGGCCACGGTGGCGCGCTTCGGCGGCGACGAATTCATCGTCGCCTGCGATGTCGTTTCGCGTGCCGCCTCCGAAGAACTCGCCACTCGCCTGCTGGAAACCATTTCCACGCCGTTCCGCATCGATGGGGAACTGCTGGATATCGGCACCTCCATGGGCGTGGCGCTGCTGCCCGATGACGGTTCTGATCTGGATGCCGTGATGCAGGGCGCCGACCTCTCGCTCTACCACGCCAAGGTCAACGGCCGGAACCAGATCAGCTTCTTCGATGCCTCGATGACGCGCAATCTCATGCGCCGCAAGGAAATCGAGGCGGAGCTGCGCGCCGCCCTGCAGCGCGACGAGCTGTCGATATTCTTCCAGCCGATCGTCGATCTGGAAACCGGGCGGATCCGCACCTTCGAAGCGCTGGTGCGCTGGTTCCATCCGGAAAAGGGCGAAATGAAGCCCGACGAATTCATTCCCGTGGCGGAAGAAACCGGCGTGATCATCACGCTGGGCAACTGGATCACCACCCAGGCGGCCAAGGCCGCGGCATGCTGGCCGGAAGACGTCACCATCGCGGTCAACCTCTCGCCGGTTCAGATCCGCGCTCCGGGCTCTGCGCTCGGCATCCTCAACGCGATCAAGGAAGCCAAGCTGGATCCCTCGCGGCTGGAACTGGAAGTGACGGAAAGCCTGTTCCTGGACGACAATCGCCACACGACTCGCTTCATCGAGCAGCTCGCGGCCGAAGGCGTGCGCTTCGCGCTCGACGATTTCGGCACCGGCTATTCCTCGCTGGGCTATATCAACAAGTTCCCGTTCAAGAAGATCAAGGTCGATCGCAGCTTCGTTTCCGGGCCGAATGTCGGCCGCAAGAGCGACGCGATCATCCGCGCCGTGGCCGAACTCGGTTCGCAGCTGGAAATGGATATCGTTGCCGAAGGGCTCGAGACGATCGAACAGGTCAATGTCGTGCGCGATGCCGGCTGTACGCTGGGCCAGGGCTATTACTTCAGCCGCGCCGTGCCCGACTATCTGGCGGCCACGCTGCTGACGCAGGAGCGGCAGAAGGATCGTTCGATCCGCATGGCGGGCTGAACCGCCTAGCAAACGCGCCTGAAATCCCGGGCGGAAAACCACGAAGTTTCACCGAATTTTCACAAAAACCGCTTTTTGACGCCTCACTGTTGCTATTGCGAACTAATATCTGAAATAGTGGGAAAAATGACGCCTTTCGCGGTTGCAAAAAAACCGTGGCCGCCTTAGGGGCCGAAGGGAGAGAGGCGCAATTTTTTCGCGGGATGCGGGAATTGCGCTTGGCACTCCACGCTCCCGCGGCAAGCGAAGGAACCAATCCCCTCATGGCTCGCAAGAAGATTGCCCTTATCGGCGCCGGCATGATCGGCGGCACACTCGCCCATCTGGCAGCGAAAAAGGAAATGGGGGACATCGTCCTCTTCGACATTGCCGAGGGCATGCCCCAGGGCAAGGCGCTGGACCTTTCGCAATGCGGCCCGGTCGAAGGCTTCGACGCCAAGATCACCGGCACCAACGATTATGCGGACATTGCAGGCGCCGATGTGATCATCGTGACTGCAGGCGTTCCGCGTAAGCCGGGAATGAGCCGCGACGATCTGCTGGGCATCAATCTTTCCGTGATGAAGGCCGTGGGCGAAGGCATCAAGGCACATGCGCCGGGCGCATTCGTGATCTGCATCACCAACCCGCTGGACGCGATGGTCTGGGCGCTGCGCGAATTTTCCGGCCTGCCCCACAATATGGTGGTCGGCATGGCAGGCGTGCTGGACAGCGCGCGTTTCGCCACCTTCCTGGCCTGGGAATTCGGTGTTTCGGTGAAGGACGTAAATGCCTTCGTGCTCGGCGGCCACGGCGACACGATGGTGCCCGTGCTCGAATATTCCACCGTAAGCGGCATTCCGGTGACCGACCTCGTCAAGATGGGCAAGTCCACCAAGGAAAAGATCGACGAGATCGTGCAGCGTACGCGCGGCGGCGGCGGTGAGATCGTGAGCCTGCTGGGCAACGGTTCGGCCTATTATGCGCCTGCCACCAGCGCGATTGCGATGGCGGAGGCCTATCTGGGCGACCAGAAGCGCATCCTGCCCTGCGCCGCCTATGTCGAAGGCAAATACGGCCTTAACGGCCTCTATGTCGGCGTGCCTGCCGTGCTGGGCGCAGGTGGCATGGAAGAAGTGATCGAGATCGAGCTGGGTGAAGAAGCCGCAGCCAATCTCAAGGTCTCGACCGACGCGGTCGAGGAACTGCTGGTCGCCTGTAAGGGGCTGGACGCCTCGCTGGCCTAGCCAATCCACTCATCGGCCATCAGGGAGCCACGATGTCCATCCTAGTCGACAAGAACACCAAGGTGATCACCCAGGGCATGACGGGTGACACCGGGACTTTCCACACGCAGCAGGCGCTCGATTACGGCACGCAGATGGTTGCCGGCGTCACGCCCGGCAAGGGCGGCACCGAGCATCTGGGCCTGCCCAATTACAACACCGTGGCCGAAGCCAAGGCCGCGACCGGCGCAACTGCCAGCGTGGTCTATGTGCCGCCGCCCTTTGCGGGCGACGCGATCCTGGAAGCGATCGATGCCGAGATCGAGCTGATCGTGGCGATCACCGAAGGCGTGCCGGTGCTGGACATGGTGAAGGTGAAGCGCGCCCTTTCCGGCTCCAAGTCACGCCTGATTGGCCCCAACTGCCCCGGCGTGCTGACGCCGGAAGAATGCAAGATCGGGATCATGCCCGGCTCCATCTTCAAGAAGGGCACTGTCGGCGTGGTCAGCCGCTCCGGCACTCTGACCTATGAAGCGGTGCACCAGACGACGATGGTCGGCCTGGGCCAGACCACGGCAGTGGGCATTGGCGGCGATCCGGTGAACGGCACCAATTTCATCGATGTGCTGGACCTGTTCCTGGCCGACGATGAAACCCAGTCCATCATCATGATCGGCGAAATCGGCGGCAGCGCGGAAGAAGAAGCCGCGCAGTTCCTGGCCGACGAGGCGAAGAAGGGCCGCAAGAAGCCGGTCGTCGGTTTCATTGCCGGCCGCACGGCCCCGCCCGGACGGCGCATGGGCCATGCCGGCGCGATCGTGCAGGGTGGATCGGGCGGCGCCGACGACAAGATCGCGGCGATGGAAGAAGCGGGCATCCGCGTTTCCCCCTCCCCCAGCGAGCTGGGAACCACACTCGATGCGTTGTTGAAGGAACTGGCTTAGCCACCGGTCCGTTGATTTGAACGGACCACGCAGGAGACGGCCCGATGGGTAACGAATTGCACGATTTCTCGCTCGAAGATGATGGCGGCCCCCAGCCGGGGCCAAGCTGGCAGAACGCCAAGTGGCCGATCGTCGATTCCGGGGCGCAGGACGACCTGACCCAGGCGCTCGATCCCACGGCGATGAAGCTGGCCATCAAGCAGGCGGCCGCCAGCGCCGGCATGCCGGCGGACGAGCGGGCGGTGGAACAGGCCGCGGGCGATTCCATCCGGGCGATGATGCTGATCCGCACCTACCGCGTGCGCGGGCATCTGGCCGCCAGCCTCGACCCGCTGGGCCTCAGCAAGCTGGAACTTCCGGCCGACCTCACACCCGAGTTTCACGGCTTTTCTGGCGATGCGCTGGACCGCCCGGTCTATCTCGGCGGCAATCTGGGTCTGGAATGGACCACGGTGCGCGAAGTGGTGGACATTCTGCGCCACAATTATTGCGGCAATGTCGGCCTAGAATACATGCACATCTCCGACATCGAGGAACGCCGCTTCCTGCAAGCGCGGATGGAAGGCGCCGACAAGGAGATCGAGTTTACCGAGAACGGCAAGAAGGCGATCCTGGCTGCCGTGATCCGCGGCGAGGAATATGAAAAGTTCCTCGGCAAGAAATATGTCGGGACCAAGCGCTTCGGCCTGGATGGCGGCGAAAGCATGATCCCCGCGCTGGAAGCGGTGATCAAATATGGCGGCGCCCTGGGCGTGCGCGAAATCGTCTATGGCATGGCCCATCGCGGCCGGCTGAACGTGCTGGCCAATGTGATGGCCAAGCCATACCGCGTGATCTTCCACGAATTTTCCGGCGGCAGCGCCAATCCCGACGATGTCGGCGGTTCGGGCGACGTCAAATACCATCTCGGCACCAGCACGGACCGCGAATTCGACGGGATCAGCGTCCATATGTCGCTGGTACCCAATCCCAGCCACCTGGAAACGGTCGATCCGATCGTTCTGGGCAAGGTCCGCGCGCAGCAGGCCGTGCGCGAGGATCTCAACAAGCACGAAGAAGTGCTGCCCGTGCTGATCCACGGCGACGCAGCCTTTGCCGGCCAGGGCATCGTGTGGGAATGCTTCGGCTTTTCCGGCGTGCGCGGATACAATACCGGCGGCTGCATCCATTTCGTGATCAACAACCAGATCGGGTTCACCACCAGCCCGCAATTCGCGCGCTCCTCGCCTTATCCCTCGGACGTTGCGAAAGGCGTCCAGGCGCCGATCCTGCACGTGAATGGCGACGATCCCGAGGCCGTGACCTTCGCCTGCAAACTGGCGATCGAATACCGCCAGCGCTTCAAGCGCGACATCGTGATCGACATGTGGTGCTATCGCCGCTTCGGCCACAATGAAGGCGACGAGCCCAGCTTCACCCAGCCGCTGATGTATGCGCAGATCCGCAAGCATCCGCGAGTGAGCGAAGTCTATGCCAGGCGCCTGATCGAAGAAGGCGTGATCGATGAAAGCTGGGCGGGCGACACCGCCGACCATTTCGTGGCCACGCTGGATAACGAATTCGAAGCCGGCAAGAGCTACAAGCCCAACGAGGCGGACTGGTTCGGCGGACGCTGGAGCGGGCTGAACAAGCCGGCGGATCCGGAAACCGCGCGCCGCAACATCAACACTGCGATCGAAACCAAGCTGTTCGAAAGCCTGGGCCGCACGCTTACCACGGTGCCGGACGATCTGGAGATCCACAAGACGCTGGGCCGCGTGATCGACGCCAAGCGCGAGATGTTCGATACCGGCAAGGATATCGACTGGGCCACGGCGGAGGCACTCGCCTTCGGCAGCCTGGTGACCGAAGGCTTCGGCGTGCGCCTGTCCGGCCAGGATTCCGGGCGCGGCACGTTCAGCCAGCGTCATGCGATGTGGATCGATCAGAAGACCGAGCGTAAATATATCCCGCTGACCACCCTGCCCCACGGCAAGTTCGAGGTCTATGACAGCCCGCTGTCGGAATATGGCGTGCTGGGCTTCGAATACGGCTTCGCCTCTGCCGATCCCAAGACGCTGGTTTTGTGGGAGGCGCAGTTCGGCGATTTCGCCAATGGCGCGCAGATCGTGATCGATCAGTATATCGCGGCCGGCGAAGCGAAGTGGCTGCGGGCCAACGGCCTCGTTCTGCTGCTGCCGCATGGCTATGAAGGCCAGGGCCCGGAACACAGTTCCGCCCGGCTGGAGCGTTTCCTTCAGCTTTGCGCCAACGACAATATCCAGGTCTGCAACATCACGGTGCCGGCCAACTATTTCCACGTCCTGCGCCGCCAGATGCTACGCCCCTTCCGCAAGCCGCTGGTCATCATGACGCCCAAGTCGCTGCTGCGGCACCCGATGGCGAAGTCCAAATCGGACGAGTTCACGGGCGAAGGCCACTTCATGCGGATCCTGTCGGACACCAAGGTGATCCCCGACAAGAAGGTCCGCCGTCTGGTGCTGTGCAGCGGCAAGGTTTCCTACGACCTGATCGAGGCGCGCGACGAGGCCGGGCTGGAGGACGTATCCATCGTCCGCCTGGAACAGCTATATCCCTTCCCGGGCGAGCCGCTGGCGATCCGCATGGCGCGGATGGACAATCTGGAACAGGTCATCTGGTGCCAGGAAGAGCCGAAGAACAACGGCGCCTGGTTCTTCGTGGAAGGCCAGATCGAAAAGGCTCTGAACGAAGCCGGCAAGGAAGGCATGCGCCCCAGCTATGCCGGACGCGAGCCCGCGGCATCGCCCGCAACCGGCCTGGCGCCGCGCCACAAGGTCCAACAGGAATCGCTCGTCAGCATCGCACTGGGTCTCGCCGATGGCGGCAAAGCCGCTCGAGCAAAGAAGAAGTCCTGATCAAAGCAGCCCGACCCGCACAGGGAAATAAACAATGTCCACCGAAGTCAAAGTCCCCACGCTAGGCGAATCCGTCACCGAAGCCACGATCGGCGAATGGCTCAAACAGCCCGGCGACGCCGTGAAGGCCGACGAGCCCATTGCCAGCCTGGAAACCGACAAGGTTGCGGTCGAGGTCCCCTCGCCCATCACCGGCGTATTGAGCGAGCATAAGGTCGAGCTCGGCGATACGGTGGAAGTCGGGGCGATCATTGCGCTGGTCGAAGAAGGCGAAGCATCCTCCGCGCCTGCCCCCGCCAAGAGCGAGAAGCAGGAAAGCGAACCCGCCGAAGAGAAATCCGAAGCGGCCCCAGCCTCCTCACCCGCGCCGAGCCCGGTGGAGGCGACGGACACGTCCTTGACCCTTTCGCCCGCAGTGCGGCGGGCGGTGCTGGAACACGGCGTCGATCCCTCGACGATCAAGGGCACCGGCAAGGATGGCCGGCTGACCAAGGAAGACGTGCTGGCCGCGGCCAAGGCGAAGGACAGCTCCCCTGCCCCGTCCACTTCCGGCGACGCGCCGGCCCCCAGCCCGGCACCGAGCGCCGGCGGCGAGCGACGCACGGAGCGGGTCAAGATGACCAGGCTGCGCCAGACGATCGCCAGGCGGCTGAAAGGCGCGCAGGAAGAAGCCGCGCTGCTGACCACATTCAACGATGTGGATATGAGCGCGGTGATCGAAACGCGGAACAAGTACAAGGATCTGTTCGCCAAGAAGCACGGCATCAAGCTGGGCTTCATGAGCTTCTTCGCCAAGGCATCCGTGCTGGCGCTGAAGGACGTACCCTCCGTGAACGCGCAGATCGACGGCGAAGAGATCGTCTATCACGATTTCGTCGACATCTCCGTGGCGGTCAGTGCGCCCAACGGGCTGGTCGTCCCCGTAGTGCGCGATTGCGACAAGCTGTCCTTCGCGGGGATCGAGCAGGCGATCGCCGATTACGGGCAGAAGGCGAAGGACGGCACGCTGACCATGGCGGACATGCAGGGCGGCACCTTCACGATCTCCAATGGCGGCGTGTTCGGCTCGCTGATGTCCACCCCGATCATCAACCCGCCGCAAAGCGCCGTGCTGGGCCTGCACCGGATCGAAGACCGGGCCGTGGTCGTGAACGGCGAAATCGTCGTGCGGCCGATGATGTATATCGCGCTGAGCTACGACCACCGCCTGATCGACGGGCGCGAGGCGGTCACTGCACTCAAGATCATCAAGGAAGCGATCGAGGATCCGGCACGGCTCCTGATCGACCTGTAAGGCGGTTTGAATGGCTGAATACGATTACGACGTCCTGGTTATCGGTGCCGGCCCCGGCGGTTATGTCGCGGCGATCCGCGCGGCGCAGCTGGGCCTGAAGACGGCCTGCGCGGAAAGCCGGGAGACACTGGGCGGCACCTGCCTCAATGTCGGCTGCATCCCCTCCAAGGCGATGCTGCATGGCTCCGAACTGTTCGAGGAAGCCCATGAAGGGCTGCTGGCCAAATTCGGCGTGCAGACCGGCAAGGTCGGCCTCGATCTGGACGCCTTGCTGAGCGAGAAGGACGATGCCGTGAAGGGCCTGACCGGCGGCATCGAATATCTTTTCAAGAAGAACAAGGTCGACTGGCTGAAAGGCCATGCCACTTTCAAGGACGCGCATAGCGTGGAAGTGGAAGGCAAGACGGTGAGCGCCGAGAATATCGTGATCGCCACCGGTTC
>JAUIFP010000003.1 GCA_030430365.1 Alphaproteobacteria bacterium | reverse complement strand
GTATCCGGAAAATCCCAAACGCAATTCAACCGAGCGCATGGGCAAGGAGGCCAACAGTCTTCATCAACCAGCGCATCTGCTTGAAAAGGTTATCATCCGTTCACGCGGCATCGTGCCGTGCACTTGCGGTGTGATGATAAGGCGCGAGATTGCCCAGAGTGTCGGCGGTTTCGAGGAGCGCTTTCATTTCTACGAAGATCAAACCTTGTGGGCGAAGATCATGCTTGACCACGCAGTGTATGTGGACAGCTGCACAACTGCGAAATACCGGCAGCATCCGGCATCCGTTTCAGCAAAAGGGACAGTGGCGGGACACTACGCGCAATTCGGCCCTCATCCCGCCCGCATGGCGTTTCTCGACTGGCTGGAATCATATGTGTCAGGCCATCCCCTCGAGCAGAGGATTACGCAGTCTTGCCGAAAGGAACGGCATCGGATTGTCGCGGGTATTCCAACATGGCAGCAACCGGGTCGATTTTTTCTGCGCAATATCAAACGTCTTGGGCGAGGACTGGCCCGATTGCAGGGCTAGAGCTGCGACAAGCGCTTTGCCTACTGGGGGTTTATTCTCTGCCTTTCCCATTCCAGCCGCGGACGGATGAGGCCGGGCCATTCATCGTACCAGCCAAAGCGGTCTTCTGCATTATCGAGAACGTCGATATCGATAAGATGGGGAATGGTGAATGGCTCCAGATCGTCTTCGCCAAGGTAGAGGCCAACACTGTATCTGCCGTTGTTCAGAAGATTGCCCGGCAGATGGCAACGTAGCAAATAGGTTCCGGCAGGCCATGCGACGTTGGGCTCTAGCGGTCCAACAGTGAAGAGCAATTCACCGCCACTGGTTGTAACAATGATGGAGGGCGCAACCACGGGAGAGGGTTCGCCGCCCTTGCGCCGGATCGTAAACTCGAAGACAATATCCGTCTTGACGTCGATCGGCTCCCCTATGCTTCCGTTTGCCGGCCTGACACTGGCTGCGAGGATTTCCAGTCTGCCCCGCGAAGGCCCTTGGCCCGGTTCGAAAGTGACGCGGTCGAACGTCCCTTCCCCGCCTTGCCTGCGCAGATATTGATTGAGCACGTCTCGGGTGGGCCCGTCTGCAGCCACCCTCCCCTTCTCGATGAGAATGGATCGCCCGCACAAGGCTTCCACAGCGGTCAGATTGTGGCTGACGAAAACAATGGTGCGGCCGGAACCAGAAAACTGGTTCATCCTGTCGAGGCATTTCTGCTGGAAACTCACATCGCCAACGGCCAGCACCTCGTCCACGAATAATATCTCCGTGTCGAGATGGGCGGCAATGGCAAAGGCCAGCCGCATATACATACCGCTGGAATAGCGCTTGACCGGCGTATCGATGAACGCCTCGACGCCCGAGAAATCAACGATCTCGTCGAAGCGGGCGCGCACGTCCCTGCGCGACATTCCAAGCAGCAAGCCATTGAGGAAGATATTGTCCCGTCCGGTGAGGTCCGGATGAAAGCCAGACCCGACCTCCAGAAGCGACCCAACTCGTCCATTGATAACCGCGCGTCCGGCCGAGGGCGGTGTAATTCCAGAGAGGACCTTGAGCAGCGTGCTTTTCCCTGCGCCGTTGTCGCCGATCAGCGCCACGCTTTCTCCCTCTCCGATGGAAAGCGTGACGTCTGACAGAGCCTCGAACCAGCCGCTGTCCACTTCACCTGACTGCAACAGGCGCCGCACGCTACTCGCAATTGCACTGCGCATCGTGGAATGCGCCCAGATGCCCCTGCGATAGCGTTTGGTCAGGTGCTCTATCTCGATGGCGTTCTGCGACATCACAGAATGTCCGCGAACTTGCGTTCCAGATAGCGGAACAGGAGAAGGCCGCCCACGAAGAGTAATACGGCCACCGCCAGGCCCTGTATCATCGCCGAGGTGGGCGGCATTTCCGTCCCGAGCAACGCAGCCCGAAATGCCGCAACCAGCCCCGCCATTGGATTGAGGTAATAGACCGGCTTCAACGCATCGGGCACCATTGATGCAGGATAGGCGATAGGCGTCGCCAGCAAGCCTATCTGTGCGATAAGCGGAATGATCTGGCGCACATCGCGAAACAGGACTGTGAGAGCCGCCAGCGCAGCCCCAAATCCGGCACCGGCCATGGCCGTGATCGCGACAATGGGGATGATCCAGAGCAGCCGGAGTTCCAGCGCGGGGCCGAATAGCAATAACAGACAAAAGAGCAGGGTCAGCGCGATCAGGAAATCGATGAAGCTGGTAAAGATTGCCGAGAACGGCAGAATAAGCCGTGGGAAATATATCTTTTTGATCAGGTCCTGATGATTGTGCAGGCTGTTTGCGGCCGCCGTGACGCCCTGCATGAACATGTTCCACAAGATCAGCCCGGCGAGGCCGAACAGCGGATAGGGAATCCCCCCCGTATCGACCCGCACGATCCGGCCGAATATGAGCCAGAACATCCCCAGCATGACCAGCGGATGAAAGAGCGCCCACAGGACTCCGAAGAATGTCTGCTGATATCGGACCTTGATGTCGCGAAGAGCGAAAAACAGCAGAAGATCAGCCCGGCGCACTAGTGCAAGCAGACCAAGGTCGGCTATTCGGCTTTTCGCCTCGATCAGGGTGGTAACCGGATATTTCGCCATGCGCGCTATTCAATCTCCAGGCTGCGATCTAATACTGGCCTGCTGAAATAGGGTTAATGAACTAGAAGTCCTCACCAAGGAAGGAAACATGCGTGCGCGGCATCCGGCGCCTGACTGCATTGCTCGATCGACAGTGGCCTGCCCCGGTTCGGCGGTGGATGTATCTCCGTCGCAAGCTGCACAATGGTGAACCGCTGAGCCGCAATTTCGGCTGGGAGCGCGGCACCCCAGTGGACCGCCTCTATATCGAACGCTTTCTGGAAGATCACCGGGACGACATCCGCGGTAGGGTCCTGGAAATTGGCGACGATGCTTATTCGCGCAAATTCGGCGGCGACCGCATCACCCATCAGAGTGTCTTGAACTACGATCCGAACGCAAGGCATACAACAATAACGGGCGATCTCGCCGATCCCTCCGTGTTGCCTACCGAAGCCTTCGATTGCATCGTCCTTACTCAGACCTTGCATCTGCTATTCGACGTACATGCCGCCGTTGACCAGCTTCAGAGATCGCTCGTACCGGGCGGCGTGCTATTGATGACGGTCCCCGGCATCTCGCCGATCGATCCGCATGAATGGCGCAACACCTGGCATTGGTCCCTCACGGAACACAGTGTCTCCCGCCTGATGAACGAACATTTCGGCGACGATTTCTCGGTCATTCACTATGGAAATTTGTTTGCTGCAACGGCCTTCCTGCATGGGGCAGTCCTGGAGGAGATCGACGTCTCAAAGTTGGAGCCGGCTGACCCAGTCTATCCCGTTGTCGTTGCAGCGCGCGCCCGGAAGCCGGCTGCCGGTACAGCATGACGCTGATGGTCAGACGCGTAGCCTTTGTCATCAATTCGATTGGCATGGGGGGCGCAGAGCGTGTTCTGGACTTGATCCTGCAGGGAGCAGGCAAGGAAAGCGAAGAGATCGAAACGCACCTGATCCTGCTCGACGATGAGCCGGTCATGCGAAAGATGGCCCCGGTAACGGCCACTCACGTGCTCGACAGCCGGGGGAGCCTGGTTCGCTCGGTCAAACAGCTCCAAAGCCGCCTCGACGACCTAGAGCCCGATCTGGTCGTGTCGTTCCTCATCAGGGCCAATGTTTCTGCAGCAGTCTGGCGTTGGCGGGGCGGCAACGCACCTGTCGTTTTGTGCGAACGGATGCATGCCACATCCCATCTGCAAGGCCGCTATAATCCGTTCGTGGCAGGCATCCTCCGTCTCGTGATGCGCATTGCCTACCGCCGCGCAGACAAGATACTGGCGGTTTCGAACGGCGTGAGAGACGATCTGGCCGGAAATTTCTCTCTTGATCCGGGCAAAATCGAAGTTGTGCCCAATCCCTACGACCCTGCTCAAATAGAGGCCAAGGCCGCGATGCCTGCGGGAATGGCACTGCCTACGCGGTTTGCCGCCGCGTCCGGTCGGCTTGTGAAAGCAAAGAACTTTTCGCTGTTGCTTCAAGCCTATGCCAGCGCATCCCCGGGGATTGACCTCGTAATCCTCGGAGACGGTCCGGAACGGGAGGCTCTCGCAAAGCAGGTGGCTGATTTGAGCCTGGAAGGACGCGTGCACTTGCCTGGTTATTTCGCCAATCCATACCCCGTTGTCGCCAGATCGGAGTTCTTCGTATCTTCATCGCGCAATGAGGGTTTCCCGAATGCGATTGCAGAAGCAATGGCACTAGCGCGTCCGATCATCGCGACGGATTGTCCATCAGGGCCCGCAGAATTGCTAAAAGCCTCTGCCGCCACTCCCGGCAAAGTAGTGAGGGCGCCATACGGACTGATCGTGCCCAATGACGATTGCGCCGCGCTAGCCGATGCGATCAGGATGATGAACGACAGCAAGCTTCGCGATGAACTCGGCGCGGCAGGGCGCAGCAGGATCAACGACTTCTCGCTGGATGATGTCGTGAATGATTACTGGGACAAATTCCAACAGCGGATGACCGTTTGAGTCGAGATTCGCTAAGAACGCGTCACCGACTTCGCGACAGTGTGAAGGACATGTTCATGCCCTTCGATCATTCGCTTCACCGAATAGCGGCTCAGGATTTCGGTGCCTTCTTGCGGTGTGTAAACCCTATGGTCGTCAGCGGCCATGATCCGGGCGATGGCATCGACATCACCCACCTCAAAATAGCAATGATCCGGCAGATTGAACTCGCGGTGAGCCGGCAGGTTCGAAACGGCGATCGGAACTCCGGCATTGAGCGCTTCGAGCACAACAAGGCCGAACCCCTCCATTTGCGAAGGATGAATGAACAGCGAGGCGTGCCGGTATAGTTGCGCAAGTTCTGATCCCATGCGCGTGCCGGCCAGAATAACTCCGTTCTGCTTTTCCCAGCTCTTGAAATCCTCCTCGGCGCTCATCCCGATCGTGGAACCGACCAAAATCAGAGGCAAGGTGGCTCGGGAACTGCGCCGCTTGGCCTCCAGAAGATCCTGGAAGCGCTTCGTTCTTTCGAGCCTTCCCACAGCCAGGATGTAGCCACCCGGCTTCACACCCAACTCGTCTAGGACTGCCAGGCCACCTTCTTCCGCATCGTGGGAAAATGGTTCGATTCCGTGCGGTATCGCGAAGAACTTGTGCGAAGAGCGCGGGTGGCTATCCGACAATTCGGATAGGGTGGCAGAGCTCACGCAAATCACAGCGTCGGCAAAACGGCAGGCCAGATATTCGCCAAATCTCAGCAAGCGGTTCGCTAGCGGGCCCCATTTGGGACGCTCATAGTCCCTCGCATGCATAGTGACGATGACCTGCATGCCAAGCAGCCTTGCCAGTGGGGTCCAAATGGCGGGGCCGACGCTGTGGATGTGCAGTATGTTTGGCCGGACGCGTATTGCGGCCACAAACATCGCCAGCAACGTGTGAAGCAATGCCTCGAAGCCGCTGCTATTGGGCGCGTAAAGAGATCTTAATGTCAGGTTGTCCGGATGGGGCCTCGGCCTGCTCCGATAACGGGAGCGTTCAAAGACTGTAATCGACCAGTCTGAATGGCGCTTGGCCATCGCCGGATAGAGCTCACGGCAATGTGTTTCTATGCCGCCAATGGCGTCATACATTCCGCGCAGTCCGACGACAGCAATACGCATCTGACCAACCTTCAACCGGCCGCGCAGTCGGTAAGGAGAAACGGCCCAGTCAAAGTTTGAGCATTTTGCGGGACGAAGCCCCGCGAAAAGGTCAGTGAAATCAAGTCCATTCCGAATGGGTCTCTTCGCTCTCCCGCTGAGACGGACATCCAAGTTCGCCTAGCTATGCCGCCATTTTTGGCTCATTTCCGCAAGTCGCAAAGCTGGTTAACTCTAAACTGGAATAGGAATCCCGAACTGACACAGCACGGGCTACGTCTGTAAACACTTGGCTTGTTAGAAACGGTCGTGGACCTATTGGTTTCCAGATCGTGCAAACTTGCGCAATCCGCGATTTAACCTGATAAAATATCAAGATCGATATCTCAGCTTCCGACCAACGAGCTGGTTGTTGGCGCCCCCGGCAGGATTCGAACCTGCACCTTAGGGATTAGAACTCCCATGCCCTATCCAGTTGGGCGACGGGGGCGTTGGAGCGGCCTAGGAGATTCGAACTCCTGTGGGCGGGATGGAACCCCGCTGCCTTACCACTCGGCCAAGGCCGCGATTATTTGGAATTGATGGGCTAGCCTCTCAGATACGAGCCGCTCGAGTTTTGACTCGAGTGGGCGGAGAGGAACTCAACCGACCGCAGGAATGGATCTTCGGATGCCAGCAAGCTGAACAGCACGGCTTGCATGGCCAACCCTGTTGAGCATCGCGAAAGCAAGGCGCTCGTCTGCAGAAGCATTGCTGCTCTCAGATGATGGGGAGGGCCTCTGGGTCATCGTGTGATACCAGCTACCGCAGATTTGCGCCTGGGTCCACTCTCGAAGCTGAAATTCGGCCTAATCATTGTCATCGGCAGCAATCAAGCAGGCGAGGCTGTTTGAACGCTGTCGAGGATCTCAACGACTGAATCGAGGCATTGGCAATGCAGTGATTCCAGAAACGGTCCGGCAAGTTTGCGAACCGTTTGACGTACCTCATAGGCGTGATTGCGAATGAACGTGGACGAACATCCTGACGGGTCGGGCGAACGATCGGCAACCTGTCGTCAGTTCCGTTTATCAACGCCGCTCAGATCCTGGCCAATTCCTCCAATAGACGCAGAGCATGAAAACTGATCTGCGCGTCCTTGCCCGAGAAGTAATCGGCGTGGTCACGAAACAGCTCATTCAATTTCCGTAGCTCCGTTGGGCTCAGTCTTCTCGCATCACGTCCAATGCTACTGAATGCCGTCTCGAACAGTGAGAGTTGCGTCGCGGGTGGAAGGCTCGGGTAGTCATTGGGCAGCAACGCATAGATCGAGATTGGCTTCGCTTTCGCTGACTGGTCGCCGACACACTGCTCTGCATTGGCACCACCAACTCCGATGGCATTTGAAGACGTCACCAGTTCAGTGCTTGCGCAAATCGCCTTTTCTTGGCGATCGAGCCCACCTGTTTCTACAGCATCTAGTTCCACACTTAGTGTAGTATAGTATGCGTCACTTTTAATTGCATTATCAGATGGTTGCTGATTCTCGTTGCAACATATTGCGTCTTGATAGGGTGCAGGCTGGTCACATGTTTTGTCCTTGGAAGGGTTACAGTCCTGCAAGTTATCGTCGCTGGCAAAGTTCACGCGGTAGACTGTCGTCCTGCCTTTGCGCTCCCTGACTAGGTGACCTCGCAGCACAAGTTTGGAAAGCGATCGACAGCCGCTGGCATAATTGCAGCGCGCTTTCTCGAATAACGTTCTATTTCTCGCAAAGCAGCCGGGACCTTTTCGCTTGAGTTGCGACATGCCGTCGTGAAGTGACACCCACAAATAGACGCGGAAGTCCTCACCGCTGAGATTTGTATCTTCCATGACCCTGATTGCGGCGGTTGAGAAATCTCGCTTACCGGCCATGTGCGCTTGCCTGACTGCTCAGCGAGAGATCCTGGGTATTTCGAAGAGCCAGGTTCCGCTTTCCTGCAAAATTCGCGCGCATCCAAATGCGCTCAGTTGCCCGCAACAGAAAGTGCACGGCCAACAAGACGAAGCGCCGGACCTGACCGGACGAACGGAATGTCGGATATGCTACTCGCTGGTTCAGCACGCTCATGATTGATCGTCCGTGTTTACGTCGATCAGCCGATACAGGCTGGCTGCTGGAATCACGGTGCGGCCGCCAATACGGCGCGCCACCAGCCGCCCTTCCTTGATGAGGGCGTATAGACGTGTTCGCCCAAGTGAAGTGGCCTCACATGCCTGCTGGATCGAATAGGCAAGCTTCTCAGATTTGTATTGTTTGGTCGTCATCGAACTGCTCCGCTCTATATGGAACAGCCATGCGACTAGTTTGGATGTGAGCGGTCTTTCACCTAATCCATATCCAGCATTTAGGCCTTAAGGGATTTTAGATTTGAGGGCTTTCCTGCGTCCTTGAACCAGGTCTCGCTGAGCTTCACCAAATCAGTGAGCTCATCGATCTTATTTGAGAGGATGTCCAAGACATCTCGACCATTTGCATCGGAATAGGCAACGGCGACTCTCAGATGATCATTTTCAAGGTGAGCAAACTCAGAATGATTTGTCCTTATCTTCTCTTTCCACTCTTCGACGTCTCTTGCGATCGCGATGCTGGCCATGACAGTTTTCTCGCTGCAGCCATCACGTGCGGCAAGGGCCTCGACGGCCTTTTCGTAACCAAGGACTGGCTTCTTTTCGATTGCGTCCAGACCTTGCGCAATGCGGAACAGTCTCAGCCTGAAGGCACGAAAGCCCTTGGTTTTGGCTTTGCCGGTCGCTTTAAGATGTATGGTCGAAGATTTGCCTTCGAGAGCGTCGGCCAGCTTGTTTCTCAGATAATCTTCAATCGGCTGTCCCGATCGAAGTAGTCTGGCGATGTCAGCCTCTGGTGTGTCGCTAAGGCCGCGAAGAGCAAGTGATGCCCCAAGATTGAGATCGATCTGACCAAGTCCATGTTTCGCCATAAACAAGGTCACTAAGGTTCAGGCGAGTTCACAGTCAATCGCAAGAAAAGGGATTTCGTAAGCAGAGCGCGGCTGTAGCGGAAAGCTTGCATCTCGCCCACAACCCTGGAAATCGGGCAAGGATAGGTGAGTCCGCCTTGCGCCATTCAAGGTCGTAGAGAACGAAAACTCTTCGCCTCGAAGGCAGACATTGGCGCAATGCAGTCGTTTGAGGGTGTTCTAAGCAACAGGCAAATAAGCTGATCTGATGCACCAGACGCGAACCTGATTGAACATAAAATCAGTCTCGCAATCCGAACGCGCAATATCAGACTAAAAAAGAGCCTCGATGGCAAACTGCCATCGAGGCTCAGGCTGGGAGGCCGCCTCAAACCGGTTCAGCCGCGCCGGTCCGAGGCTGGCAACGAAATGCAAGGCAATGGAAAATCTGGTCTGCAATGATCATGCGCGCGGCGAGCTTGGCAGAACAATTGAATCCCAATGCCCTCCCGAATGCAGGTCTTTCATCTGATCACGGGCCATGAGCTCATGTGGGAAACCGGGGGCGATCGCACTGACCTTATCCAATCGCGCAATCTGTTCGTCACTCAGGACAATCTTCATCGCCTCCAGATTATCGCTCAATTGCGCGACTGTCCTTGCACCAAGCACCGGTATGAAGCTCGCTCCCACAGGTTCCTTGGCGCAAACCCACGCAATTGCGATCTGGGCAAGCGTCGCTCCTTGTTCACCTGCGACCAATTCCAAAACTTCGAGGATCTTTGCTTCGCGGTCTTGCTCTATTTGTCGAATGGGGCCTCCACCTTGATTGAGGCGACCCTTGACGTCTTTCGCGCGGTACTTGCCGGACAATATCCCGCCGCCCAGCGGAGACCAGATCAGCGTCGCCAGACCGTAAGCCTGCGCCATAGGCAAGAATTCTCTCTCGGCACTACGTTCAGCAAGGCTGAGTTCAATTTGAATCGCCGAAATCGGTTCCGTGCCACGAAGCTCAGCCATAGTTACCGCCCGCGAAATCCGCCAAGCCGGGAAATCGGAAATTCCGATATACCGAGCCTTTCCCTGCGCAACGATGTTCTCGAGGCCACGAAGGATTTCGTCCGTCGAAGTCACAAGGTCCGGCATGTGAACCCAATAGATGTCAACATACTCAGCTTTGAGGCGTCGAAGGCTTCCCTCAATTGACGCCATCATGGCTTTGCGGCTGTTTCCGGTCTTGCCAAGAGAGCGTGCCCCCACCCCGGATGTGTATTTGGAGGAAACGACATACTCATCGCGGTCGCCCGCGATCAGTCCGCCAAGGATCGTTTCTGCTTCACCATTTTGATAGCCGTCCGCGCAATCAAAGAAATTGCCCCCAGCCTCAACATAGAAGGCGAAAAGTTCGGCGGCCTCCTCGCGCGTGCACCCCCACCCCCAAGCAGTACCGAACGTCCCTGTTCCCAGCGCCGCCTCAGAAACGCGGAGGCCACTCCTTCCTAGTAACTTGTAACGCATTTAGGCTCTTCTCCTTTGTGCAAAATCGACTGACTCTTGGTATTTCGGGTTGTTCTCGCGAGGATGGGAAAGTTCGTTCGGCTCATTCGCCCTTTTTGCTGCGCCACTGGAAAAGGCATCTCTCAACAAGCCTGTGCCCGCTAGCGGCTCTCAGTTTGTGTCGTCTCGATTGCCTTGTGATCACGCATAATCGCCATCCTTAGAGGTTTTCGTAGTCAGGAAGGTTGCTGCCAATCCAGCAGCCAGCAGCGCGAGTAGCGCCAGGCCGAAGAAACCTCTGGAGCCAGCAAGCTCAAGCGCTAGCGCTCCGAGATAGGCAGCAGCTAGCATACCACCTCGTCCAGCAGCGCTACCCAGTCCAATACCGGTGCCCCTTAGATGGGCAGGAAAGGCATCTGCGGCAGTCGCATAGAGAGCAGTAGTCATGCCTGATGCGATTGCCCCTTCGATGACAAAGATCGCGAAGAGGAACGTCGCCTGCTCTGGCTCATATTCCCATGAGAAAAGCAGTGTCGTGAAGAGCAAGGCAGCCACGACGAGAACCCGCGCCGTTCTTGCGCTCCCAAGTATCTCGACAATACGGCCTGTTGCCAAAGTGCCGATAATACCGCCGATGCTCCAAACCGTTATCGCAAAGTTCGATAGCCTTAAGGAGAAGCCTTCTGCCGCAAGCATCGTGGGGAGCCAGCTGAAGACTGTCGAAATCATCAAGAAGAGGCAAAAGAAAGCTGCGCAAAGGAAGAAAGTTGGCAAGAGCGTCTCTTTGCGAAAGAGGCTCGACAGCGGACGCTCCGCTTTGACTTCCACATCCGTATGTTGAGCGATACGCCGACCGCGGATCGAATGGCCGAGGCGATCCATTATGCGGTCCAGCTCTACCCTTCGCGCTGCACGACCTGCGAGAAACGCCGGCGATTCCGGGAGTTTTGCCATTAATATCAAAGCCCATCCTGCCGGTATGACACCGCCAATGAAAAACAGGATGCGCCAGCCAAAGTCCTCAAGTAGCAGCGCTGCCATCGAAGAACTGAAGACGATCCCGACCACTGTCAGTGCGAGAGCTGCTGCAATCGTTCGGCCGCGATAGCGCTGTGGGCTAAGTTCCGCGACGAGTGCCAAGCCAGCTGGAAGGTTCAGACCAAGCCCCAAACCGGCGATGAAGCGCGCCACTCCCAGCCATAACAAGCTATCGACCCACGCTATTGCCGTGGTCGCCAGGCCAAAAATCAGTGCCGTTATCGTCAAGGGCCATTTGCGGCCAAAGCGGTCCGTCACAGGACCGCCCAAAGCGACCCCGATGGCCGCACCAAGTGAGCTTAGAAAATGTGCAGTGGCGAACGCAGAAGGGGCCAGATTCCAGTCTGCCGCCATCTTGGGGATCGAAGCACCAAGGACATTTCCGTCAATACCCTCTGAAATGAATATAACAACGAGCAAGGCGAGAATGCACTTTTGTTGGCGTGTCCAGACACCTTCACCGATGATCTGATGTACATTGACTGGGATGCTCTCAGCCGAAGTATTTGAACTCGTGCCATCTAACTCTCTCTTGAGAGTCGTCATGTTGTCCGCCGAGCTCAACAGCCACTACTCACGGCAGCATCAGAATTAGGCGTTCTCACACTCAGCATCGGAGGTCCTCGTCCCAAAGCGCAAAATTGGGTTCGCGCGAGAATGATCGCGACGGACCAAATGCGGTCCACGCAGAAAACTCTTGATTTCGCGACCTCAATCAGTTGTAACGAGGCATTCTACGTTTGTAGAAGAAAACGTCAACCAGCTCTGTGATGGCATCTTACAACGCAGTGTGTAGGACGGAGGGAAAATAGGTTTGGATTTCGAGTTTCTTTTTGACGCGTTCGCGATAGGCACGACCCAACTGCCTACACGTATCGTTATGCCGGGGATGCAGCGGGGACGCTGCGTCAACGGGCACCTGATGCCCGAAATGATCGAGTATTACGCTACTCGCGCCAGGAACGGGGTTGGCCTGATTATTGGCGAGGGTTGCGGCATTGACCACTGGTCAGCGGCTTGGGATCCCAACTTTCCTCGTATAGCGCCCGATACGATCGAAACCTGGTCAAACTGCGCAAGTGCTGTGCACGATGCTGGAGGGGCGATGCTTCTTCAGATCTCGCATCCCGGCGCAATCCGATCTGATGCCCAGACAATGCCGAACACGTCTGCACCAGCGCTGAGCGCATCTGGCCTATATAAAGCAGGTAAGACAAACGGCAGAGCTGCTACTCGCGAAGAACTCGACGAAATAAGGGATGCATTTGCAGCTGCTGCCAAGATGGCGATGGATGCCGGCCTTGACGGTGTAGAATTGCATGCTTGCCATGGGTTCTTCCTCGACGAATTCCTTTGGCCAGAAACAAATCTGCGCGAAGACGATTACGGCGGCTCGACGATTGCTGAACGAGTTACCTATCCGGCGAGCGTCCTGACTGCGATGAGGGACGCAATGGGTACCGAGGCGATCCTCTCTGTTCGTTTTTCGCAGTGGAAGGAAGTGGACTATAATGCGAGGAACGTCGAAACACCGGAAGAACTTGGCGACCTTCTAAGCGCGTTTCAAACCGCTGGAGCAAACCTGCTCCACCCATCATGCCGACGTTTCTATGAGCCTGCCTTTAGTGGTTCATATCTGAGCCTTGCCGGATGGTGCAAGAAACTGAGCGATGTGCCAGTCATTGCAGTCGGCAGCGTAGGCTTGAAAACCGATGTCATGAATTCGCTTGTTGGAACTCCGGGGGACGGAATTGAAGAAGAGAAGAACTATGCGGAGCTGCAAAGCCGTTTCGAACGAGGAGAGTTTGATCTTGTGGCTGTCGGTCGCAGCTTGATTGCCGATCCAGAATGGCCACAAAAAGTGAGGTCAGGACAATTTGGCGCTATCCGTCCATTTCGAAAGGCAGACCTTGGCAAAGCCCTCGAAATGGAACCTCAAATGATCAAAGATGTGCATGAGGACGCAGGCTCGCATTAGGCTGGAGCTGATCGAACCCGAATTCAGATCGCGTTTAAGTCTTGATCAGATGCTCGCCAAAAGCTGGCCAGTTGGTCGGAGACCGGCAAGACACCCCTAAGCAGCTGAACGATCGCCAAATTGATGAAGTTTTTTGGCCGTCAGCAGAACCAAGGGCAGAGCTGCTATCACTGCCAATCCAAAGAAGAACAAACGTAAACCCAACAGGTCTAACGCGAATATCGCGACAAAGGATGACATAACTGTCGTCACGCTTCCAACCATCTCCGCCATACCAATTCCCGTCGACCTGATGTCAGCCGGATATAGCTTTGTGACAAGAGCAAACAGCGCTGTCATCAATCCCGCCGACATGAACCCAATGAACGCTATTGGCGCCAGAAAGAGCAGCTGCGGCACCTCGGGATTGAATGGAATGGTCGCGATCACAGCAATCCCTAGAGCCGCTCCAGCAGCTAACAATCTTGCACATATTCGTGCACCAATTCGGGCGATGCCGTAGCCAGTTGCGATCGTTCCAATGATACCGCCGCCGCTCCAGAATGAGACGGCGTGTCCTCCAGCAGCGGCAGAGAACCCAGCTTGCGAGAGAATTGTCGGAAGCCAGTTCAGCAATGCAGCCACAACCAAGAATATTGCGAAGATGCTGAGCCAAGCACGAAGAGTCGCACTTCGAAGGTCATCAGCAAAAAGTCTTCGAAGCGAAGCCCGCTCCTCGATTTCGGGCCTCAATATCTGCGTTGATCGGGACAACGTGATGCCAAGCAACGCGAGTGCGCGCTCGAGTTGTATGCGGCGACCATCCTGGCTGGCGAGGAAGCGCGGCGACTCAGTAACAAAAGTCAACATGAGTCCGGCCGATACGAGTAAAGCGCCACCGCCAACGACGAACATACTCTCCCAACCATATACTGGGATCAACGTCCCAGACAGCAGTGAAGCTGTTATGATCCCCGTCGGCCCGCAAAGCATTATGCCGCTGATTGCAAAGCCTCGGTAGCGCGACGGCAAACATTCAGTGAGAAGTGCGATTGCTGCGGGCGATGCTCCACCGAGTCCGAGACCAGCGAGAGCACGCCAGACATAGAGTTCAACGAGACTGACGGAAAAGCTGGTTGCTAACGTCGCTCCGGCAGCCAGGAGTGCGGCCAGAATGACTGTCCATTTTCGGCCAATCTGATCGCCCAGAACTCCAAGTGTTGCGGCGCCTATTGCAGTACCAAGCCAGAAAATGGACATGGGCAGCGCCAGCGATTGCGCCGCGATTGACCAATCCTCCGCGAGAGCAGGAGCCGTCAATGCCATAGTCGACATGCAGAAATTCGACAGAAAGAACATCGAAAGAAGAGCGATCGCAAGGCCGACTTGTCGTGCGCCTACGCGATGCCCATCGAGCAACTCGTCGATGTTGATCGTATCGCTATGTTTCATCCGAGTAAGCCAACCTGAGCTGATAGAGAAGCTCGATCCGCAATCGAATCTCCTGTCGCCAAATCAATGCGACAGACCTGCACGTGCTAGACCCTCCAGCATTATCGACTGGTCCCAATCGACCTGATCGAGGATATCCCTGTCAAACAGCTGAATGTCGTCAAATTGCTGTGCGCGGATCTTCTTGACCCAGTCTGGATCGCCAATTTGCGCGCGTCCGACTGCGACCATCGAGAAATCGCCCCGTTTGAAGCGACGAAGCAGTTCGACCAATCGCGAGCGACTCATCGCTTCCGACTTGGCACCCTTCGACATATCTTGAACTTCTTCCTCGATACCGACGCAGCCAATAGTGATCACAGGTTTGCTGGTAGACTTGCTTGCCCATCCGGCAAAACTCAGATCTGAGCCTGGCCACTCCGGCGCATAGAAACGCCGTGTTGAAGCATGGAAAAGATCGACGCCCGCTTCGCCCAAGACCTTCAGGAGCGCGGCCAGTTCTTCCGGTGATTGCGCAATCCTTGCGTCAAAATCGACCTCTTTCCATTGTGACATGCGCCAGCCAATGATGAAATCCGGCCCAGCAGCTTCGCGAACTGCGCGAACTACCTCAGCAGGGAAACGTGCACGTTCCACTAAGGTTTTGCCGCCCAGTTCGTCTTCTCGCTGATTTGTCTCATGCCAAAAAAACTGATCAAGTAGGAAGCCATGTGCACCGTGGAGCTCGATGCCATCTGCGCCGATTTCTCTAGCGTTCACAGCAGCGCGAACGAATGAGTCTCGGACTTCATCCAGCTCGCTGCGAGATGCTGCCCGGCCGTTCACTCGCCCTTCCCAAACAAGACCCGAAGGGCTCAGAGTTGCATATGATGGGAACGGCCCACCCGTATTTTCCCTGCGCATTGAACCCTCATGCCAAAGCTGCAGGAGCATGTGACCACCCGCGTCCTTCACCTCTCGAACACAGGATTCCCATGCAGGCAGAGCATCTCCAAACATATGTGCTGCCGGATTTTGACCAGTCGCTGAGGGATGATCAATTGCACATGCCTCACTAATGATGAGGCCGGTCCCACCCTCAGCGCGCAATCGATAGTACTCTGCCATCTTCGGCAATGGAACGCCATCCACGCACCAGCCGCGCTGCATTGCCGGCATGACGAAGCGGTTTGGAATTCTGGTGCGGTTAATCGTGATCGGTTCGAACAAAGGAGAAAGGTCTAGCGCATCTTCCGCATTGTTAGGGCTGGTTGCCTGACCTGCCTCGCTTCCGGTTTCTTCATCCTGCACTGTTAGAAGGCCTTGCTGATCTGGAACTGTACGACACGGCCAAGTGGACTTGCATTGGCTGGATCAAACATGATGCCTGCCTGACCACCTGAGTTCAGAACCAGCGGCGGTAGCTCATCAAAGATATTCTGCGCGCTTACAGTGAAGCGCAGATTGTTCAGTAGAGAACTGCCTGGCGCAATCCCCGTATCGAAAGACACTCGCAAATCGAATGTCGTGTGAGAACCGATATCGCTATATTCACTCGGCACGCCCGGTGGCAGCAGATTTGCGTCGATTTCGTAGGCGTTTGAGTAATTGGCGAACAAGCTAGCCGAGAGATTTCCAGGGCCGATGTCTTCGGACCAGCTTAGCTCTCCGCGAGCAGAAAACCGCAGTGGATAGCTATAGTTGTTGACCCGATCGACAACCTCTGCACCCGGGATTACTGCAACTTCCCAGTTCAGAATATATTGTGCAATTGCTCCAAGACGCCAGGAGCCCAAGCCATCATCCCACGAGTAACTCACATCAATGTCAAACCCGTCAGCCTGGGTTGATCCTGCATTGATACGGCGCGCACTTTGCAGAGCAGCTATCGTATCGGGATCGACTTGCGCGCCTAGGAGTGGTCCAGCGCCGCCCGCATTGATGCAGGCAACCATCTGGTTGAATGCCGCTTGGCTAGTAACATTTTCACCGAAGACTGCGGCGCAATCTGGGTTGTCCAGGTTTACCTGCGGGAATGTGCCCAGGAAGGCCATGGGATTGCTGGATGCCAGATCCGGGAACAAGCTGGGATTGTAGACGATATAGTCATTGAAATATTGTTGATTGATGGCCTGTACTGCCCCCGCATTGTAGACGGCAGTCGAAACCTGGCCGGTATATTCTACATTCCAATAATTTAGCGACAGCCTGAGCCCTGGAAGCGCGTCCGGCTCAAAATCTGCGCCAAATGAGTACGAACGAGATTTCTCTGGCTCAAGATCTCCATTGGCACCGCCGATAACCTGCGCAATGGTGAGATTTGGAATGCCGGCACAGCTGGGACAGAGGCTAGGATCGATCGAGTTTCCAGGGAAGCCACCCGGCGTAAGGTATCCATTTGGTGAGTTCGGATTGTTATCTGCTAGGCCGGGAGCACGAAATGACCTTCCGTAACTTGCGTGGAAGCGAAGGTCCTCAGTTGGTTTCCAGTTAATTCCAATCTTGGGATTCGTTGTCGTTCCAACATCGCTATAATCGTCGACACGTCCAGCAATGTTCAGCTCAAGTTCCCTGAGGAAGGGACGAGAGTTACTTGGGCCAAATAGCGGCACGAATAGCTCCGCGAATGCGGAATTAACCTTGCGCGTATCGGACGGAATTTCGCCGAAGCTGTTTATGTTTATCAGTTGTCCGCGATAGTGTTCCAAGCCGACTGCTGCGCGCAGTTGTCCACCAGGAAGTTCAAAAAGCGGTCCGTCGATGTTCAGTGCGTAATCCTGCATTTCATAGATTACACCGACGAGAAATGGCGAACCGTTTATTGCAGAATTGAAGGAACTGGGATTGCAGTCGAAGTTCCGGGCATCGCAAAACGGGTTAAATGCGCTGTCTGCGGTCATTCCACCGAGCAGGGCCGCCTGACTTGGCAGTGCATTACCAAACTGTAGTTTGGTCAACGATTCTTCGTCGTGTTTGCCGTAGGATGCACTGATCGTAGCCTGAAAATCGGAGAACAGGTCTATCGTAGCCCCGCCAGAGACGTTCCAAGTCTTGGTGTAGCCACTGCGGTTCTTGGCGCCAGCATCATAAAGTGTGTTGTACTCAACTGTGAGCGCTCCAGTCGCGCATGCGTCAATGAGTGCAGCGGGAGCACCAGCAAGTGAGCGATTGCACGGACTATAGAAATTGCTGTTGGGTACGGTCAGTGTGACACCCGTTACCGGACCAATCAGATCAATGTCGTAGTCCCTTTCAGCATAGAAGCCCTCCGAGAAGATTTCGAAGCCTGGCATGATCTCCTGTTTGAAATTGTAAGCAAAGTTGTCGCGGGAAAACTGAGGTACGGCATCGTAGCCCTCCCACGAGTTTTGATAATTCGGCTGGCCAGCCGGACCTATGTCGGACAAGAGAAGTGCAGTTCCGTCCTGATTGCCTGGAATTGCGTAGTCTACTCCGTTGACAACGATATTGCCTGGTACAGGCTGTACCAAAGGCCCAGGTCCGCCGAATGCTCTATAGTCGTCACTATACAGAGTGGGACGGGAACCAGCCCGTAAACGATCAGCATTTGTGTATTGGTATGACAAGACAATGCCGCCGGTGCCCCAGTCATAACCACCTACGGCTGTGATTTGGTAAGTATCACGGCCGTCAGAGAGCCCATATTGGCCGTGCGCTTCGATTCCAGTGAACGGATCCCGAAGAATGTAGTTCACTGTTCCCGCAATTGCGTCCGCACCGTAAATCGGGGAGGTGCCATCAGCCACGACTTCAACTCGTTGCAGCATTTGCGCCGGAATATTGTCGCCGTCGAAGGCGTTCATGTTGGCGCCGTCGTATGGAACGCGCCTTCCATTCACCAAACTCAACGTCGCTTGAGGACCTAAACCCCTCAGGTTGGGCGACTTGTTGAAGGCCAGGGCATTCAGATCCGCGCCGCCTTGGATTGTTCCACCTGAATAGGAGTCTCCCGCTCCAAGCGAGAGCACCGATGGCAAATTGTTGAGAATGTCTGCGGTGCTGGTCTGGCCAGTTCGGGCAATGTCTTCAGCGCCAACTTGAATGATCGATGAGCCTACCGGCGCCACGCCTCGAATACGGGTGCCTGTGACGATAATCTGCTCATCGGAAACCAACGCATCCTCTGCAGGCAGTGAATCCGCTTGAGCACTTTCTTGCGCAACTGCTGCCGTTGATACCGAAAGGGCGACCATGGAAATGGTGCAGCCCAACCAACCACGGTGACGCTTATTGCAGACCAACATTGTAACCTCTCCCTCAGAACGGCCTCGATTCGCCGAGTGCCTTTTCTACGTTCGTATATTTCTACGTTTGTAGATTCAGATTGTCTAGCAATTGTTTTGCCGGGCCCTGCCGGATTGCGCACGGAGCAAGAACAGGAATAGATGGGCTGGTCGAGAGCTCGCGCCGCACCAACTTGATACTATAATATACTGATTTAAATAATTTTATTTTTGCGCGTAGCCAAGACGCGGAAATTCAGGGAATGATTGCATAACTAACCATTGGACGATGGGTGTATTGAACGCTAGGGAAACCACCTGCAGCAATCAGCGCGCATTCTGACGAGATCGACGCATACTTTCTACGATTGCTTTACTCTGATAGCTGAAGTCCAATTTGAGGCAGGAGGCGGCCCGAAAGGCCGATCAACGGGGATGGCACAGGCCAAACGCAACTCAACCGACACAAGAAGATCGAAGGCCGAAAAGACGGTCTCCCGACGAACTCAGATCGCCGAAGCAGTGATTCGTATAATTGGCGAACAAGGCATTCGCGCCGTGTCGCACCGAAGGGTAGACCGCTTTCTCGGCCTGAGTGAGGGATCAACCTCTCCTTATTTTCCAAAGACAGTTGATTTGCTCAATGCGGGCCTCAGTCAACTTGACGAGTACGATGCCAAATCACTCAAGGAAGTGACGGCCGCAGTCTTGCAGCGCTCAGAGGACTCAGGCCTGCTGCACCCCCGCGACGTCGCCAAGATGATTTATGAGATGTGGCTTCAAGCGATGAAGCCGAACTATCGGTACCTGCTTATGGCGCGCTTTGAATATATCCTGCTCGCCAACAGAGAGCCCGAATTTCAGATCAGCAATTCCGGGTATTTTGAACGCACCTTCGAACTAGACAAACTTCTCTTCGAAAAAATGGGTGCGAGATCCCCGCAATCTGCTGCGATCGAGTATGGTATATTCCGTCGAGGGCTTTGGTTCACGATCCTTGTCGCTCCTTCGTCCATGACGAATGATCTTTCACCAGAGTATTTCGAAACCCAGATTCTCCGCTTCATTCACGAAACCAGCTAACAGTAAGAAGCGATCAAGGAATTCTAGTCCCCCGGCTTGAGCACACGAGTTGCACGTGCACACGACCAACCCACTATTCCTCCACGTAATCATTCCATCTGCGTTTTGCTTTGGAGCGCATTCTGTCCGCTGCAAACTCCTGGAGAGTGCTTCCTACTCTCGAGGCGTCAGGATGGTATGATCGGTTCTCGAGGCTTGCCTTGTAGCGCGCAGGCATCGAGTCATTGATGATGTCGAAGATCCGCTGCTCGAAGCGCCAGTCGCTAAGCGACATTTCCTTGCACCTTGTCGATCTTGAGCTGCGATATTGATCGGCATGGTAGTTTACTTCCTCCTGCGCATCAGCCCTGCGCTGGAGGCGCTTGTCCCACTCGGCCTTCTCCACCTCATCGAGAGGCCCCTCTGTGCGAAAGCCGAATGACCGCTATTGCGCCCGAGGCGACCAGAACCAGACATTCCCCAATCGGCCCATTGCGGCCCTATCGCTGCGCGCCAATCGAGTACGTTCAGCCCCAGCTTATTATTTTTCAAAACCGGAAATTCACCGAGGCCACTTAGTCCAATGACAATGAAAAAATCATGCTCGCAACTATATTCGGCAGCGCACGGCCATATGCCACGCAATGACGGAACTGATATTGGCCCCAAACCAAAGTTCAGCCAGAAATCGATCTGGGCAACCCGGCTGTGCTTCGATCGCCAGTCGCGCATTGGAGCGCGCGCTATTTGACTTGGCCCCACAACTGGGAAGGTCAGCTTACATTCCCGTACTGCTTCGAGCAGACGACTTTCTGATTAATCGCCCCAAAAGGCGCGCGTCCAGAGCGCATGACTGCTTCCATGCGGATCGTGTCGCCGAACTTCATGAATTCCGTTGTCGGTGCACCGTTATCGACTATTTCGATCCCGCGACGCTCCGCAATGCACGACGATCCCACTTCGCGGAAGTTTGCATTGGACACAGTGCCGGATCCGATAATGGTCCCCGCGACGAGATCGCGCGTCCGGGCGGCGCGGGCGACCAGTTCGGAGAAGTTGTATTCCATCGGCTCTCCGTTGGCAGCGCCGAAGCGTTTGCCGTTCCAGTCGACCAACAAATCAAGACAAACACGTCCGTCACGCCATTGCTCGCCCAGTTCATCGGGTGTCACCGCGAACGGTGCTATGCTGCAATGGGGCTTCGCCCAAACCCAGCCAAAGCCGGTCGACATTTCCAAGCCAGCTAGCGTCCGGAGTGACCAGTCATTTATCAGGACCAAGAGCTTGATGTGGTCTGCTGCGTCGATCGCGCTGGTGCCCATGGGCACCTCGTCAACAATGACACCGAACTCGCCTTCGAAATCGATACCGAGGTCTTCGGAGGGCATGTAGACGTCGTCGTGCGGGCCGTAGAACTTATCTGACGCACCCTGATACATCAGCGGGAAGTCGATCTTTGGCTTAGTCACGCCAATCACCTGATCCATCAGTTCGCCGTGTGCGGGGTAGACCGATCCATCGAGCCATTGCCAGGCGCGCGGCATAGGCGCGGCCAGATCGGCCAAGTCGAGAGCCGCCGGAAAGTCGCTGATCGCCGCCATGGCCGGGGCCACGGCCGACCAGTCCTCCAGTGCCTGCTGCATGGTCTGGACCGGGGCCAGGGCATAGCTGTCATGCCCCGCGGCAACGACCACCAGCCGTCCGTCCTTGGTTCCGTCCCGCAGGGTTGCCAGGATCATGCGATACTCCTCAATTTCCGTCTGATATAAGCGTACCGCCATCTGCGACGATGGTCTGGCCAGTGATGAAACTGCTCGCCTCACTGGCGAGAAACAGCGCAACAGAGGCGATCTCGCAAGGCTTTGCCACACGCCGCAGGGGTGTTTGTGCGAGGCGTTTACCGTGTGCAACAGGGTTGCCGATAATGGCATCTGCCCATTCGGTAGCGACAAGGCCCGGAGCTACGCAATTGGCCCTGACGCCGCTCGGCCCCCACTCGACTGCCAAGTTGCGGGCAAGTTGGCTGAGGCCCGCCTTGGTGATGCCGTAGTGGCCGATAGCGGCATTGCCGCGCAGGCCCGCGATGCTGGAGAGCAGCACGATCGCCCCCGATCCGCGCTCGGCCATCTGCGGTGCGAGCAGCCCCGTCAGCGTCACCGGGTGGTGCAGGTTGGTGGCGTAGAGGGTGGCAAGCTCCGCTTCGCTTGCCGTGTGCATGGGGCCTGCGGGACCGGCGATCCCAGCATTGCAGACCAGGACGTCAATGCTTCTGCACTCTGCCGCTAGGCTTCTCAGTGCGCCATCATCCGATACGTCGGTGGGGATGGAGGTGCCGCCGAGTTCCGCAGCGAGTGCATCGCAGGCCGGCGCGTCGATATCTGCCAGCACCAATCCGGCCCCGGCCTCCGCGAAGAGCTTCGCAATGGCAAGTCCGATCCCACGCGTCGGGCCGGTGACCAGCGCCGTTTGGCTCTTCAGGCTGTAGAGGTCGACGAGGTCAGGCATCGGCCGGCACGTTAGCGATCAGGGCTGCCAGGCCGTTGTCAGGCTTGAAGCCATGGACCAGCGCCTTGGTGGCGATCAGTTCGGGATAGGAGCCGAAGGCAGCACGCAGGGCGGGGTTTTCGTCATGGGTGAAATCCGCTGCGCAATCGGCGCGCGCGAGTTCGTCAATCAGGTCATCGATCCGCACCACCTCGCAAGGCAGGGTCAGCGCCTCGCCGCAGGTGAAATCACCCAAGGCACCGTGGACCAGGTTCTGCGCGCAGACCCTCGCTGACATCAGCCAGGACACGGCATCGGGCCCGACTGGCACGGTATATGGTTGCCCCGCGCGTGCGGCATGGAATATCTCGCTGAGGAACGCGGAGCCGAACCCCGCCCCGCCTGTCGGCCGCGCAACGATACCTGGCAGGCGCAGGCAGCAGCCTCGCGCGATCCCGCGCCGAACTGCATCTGCAAAAGCGAGTTCGACCATGCGCTTATGCGTGCCGTAGACTGAATGCGGTACCGGCACCGTATTGTCGTCAACCCGGTCGGGCAAAGGCCCCCCGAACACGGCAATGGAGCTCGCCAGGACGACACGGCGGCCACCAAGCTCCTCGAGCAGCGAAACAGGAAAGTCGAGATTGATCGCTCGCGAACCTGCCGGATCGGCGTCAGCGGCTCTTCCGGGCATGGCCGCGAGGTGGATCACGCAGTCTGTCCCTTCCACTACCTGTGCAGCGGCATCGGGCGCGGCGAGGTCAACCACCACGCAGGCATCGTCCGTCGCGAAATCGAATGCGCGATCGAACAGCCGCAGTTCGCCTGCAAAACCCGCCTCCCGCAGGTAGCCAGCCACGTGGCGACCGATGAATCCCGACGCTCCCGTGATCGCAATACGCTGCATCAGCTCTTCAGCGTCTCGTCGAACTTTCCGTCAATCAGGATGAAGGCGATGCGGCAATTCGTGCCCGAGCGGTTGGCCCAGCTGTGATTAGTGCCGCGCTGGATCACGATATCGCCAGGGCGCACGGTGGTTTCGCCTTCGTCCATGATCAGCACCAGCTCGCCTTCCAGCACGATGCCGTAGTCGATGGTTTCAGTGCGGTGCATGTGGGCGTGGCGACTGCCTTCGCCGCTGTGGGACGAGGCATCGCCTGCGCCGATCTCCTCGAAGTGGGCGCGCGCTTCTTCGGGCGTCTTATTGGCCAGCTCTGGATCGTCCGGCGGAATATCGAGCACCCGGATGCGCGTTCCGTTCTTCGGGGCGGCGAGTGTGATCCCCTCTTCTTCCGGCTCACCGGATGAAGCATCGATCGGAGCCGGCGTTGCCCTGGTATTCCAGACTTCGGAAAAGACCGGGCCGGTTTCCCCGCCGATCTGTCTGACGCGCGGAACCGCGCCGTCTTCCTGGATGATTGCACGGCCCTCGCTATCGTGACCGGTAACGACCCGCCTGACTGACCTTGAGCTCATTGTTCTGCCTCTTCTTTTTCTTTGATCCGGACTATCATGCCTCTGCAACCGGCGGAGGCCGAAATTGCAGGCCGCGCGCAGCGAGGTCCTGCTGCGCGCGTTCTTCATGTGCGAGAACAGCCTGCGCGCTCGGTCGAGCGCTGGCTTCGTCGTAATGCGCTGCGATTGCCGGGAAAGCGCTAGCGTCAAAACCCGCGCCGGTGATCCGAAACCAAATCCAGGCGACATAGGCATCGATGATGGACCAGCCTTCGGGCAGTAGCCATTCTTGCCTCGCCAGCAAGCGCTCAACCGAGCCAAGCTGGAAGCAGAGCGCCTCCCTGGCGGCAGCGCGAATTTGCGGTGCCTGGCCGGGCTCGGTCGAAATCATCGGCGCCATGACGAAACGCGTGACGAGCGGGTGTAGGTCACTTGAACAGCGGAGCAACTGCGCAAGAACGTCAGCCCGACCCGCGATATCGTCACGTTGTGGCAGGAGTCCGGCGTCGGGAAACTTCTCGGCCAGGTAGGTGAGGATTGCGACATTCTGTACGATTACGCCGTCGACGGTCTCCAGCGCGGGGACCTTGCCAGCGGGATTGATGGCGAGGAAGTCGGGCTTGTGGTGTTCTCCCGCGAGGAAAGCGATCAACCGTGTCTCGAACGGTGCGCCGCTTTCTTCCAATGCCGTCAGGGTGACGCGGGCACAGGTCTGCGGGGCGAAATGCAGGATCATCGTCACTGCCGACAGGGATCGTCATCGAAGGAGTCGGCCTGGTTCATTTCGCCATTCCAACCGGGGCGAAAAGGCGTTGCAGCGCAATATAAGTGACTGCGGCTCCCAGCAGCAATCCATACAGCACCTTAAGTGCAAGCGCCGCGACCGGGTCCAGCTCCTGTACGCCCAATGCCCATAGCAAGGCGGCCCAGACCGTTACGCCGATGAACGCGCCGGCGAGGCCACGAGCGACCGATCGTAGAAACAAAGCACGGATTGACGGAGCTTGGCCCGGGATAGCCAGCTTTCCCGCTGCGGCCGCCTTGATCGCCAACAGCGACGGAACAAAGCTGGCGAAGAAGGTCACAGCAAGGCTCTGCGGCACGAAGTCGAAGACGAAATGGCCCATGCCCCAGATAGGCACCAACGCCCCAATCCCGAAGACGCCGAAGAAGAACCCGGCGCTGATCGCGGCGTTGATCGCGGCGTTGATCGCGCCACTGATTGCCGCCTCGCGTGGCAGTAGGCCGGCCGGGACGGCGGCAGCGGTCATGCCGCGTGGCCACCCAGCGTTTCGGCAAACCAGTCGGACAGAAGGTCAAGCCCGTAGGACATGTTATCTGCGCCGACATGTTCCACGCCGCCTTCGCGGGCAGTGAAGATGACTTTCTCCCGGCGCGGCGAGTTGACCAGCTGGTCATACAAATCGTCGGCATATTTCGGGCTGATCTGGCGATCGCTGGCACCGTGAGTGACGAGGAAAGGCACCCTGATCCGGTCCATGTGACCGTTGAGGTTCATTTCGTTCGACTTTTGGAGGAAATCGTCTTGGTCCTTGGCGCCGAAGGCCCAGTGGACATGCGCCCAGTAATGCGGGACGGGGTTCTCGCCTTCGCGTTCCATCCGCTTGTCCTGCACCTCGCGCCAGTTGTGGTTCGCCCCCCAGACGGCGCCGCTTGCAAAGCGCGGTTCGTACGCCACCGCGCGCGGGGCAAAGTGCCCGCCCAGCGATATGCCGGTCATGCCGATGCGCTTGGGGTCGACTTGCGGTTGTTGTTCCAGCCAGTCGACAGCCTTGCTCGCCCAGCTTTCACTGTGCGGATCGACAGGCAGGCCTTGCAGGCGCAGTGCCTCGCCAGAGCCGGGCTGATCCACGCAAAGGGTGGAAATGCCACGCCGCTCCAGTTCGTGCGGCAGCTTGGTCCAGTAGAGCAGTTCCTTGCAGCTATCCAGACCGTTGCAGAAGACGACGACAGGATTTGGCCCCTCGCCGCCCGCGCTAGTGAAGAGCGCCGGCATGGTGCCGTGCTGGAGAGGAACCTCCACCCGTTCGCGATTGAGTTTGCCCAGCAACGTCGAACGATCGAACGCCGCACGCGCTTTGGCATAGGTTTCGGTGCGACCGGGATGACCATGGCCCTGCATGCGTTCCGCGGTGAACAGGTAGAGCGCCGCGCGCTCCAGCTTGTTGGAGGCGGAGAAGTTCCGTCCCTGGGCCTCGTCTTCGTCGGCGAGCTCGAGCAGCTTGTTCCCCATGGCAGCCCACTGCTTCATAAATTCGGGCGTGCCTGCATCCGCACCATCTCTCGCCGCGTCGCGGATCGGCTGACACATATCCACGATCTCGCCGATGCGCCCGCCACTCTCCATCGCGATGGCGACCGAGAGGTTCCAGATGTAATTCGGGAAGTACTCGAAAAGCGCCACGCGTTCAGACCTCCGCTGGCTGGAAAAGGCAGGGATCGGGCTCGGGATGCGGCATCGTTTGCGGGCCGCCGACGCCAATGCCCCACTGGTCCATCACCATTGGTGAAGGCTCGTGCACTTTGGGCTCGTGCGTCTCGAAATCCACTTCCTCCAGTTCCGAGGTGTATTCGACTGCGAACCCACCGGGCGTGGTGAAGTAGCTGAAGGTGTTGTTGCCCGCCGTGTGACGGCCCGGTCCCCAGCGCATGTCGGTGCCGCGCTTCCTGAGGCGGCTGGCCCCGCGCATCATGTCGTCCACGCCCAGCATGTCGTAGGCGACGTGGTTGAGACACGGCGGCCCCGGCAGGATCGCGAGGCGATGGTGCGCTTCGTTGCAGCGAAGGAAGCACATGAAGTCGCCCAGCCAGTCGGACACCTTGAAGCCCAGCACGTCGGTGAAGAACTTCACCATCGCTTGATGGTCGGGCGAATGCAGCACGATGTGGCTGATCTTAACCGGCATGCCCTCCCAACGTTCCATCGCTCGCTTGTCGCTACGTGCCACGTCGGCGGAAATCTCGAACGGCAGCCCATCGGCGGAGAAGAAGCGGAAGCCGTAGCCGCCGCCCGGCCCATCGATGTCGCGCGGTTCGTGAATGATCTTGCATCCCGCCTCGGCCACCTTGCTGTGCAGCGCATCGACATCCTCGCGGCTGTCGGCCGCCAGCGCGATCACTTCCACACAGTTGCTCTCACGCTTGTGCAGGCGCACCACATGGTGCTCGTCATGGCCGTGGGTCTTGAACCAGGCGGTGTCGTCGGTGGCATCCACTTCGACAAGGCCCCAGTCGTCGGCATAAAACTTTCGCTCGGTGTCGAAGTCCTCGACGCCGTAACCGACATAGCGAATTTCCGTGACGCGGCTCATTGCGATGCCTCTTCCTTCTTTAGTCTTTCGATCATGCGGCGAGCGCGGGTGCCGCCCGTATCGATGCCGAGCGAAATCGGCTTGCGGTCCCAGAAATCGGCACCATCGAGATTTTCATAGGCAGCCTCGATGATGGGCTTGTCCTCCTCGGCAAAAGCTTGTCCCATGAGCCCCGCCAGCATTGCATCGCCCTGTTCGCTGGGCGGTCCCTGCCGGGTGGTCGCCCAGAAATAGTGCGTCGTATTCTCGGTTTCAGGCGTGAGAATATGCGCCTGGTGGGCGATCACGCCTCCCTCGCGGTCACCGCCTGCGGGGCAGGCGCCCACCTGCAGGTACATGCTGGCAGGGGCATCCCAGCGCATGTCCAGCCAGTGATCTGTGATCATCTCGGGATCGTATATCCCGAATGTGTGTGCGGGTGCGGGGATGCCTGGCATCCACCAGTTGGAATGCAGCCGTTCGCCCTCAGCCTTCAATTCATGCTCACCGGCAAAGATCACCCCGCGCCCAGCGAAGGTGCCCTTGTGCACGAACTCGATATGACTGAGGTCCATGAGGTTGTCGGTGCCGTACTCATAGTTGGCATCCATCGGCATCAGGCCGGTGATCGGTACGTGACCGTCGATCACGATGGCAGAAAAATCCGGGATCAGGCTTTCGTCCGCTTTGTCCGGATCGCCGGGCCAGAACCAGACGATGTGATCGCGTTCGGCAACGGGGAAGGTTTGTAGCGAAGCGCCCGCGGGGATTTTGTCCGAGAACGGATTACGCACGCACTTGCCCGACGTATCGAAAGTCAGCCCGTGATAGGGGCACGTGATGCAATCACCTTGACGCTCCCCTTGAGACAGCGGGGCGAAACGGTGCGGACAGCGGTCGACCATGGCGACAGCGGTGCCGTCTTCCTTGCGCATCAGTAGCACAGGTTCGTCCAGCAGGCGGCGGCGCAGCAGGTCCTCGCCGAGCTCGTGGTTCCATGCAGCCATATACCAGGCATTTTCGAGAAAGAGTTTGGTCTGCGTCATCGCTCTCCCCTCAGATCGGCTGAGCCACCAGCTTGAACATGTCGGCGGTCGCCTCGGCATTGTCGACCGGAGGTCCTTTGCCGAGCTGTCCGCGGCAGATCTCCAGCGACTTGTCGACAATGTAACGGCACCGTTCAAAGCGGCGGTCGCGGAAGGCCTTGAAGGCAGCTTCGAGCGTGTCGTGTTTGCCTAGTTCGTCGGCCAGCACGATGCTGTCTTCGATGGCGAGACCTGCCCCCTGCCCCAAATGAGGGGTGGTCGCATGGACGGCATCGCCCAGCAGCACCACGCGGCCCGAATGCCAGTCCCCGCGAAGCATCATGCCTTCCAGCGGACGATAGACGACGCCTTCGTTGTCGGTGATGTCATCGGCCATCTCGCGGATGGCCTGCGCCGAGTGACTGCGCATTTTCTCGCACATGTTTTCTGCCAGGCAGTCCTTCTCGTAGCGCGGATTATCGGGCTCGGGCGTTGTGAGATAAAGATACATCAGATCTTCATTGATTGGCACCAGGCCAGCCCCGATCGGGCCGTTGTAGACGTGCAGCGCATCAAGGTCTGCCGGGCGCGAGAAGTTGTAGCGCCAGACGGATTGGCCCGTGAACTCGGGACCGGCATCTTCGGGCATGATCACCGCGCGTGTGTCGGAATAAACGCCGTCCGCACCGATCACGATATCGAACACACCTTCGTCGCCGTCGGAGAAGGAAACGGAGACGCAGTCCCCACGGTCATCGATATTACTGGCAGTCACGCCAAGCCTTACGTCTGCCCCGCTGGCAATCGTGCGATCACCCAGGATCTTGTGCAGAGCAGGTCGGCCGATACCCATGCTGGCGGGATACCCTTCCACCAGTCGCGGCATCGGGACCTCGGCCACCATGGTGCCGTCGGGCGCGTGGATCGCGACCTTGTTGAAAGGGACACCTGCAGCCATGTAATCGTCCACCAGGTCTAACTCCGCCATCGCACGGATGACATTCGCCTGCTGGATTATGCCCACGCCGTAGACCGACCATTCCGGGTCTTTCTCGATCACGGTGACGTCGTGCCCGCCACGCCGCAGCGCGATGGCAGAGGTGAGGCCGCCGATGCCGCCACCGATGATAAGGATCTTGAGGTTTTTCATGGTTCAGAAGCTATCCATATCGTCGGCAATCAAGAAGAGCCCGTCGTAGGCTGCGGCAATGTCCTGGAGGTATTGCATGTGGCCTGGCTCGTTCACCTCCCAGCCCGAAAAGTGCGTCACCACGACAGAGCCGACCCCGGCAGTGGTCGCCAGTTCGCCAACCTGTGTTGGCGAGAGGTGGTGATCGGCAAGGTGAGATCGCATGGCTCGCGAGACCGCCTCCGGCATGCCGGGGTTCGCCGCCACCATCCTGTCGATGGTGAGCGGGATATCCATCATCTCCACCACCAACACGTCCGCGCCCCGGGCAAGCCTTTCGAGTGCGTCGCTTGGCCCTGTATCGCCAGAGTAGACGATCGAACGACCGGGCAGGTCGAACCGGAAGGACAGGGACTGGAAACGCGCGGCAAGATCGCTGCCTGAGGGGAAGCTGTAGTGGGTGTTGTTGACTACCGACACCTCCATCCCGTCGACTTCCACTCTCTCTCCATCGCGCAGTTCCACCACCGTGATTCCGGCACGATGATCAGCAGGCGGCGCGCCCGCGACCCCGTAGTTCGCGGTTGCACCCGGCACCATCGAGGCCAGCACGCCATCGACCAGTTCCTGCGTGCCCGGAGGTCCATAGATCGTCAGCGGATCGGTACCGTTCGTCTGAAAGCGAAGACCGAGGACAGCAGCAAGCCCGCCGGTGTGATCGAAATGCAGGTGCGAGATGAAGATCGCATCGATCATCTTCGTCTGCACGCGCGCCCGCGAAATCTGGCCTGCCGTGCCGTCACCCACGTCGATAAGGTAGTCCTGCCCGCCGAAACGAAGCAGGTTTGCTGGTTGCGACCGGGTGGGGCTGGTCACCGGCCCGGCACTGGTGCCGAGCGTGGTCCAGATCCCCATCTCCTCGGCCGCCTCCTGCGCTGCAGCCGGGGCGGCAGCCAGCAAGGCAGTCGCAAGCGCTGCAGCAAGAGTTGCCGATCGCTTCATCGTCAGAACTCGTACCCTATGCGCACGCCATAGGTGCGCGGCGGTTCGTATACAGTGCCAGCCACATTGCCCGCACCGACCTGCCGCAGCGTGGGCATGGCCTCGTCGGTGAGGTTGCGGACGAAGGCGGTGATCGTCCACTGCTCGGTCGTCGGCCGCAGGGTCAGCGACGCATCGAGCGTCAGGTCATCGCCGCTGTTGCTGGTCGGCAGATAACTGAAACCCACCACGCGGTCGCTGCGGTAGCGGCCGTCGAAAGTCCCGACCAGTTCCAGGTCGCCGATCGGAACGATCTGCTGGATGCCGAAATTCGCCGTCCATTCGGGTGCGTTGAGTGCCGGCTTGCCTGAACAGTCGATGTCGAATGACCGGGTCGGACCAAGTATCTGCGTCGCATCGCAGCCAGTAACTGGCGTCAGGAAGTTGGGCGGATCGGTGGGATCGGACAGGTCGACCTGGTTGTACGCGAATGAATCATAGGTTGCGTCAAGATACTGCACCGCGCCGCGCAGCAGCGTGGTGGGGGTCGCAAGGAACTGAAAATCCACTTCCGCGCCGGTGATCGAGGATTCGCCGACATTGCGGGTGTAGAAGGAATTATTGCCGCGCCCGTCGACGCCAAGCGCGGCTAACTGCTGTCCGCTGTATTCCCAGTAGAACAGTTCGAGGTTCAGCTGCAGACGATTGTCCAAGAAGCTGTTCTTCGATCCGATGGTCCAGGCATCGATATATTCGGGATCGTATTCCTCCTGACCGAAGGTGATGTTGAAGCCACCCGCGCGAAAGCCGGTTTCAAAACTGGCGTAGAGCAGGTTGTCTGGCGTCGCATCATATTCGGCTGCGATTCGGTAAGTGACCTCTTCGTCACCCGAAGAGCGCACGATATCGGTCGGCGTGACGATCAGCAGCGCCTGGGGGCCCATCATGCCGAACGGGCCGTAAGGAAACGCGCCCACGATGGGATCGGCGTTGAGCGGCGATCCGGCTGGGAACAACGCCGGGTCCAACTGGCTAAGAGAATCGACCAGTGTCAGGCCGACAGGGATTGTGGGCACCTGTGGGCAGCTTGGCGGGCCGGCAACTGGCTCAATCAAGCACACGCCGGCGAGCGAATCCACGCGGGCATCGATCGAACGGCTCTCGTCCGTATAACGCAGGCCGCCGACAAGACGGAAATCGTCGGACACGTTGAACGTCAACCGGCCGAACACGGCGGTCGATTCGGTGTCGCTGCTGAAGCGGTTGAACGAGACGGTCGAAAACTGGTTGTAAGAGTTTACGCCTGAAACCGACTCATCGAAATAGTAGGCGCCCAGCAGCCAGTCTACCGGTCCTGCATTTCCGGAAAGGCGCGCTTCCACGCTGAACTGTTCGGCCAAGTCCTGCTGCACCGCCCCCTTGAACGGCGGGCCGTTGAACTGGTTGTCGAGCCTGGATTCGCGGTAGGCGGGGATTACCACCAGATCGATATCGCCAAGGTCCAGATTGATCTCGGCATTGACACCCCAGAACTCGTCGTCGCGGAATGGATAGGCATAGTCGGTCAGCGGCGAAAACAACGGCGCGGCTGTGGCCGTATTGGTAATGAAAGCCTGCGCCTGCGGGGCGTGCAAGCCGGTGAACGGCTCCGAAACTTGCGCCGGTGCGGCGACGAAGGACCAGTTGGGGATGGTGGCATTGGGGCTGAACGGGGTGAAGACATAGGCCCCGTCGATGTTCAGGCCCGGCCCCACGCCCTTCTGCGTCGAGTAGTCGGCCGACAGCCGAATATCGAGCGCTTCGTTGACCTTCAACCGGATCTGTCCGCGGAGTGCCAAGTCCTCGGCATCGCCAGTCCCGTCTGAATAATAGCCGTCGCGGCCACTCACCGTGCCGGCCAAACGCATCGCCACGCGCTCGCCCATGGGCGCATTGACCACGCCAGTCAGCTGGTAGGTGTCGTAGTTGCCGTATTGCCCGCTGATCTCGCCGCCGAACACGCCCAGTTCCGGCGCGTTGGGGATCACATTGACGGCGCCGCCGGTCGCATTGCGACCGTAAAGGGTGCCCTGAGGCCCCTTTAGAACCTCGACGCGGTTGAGATCCAGGAACGAAGCGATCGTCGACGAAGGTCGCCCGATATAGACCCCATCGATGTTAAATGCGATTGCCGGGTTGGTGTAGCCGTTGTTGGTGAAATTGCCGACGCCGCGCACGAAATAGCCCGGATTGGCTCCGCCTCCGTTCACAACGTAAAGCGCCGGTGCCACACGATTAAGCGCGGTTGCATCCACTACACCGGCAGATTCCAATTGGTCACCGGTCGCCGCGTTGATGGGGATCGCGGCATCCTGCAGAGTTTCTTCGCGGCGCTGCGCGGTAACGGTAATGACGTCGAGGCCCTGCAGCAGGGCAGAATCGTCATCCTGTTCGTCCTGTGCAAGCGCAGGCTGTGCCGAAAAGGCGATCGCTAGCGCCGAACTGGCGACAAGAAACTTGTGCATCGAAGAATCTCCCAAACGCTCCGCTGTTTCCGCGGATAAGTGCAGAGACCTTCACATGCATCGTTATATCAGTCCAATTTTTTGTTTTTCTCGAACATCATAAATGATATTGATGGTAAATGCGGCTCGACAATTTCGATCTCAACCTGCTCGTCGCTTTCGAAGCCTTGTTGGACGAACGCAGCGTCACCCGGGCGGCAGCGCGGCTCAACGTCACCCAGTCCGCTATGAGCGCATCGCTCAAGCGCCTACGCGAAAGCCTCCAGGATGACCTGCTGGTGCAGCACGGCAAGAAGATGATCCCCACCCAGCATGCCCTCACTCTCGCGCCTGAAGTCAGCGAAGCGCTGGCACGGCTGAAAGGCTTGATCGCCACCAGCACGCGTTTCGATCCGGCGCGTTCGAGGCGCCGTTTCAGGGTCAATGCTTCCGACTATATAACCACGGTCCTGCTCGCGCCCCTCATCGTGTCGCTGCAGGAAGAGGCCCCTGGAGTCCGGCTCGACCTCTCGCTTCCCGGTACCATGAGTGCCAGTCGTCTTGAGGCCGGCGATATCGACCTTATCATCACTCCCGACGAGTTCCTGGAGGGCGACCACCCCCGCGAACTGCTATTCGAGGAGCGGTTCGTGGTCGTCGGCGCGGCGAAAAATCCGCTCCTTGCCGGCTCGCTCACCAGGGAAGCCTATGCGAGTGCCGGACATATCAGTGTGCGTGTCTCGAATGAGGACAGCTATATAGAGAGGGTCCTATTCCAGCTCATGCCGGATCGCCGGATCGAACTGACAGCGCCCTCATTCATCCAGGTCCCATGGCTGCTGGCCGGTACAAACAGGCTGTCGGTCATGCACGAGAGGCTGGCCCATGTTACAGCAGCAAGCTTGGATTTGACGACAGCCGTGCCCCCTATCGCCCTACCGAACATGCGCGAGATGATGCAGTTCCATGTCGCACGTTCGAACGATGCGGGGCTAAGCTGGTTGCGCGGCCGGATCAGGCAGTTTGCCGATCGAGCCGAAAGTGCCGTCTGGCAGCAAGTCTGACGCTTCGCCCACGCTCGAAGCGATCTTTCTGCAAGGCGGCGGCTATCGTGTACGAAGAGACTAAGAAGCGAACCGAGACCAGGCGCGCTGAGCACAGCGTCCGCTCTTGGATCGAAAGCTGTCCGGCGGCATTCACAATTGGACTATGCAAAATCAGACAGTCAACTACCGGCCCATTGCGGACATTCGCGAGAGCGCCTGCAAGAAGCCTGTAGAGGTTAGTTCGCTTGATTCGATAGACTAACGTGCCGAATGACGGTTCGAAGCCGAATGTCTGAGGACTTGCGAGATGTGTGTTGCCGCGATTGCATGGGATGCCCATCCCGATTGGCTCTTGGTTGCAATCGGCAATCGCGACGAGTTTCATGCACGTCCCTCTTCACCTCTCGCTCTTTGGCAAGATGGAAGCAGCATCATAGCAGGCCGTGACCTTCGCGCAGGTGGCACCTGGCTCGGAGTGTCGGAAGCAGGCCGCTTTGCTTTGCTAACCAATTTCCGGGATTCCGAAGGACACCGGCCCGACCGTGCCTCGCGCGGTGAGCTTGTGACTGGATTCCTGTCGGGAAGGCCGGAAACGCAAATCGACAAAATGAATGCATTCAACCTTTTCTGTGCGGACGCAAACGGCGCGCAGTTCGTGACCAATTTTCCTCGTCCCATCACTATGCCCCTGTCTGCCGGGCTCCACGGCATTTCGAACGGTCCCTTTGGCGAACCATGGCCCAAGACGCAGCAACTGGGCGCAGCACTCGATGAATGGTTGCGGCGTGGCCAATCCGACTTCTCAAAACTGTTCGCTGCACTTCGTGCAGAGACGCCCAGACCGCTCGAATCGACCCCGCCGCATGTTCCAGCACCCAACTATGCTCCGGTATTCATTCGAGGTGCCCTCTATGGCACGCGGTGCAGCACGATCGTGGCCATTACTCGTGACCTCAGGGACACAATAATCGAGCGCAGCTTCGACTCCGACGGATTGGGAACAGGAGAACGCAGAATTGATTTTAGGTGGCCTGATGGCGATCGGAGCGCCGGAGAAGATTTGAGCTAGCACTGAACGTCCGCATCCGGCCCATTGCGGACAATCCGCGCAGGACTTTAGAGCGCCAGCTGCGCCAGGGCTTGCTCCGCATCGTCGCGGACCAAATGACCATAGTGCCGTTCGATCATAACAACACTTGTTCCAGACAACTGCGCAACCGTGAGGGCCGGCAACCCCGCGCGTATGAGGTCGGTAATAACGCTATGTCGTAATGTGTAGGCCGTTAGCCCGCTAGGAAGCTTTGCAGACATTGCTGCATCTTTGATCGGATGCTTCCAAGCATCCTTGTTCCAGTGCCGCCCGTCTCCGCGGGAAAACAGAGGAGCGGCTGGCAACTTTGCCTTGGCTTGTTCCGCCAGGAAATCGGCGACTGATTCCGGTACAGTGATTTGGCGAGGAAGGCCGTGCTTATCATTGACGATAGTTAGGGTCCGGGTGCGTTTCTCAAAATCCCCGGCACAAAGGCCCGCCAAGGCTCCAGGACGGAGAGGCAGCAGACACAATGCGCGCACGAATGGCCTCGCCTCGCGGTCAGTCGCATCAATCAATCGCTTACGCTCAGCTCGGTCCAAATAGAGATCGCGGCGCTTGTCGGCTCCCTTGTAAGGCCTCAAAGCCTCTTGCCACGCCGCATCGGTATTTGGTGCGCCGGGGACCAGGACCTGCCCTAGCGCCGCTCGTAGCGGCACCATGTCCCTGTTCACGGTCGACTTGGATCGCGTCTTTGTACGAGTCTCGCCACCCTTGTTTCGGGTAAGCAGTGCCGGCGTTTCCTCCAACCGCTTTCGCCAGCTTCGAAGATGATGCCGCCTCAACTTGCCCAGTTTTACCTTCGCGATTGGATCGCCGTAGACCGTGCGCTTGAGAATGCCCTCGGCCGCTGGCTTCCCTTCGGCATACACGCGACATGCGTCGGCAACCGTCTCCAGCTCAAGCAACTGGACGCCGCCGCTTTCGACGGCATCGGCCCAGCTTTCAGCATCCCGCTTGGCCTGCGCAAACACTTCGTGAGCTGAAAGCGCGCCATAGTCTCCAAGTGCCTTACGGGAATACCGCGACGTGTCGGGATCATAGGTCCGGGCGAACCAAGTCCCCTTGCCTCCGCGCTGGGCTGAGCGATATCCGACATAACAACCATAGCGCAGTCGTTGCCAATGGGGCCCGTCACCCTTTCGTGGCTTCAATCGTTCTCGCTCGCCGATCTTACTTAAATCTGCCCTTCACAGGTGTGGGGTCACAAGTTCAATCCTTGCCGCGCCCACCATTAAACGCTGGCTTGGAATGCCCGTCTTTCCGCCCCATGAAGTATTGATGGATAAGATGGGGCGAATTTTGTCCGTTACCTGCTCGCTTCAACGCCTGCTGCAAGTTCGACCAGCTCGGATGTAATCTCGTCCTGGCGCGTCCGGCGCGCAATCGCCTTCAGTTCGTCGAGGCGCCTGGAGACGTTGTCATGCGCAGAAATCATCGCCCGCATCCGCGCCTCGTTCTCCGCTGCAAAAGACAGCATTGCCGCCTCGCACAATTCGGCGAAAACATATTCCTCTGCGAGCTGTGCCAGCAGCAGTTGAGGAGATAACGTGAGCAGAGGCGGCGCGGCCTTGCGGGCGACCGGAAAGCGGGAGAAATCGAACGGCACCAGAGGTCTTGCGACAATCGGTTGTTCGCCCGATTGCCCCGGCGCCGCATGGACGATTGTGGCCGAGACCGTTCCCTTGCGCACTCTGTCATAGAGAGCATCGGCCAGCCGGCTCGCGAGCCCGGTCGTCTCGTCTGCATGGACGGCCATTGGCGCACTCCAGCCCACATCCAGGCCCCGTTCTTCCGCGACCATCAGCCCATGATCGCCAATGACGAACAGTTCCGTCGAAGTTGCGCTCGCCAGCAGCGCGGCGGTATCGAGAACGCGAGAGTTGAACGCTCCGGCAAATCCCTGCTCGCTGCACAAGGCGATCACGAGTTTGCCGCCGACTGGCGTTTCCTTGGCCTGCGTATCCGCATTGCCTGCTAGGAAGGCTAAAGCCTCCCCGATCGCTGACCCTACACCTTCGGCATAGGCCCGAATGCCGTCCAGCCGCTGCTCCCCTTCGCGCAGGCGCGCGGCGGCGATTCCCCGGATCGCAGCCACGACCGAAGATAGCTGACCAACGGAATCGATCCGTTGTTCCACCTGCCCCAGTCGTTCAGTCATTTCCCGGCTCCGTGCTTTCGTCAGAAAGTTGGACGACCAGCCGCCGAACCGCCTTGGCCAGCTTCTTCCGATCATCCTCTTCGATTTCGCCGCTCTTCGATATTGCCGAAACAAGATCGGGCTGCGTGGCATCGAGATGGCGAGCAATCGCTGCGCGCAACCCGGCAACCACCTCCACCGGCAATTCGTCCATCACGCCTTCCGCCAGCGCGGCCAGGAGAGCGACCTGATCGATCATGCGCAGTGTGGCAAAGCGCGGCTGGGTCAGCAGAGCGCGGATCCGCTCGCCGCGTGAGATACGATATTTTACACGCTTGTCCGAGATCCCTCCGAACCGCGTAAACATCTCGAGTTCGAGAAATTGTGCGTAATCGAGCCGGAGCCGGCCGGAAACATCTCGCAGAGCCGGCTTCTGGGTCTTGCCTCCGACCCGGCTGACGCTGAGTCCGACATCGACGGCCGGACGGTGATTGGCTGCGAAGAGCTGCGTATCGAGCACGATCTGTCCATCGGTAATCGAGATCAGATTGGTCGGGATATAGGCGGAGAGGTTTCCGGCATCGGTTTCGACAATAGGCAACGCGGAGAGCGAACCGCCTCCCAGTTCCGGCGAGAGATGCGCCGCCCGCTCCAGCAGATGCGCATGGAGGTAGAAAATATCGCCCGGATAGGCCTCGCGCCCCGGCGGCTCGCGATTGAGCAAGGCAAGCTCGCGATGCGTCGCGGCGTGCTTGCTGAGATCGTCGATCACAATCAGCGCGTGCTGGCCGCGGTCGCGGAAATACTCGGCCATGGTCATACCGGCGGCGGGAGCAATCCATTGCAGCCCCGCGGGAGAAGCGGCGGAAGCGACAACGAAGATGCAGCGCTCCGGCGCGCCGAGTTTGCGAACCGCCTCGATCACGCGTTCGACTGCAGTCGTACGCTGGCCGACCGCGACATAGACGCAGATCATGTCCGAATTCTTCTGGTTGACGATTACATCGAGCGCCAGCGAGGTCTTGCCGGTTGCCCTGTCACCCACAATGAGCTCGCGCTGCCCTCGCCCGAGTGCAAACAAAGCGTCGACCACCAGCACGCCGGTTTCGACCGGCTGTTCCACCAATGCGCGATCGATGATCGCCGGCGCCGGACGCTCGATCGGCTGAGTGCTCTCTCCGGCAATTGGCTCGCCCCCGTCCAGCGGCCGTCCAAGCGGATCCACGACGCGGCCGAGCAGTTGAGGCCCCACCGGGACATGGACCACCTCACCCAGGCCGCTTACCCGCGTGCCGGCCTCGATCCCCTTGGCATCGTCCAGCAGCACGGTACCGATGCCATCGGCATCCAGCGTCAGCGCCAGCCCTGTTTGCCCGGTCTCGAAGCGCAGAAGCTCGTTCAGGCGGACGTCCGGAAGTCCGGAGACGGACGCAATCCCGTCTGCGACGTGCACCACACGGCCCTGCGTTTCGGCCTGCGGCGCAAGGTCGATCCGGGAGAGCTTCTCGCGGCTCCGGCTTAGCCAGCTGCCGGCCTCGGGATCGCCGTTACTCTTGGCCATCGCCCGTCAACCCATTGGCGATGCGATCGAGATCGGCGGCAAAGCTGTTTCTGACGCTTGCATGCGCGGCTTCCAGTTCGAGCCCGGCGATCAGTTCCGGATCCACCGTAACGCTGACCGCAACCTCACAGCCAAGAACCTTGGACAGCGCCGCTTCAAGCGCCGTCACTTCGCCCGGGCTCATTTCCTGGGCCGCCTTGACCATCACCGGAGCGCCTGCTGCGCCGATCTCTGCACGCGTGCGTTCAGGCAGCTTGGCAACAGCTTCGGCCAGGCCGTCCACAAAACCGCCGATACGAGCATTCCTGGGCAGGCGATTGAACAATTTGGCTGCAATTTCGACCGCCAGTTCGCTGGCCTGCCTGTTGCTTCGCGCTTCTTCGGCCTGGCGCAGCCTCTCGATATCCGTCTTGGCCTGGGCCCTCAGCTTATCGGCCTCCTGGCGCGCAGCGGCCAGGATCTGCGTCTTTTCGGCTTCCGCTTCCTTAGCCGCGGACTTCAGAACCTCGCCGCGGGCCCTCTCTGCCTCTTCCTTGTCCTGTTCGGCTTGCCTTTCTTCCAGATCGGCCTTGTCGCGCTCAACCTCTGCCTTCTTCAGCAAATCGGCGCTGGCGGCCTGGCGTTCGCGGATGATGCCCGCGATGGGCCGGAACAGGAACCGGCTTAGTATCCAGACGAGCACCAGGAGGTTGATCGTCTGGAGCCCCAAGGTCCACCAATCGATATGCATCGACCCGCAGTCCCTACCCGGCGAAGGGGTTGGCGAAGAGAACAAGCAAGGCAACGACCAGGCAATAGATGGCCATCGTTTCGATCATGGCGAGCCCAACGAATAGTGTGCGCGAAAGCGTGCCCGCGGCTTCGGGCTGACGTGCGATGGCGTCCATGGCTGCTGCAACTGCCTTTCCTTCGGCAAAGGCCGGACCGATGGCACCGAAGCTGACGGTGATCGCTGCCGCGATGATACTGAGTTGTTCGATTGTCATGTCGAATTCCCTTGCATGGAGGAACTGTTCGCGCCCGCGCTCGCAGCCTCGCCGCCAACGGCGGTAGCAATGAAGACGCAGCCGAGAATTGCGAAAATATAAGCCTGGACTGCCCCGGTGAGCACCTCGAGCGCCATGAGCGGGATCGGCACGAACAGCCCCGCCAAAGAAAGCACGATGCCGATCACGAAGACGCCGCTCATGATGTTTCCGAACAGACGCACGACAAGCGAGAAAGTCCTGGTAATCTGCTCGACGATGTTGAGCGGGATCATTGCCCAGCTGGGCTGCGCGAATGACTTCAGATATCCACTGACGCCGCTTTGGCGGATGCCGAAATAGGCGGTGGAAGCCAGCACGATGAGAGCGAGCGCCGCATCTGTTTCGAGCCTCGCCGTGGGCGGCTCCACACCGGGCAGAAGCGAAGACCAATTGGCAACGAGTATAAACAGGAAAATCGTGCCGACGATCGGCCTGAAGGGCGCAGGATCGCGTTGCACGACCTCTTCGACCTGATGGTCTATGGCGCCCACGACAAGTTCCAGCGCAGCCTGCAGCTTGCCCGGCACCAACTCCAGGCGGCGGGTCGCCAGAAGCGAAAACAGCAAGGCAAGCGCCATGATCGCCCAGGTCGTGATAACGGGCTCTGTAATCGGCACCGGTCCGATCCGGAACAGCGGTTCAAGTTCCAGTGGCGAACCGTTCATGGCACCGCCCTCGTCCGGCGCAGTACGATCCAGCGGCCCGCCAGAATGCCGGCAAGACAAGCCAGCAGCGGCAAGGCGCCAAGCCATGCGGCTGCCACCAGAACCGCCGCCAGCAACAGCAAGCGAACTGCCTGCAGTGCCGCAGCGGCAAGCACCCTTCCATCCACCAGCCGGTCCGTGACCATTGCAAGCGCTGCAAAGTGCAGGATGCCCAGAACCGTACCTAGGGCGATTGCGAGCGCGGCAGTCAGGGCGATCGAAGCGCTCATAGGCCGCGATGCATCCATTTCCAGGCAAACCAGAAACCGGCAGCCGCTCCCAGCATCAGGAGCGGCGCGGAGAAGAAGATTCGGGTGTCCAGCTGCCTGTCGAGCCAGCGTCCCAGCATCAGCGCAAGGAGTGTGGGCACAACGATCGTCCAGCCAAGCACGCCAATCTGCCCCAAACGTGTTCCAAGCGACGGCTCCGGATTTTCTCTACCCTGCTGAGCGCGCTCGGCCGCTTGCCTTGCCGCCTGCGCAATGGCCTCGTTGGTTTCCTCGCCGGGCATCTTAGAGCTCGTCCTCCGGCTGCGTTGAGAAGCGCGCCTCTCCTCCGCGAGGCAGCAGATATTTCACGAGCTGGCGGACGGCCTGAGCATGCAGCCTGGTCTGCTCGACACGGGCGCACCGGTCGGCCTCCGTTTCCGCGACACCCGCTTGTCGGACCTCCGTTTCCAGGCCCGCAAGATCGCGGCCCATAACCCCCTCGCGGCAAGCCACCGCTACCCGCTCCCCTTCCGAAACGCTGAACACGCCCCCGCGAACCGCGCAATAGCGCCATTGCCCGTCGCTTTCGCGCCATTCGATGACCGAGGCTGGAAGCACGGTGAGAAAGTCCGCATGGCCCGGCATGATGCCGAAGCTGCCGCTTGCGTCCGAGGCGCGCAGGGAACGGACCTCTACGCTCTCCACCAGCAATCGCGACGGTGTCGCAACGGTCAGGTGAAGCCCGCCTTTCATACTGCAGCCTTCTCTTTTTCGGTGCCTTCCTTTTCCCGGGCCTCGTCCAGCGTTCCGACCATGAACAGCGAGCTTTCCTGCCATTCGTCGCATTCGCCATCAAGGATCGCCCTGCATCCCTTGATCGTATCTTCGATCGCCACCGAACGCCCAGGAACGCCGGTAAAGGCCTCGGTCACAGTGAAGGGCTGGGTCAGAAAGAGCTGCAACCGCCGGGCCCGGCCAACGATCTTGCGGTCATCGGCGCCCAGTTCCTCCACCCCCAGGAGCGAAATGACGTCTTTCAGCTCGCGATAGCGTTCGATTGCGCTGCGCACGTCGATGGCAACCTGCACATGCTCCTCGCCCAGCACCGCGGGATCGAGGAGCACGGAAGAAGATGCGATGGGATCGATCGCCGGGTACATCCCCTCGGCCGCCATTTCTCTCGACAGGACAACCATCGAATCCGCATGGGCGGCAATCGTCGTCACTGCCGGATCGGTGAAATCGTCCGCCGGGACATAGACTGCCTGGATCGCGGTAACGGATGCATCGCCCACCGATGCGATCCGCTCCTGCAGATCCGCAACCTCGCTCGCCAAGGTTGGCTGGTAGCCGACGCGGGAAGGCAGCCGCCCCAGCAGGCCGGAAATCTCCGCACCCGCCTGAACAAAGCGATAGATATTGTCCATCAGCAGCAGGACGTTGCGATGCCCTACGTCCCGGAAATATTCTGCAACGGTCAGAGCGGTCATCGGCACGCGCCAACGCGCACCGGGCGGTTCGTTCATTTGCCCATAGACCAGCACGGTACGTTCGAGCACGCCAGAACGACGCATCTCCAGCAGCATCTCATGCCCTTCGCGCGAACGTTCGCCGACGCCGGCGAAAACCGAAATGCCCTGATAACCCGTCACCATTGCATGGATCAGTTCCATGACGAGCACGGTCTTGCCGACGCCTGCACCGCCGAACATGGCCGCCTTGCCGCCCTTTGCCAGCGGAGTGAGCAGGTCGATGACCTTGATCCCGGTCATGAACAGGTCGGAAGTTCCGGTTTGAGCGGCGAAAGAAGGCGGCCGGCGATGGATCGGCCAATACGGAGTATCCGCTGGCAGCGGATCGCCCTTGTCAGCGATCTGCCCTGTCACGCCCAGTAGCCGGCCGAGGACGTTCTGGCCGACCGGAACGGTGATCGGGCCGCCTGTGGCCTGCGCAGGGTCGCCGCGTCTCAAGCCTGCCGTGACCTGCAAGGCGATGGCCCTGACGCGGCGGGGATCGAGATGCGCCTGAACCTCCGCCAGGATGATGTTCCCGCCTTGCTCCTCGATATGAAGCGCATCCTTGATTTCGGGAAGACGACCCTCGGTAAACTCGATGTCGATCACCGCTCCGCGTACCGCGACAACCGCGCCCCGAAGCGGTGCGCCGGCTTTTGGCGATGTGCGGTCAGGCGGCCAATCTGGCATTCGGCGCCTCGCCTGGCCCGATTGAAGGAGCCATATATTCCATAATCCGCATATTGTCGGGAAACCGCCCGGCGGCGCAACAAGAAACTCTGTGGCCGCCTGCTCCGAACTCCGTTTTTTGCCAGTTGCGGCGTGCCGGCAGGCCCCGCCCTACCTTAGTGGAGAACGGCTGCGATCCGGGACGAAGAAGAGCACGACAACGGCAATGAGCCCCAGCAAAGCCATATACATGGCCGGGGATGTCAGAACGCCCGTTTCCGCGATCAGGGCAGAGGCGATCATTGGCGTCAGGCCGCCGAAAACCCCGAGGCCGACATTGAACGCGACCGAATAACCGGACAGGCGATCTTCGGCCGGGAACATCTCCACAAACAGTGCCGGACCGGATCCCAGCGGAACCGAAAGAAGCAGGAAGAGCACCAGGTGCGAGACCAGGATAGGGACAAGCGCACCATCCGAGGCAAGCATCCATGCATGGAGCGGCCATGCTGCCAGCGCCAGCGCAAGAACCGACAATGCTATCCAGGTCCTGCGGGGTAGCCATCTGTCGCCCACCATAGCGGCCAGAGCCATGGCCGGAATGACCAGAAACGTCATGCCTGCATTGATACCTAGCGCGGTCCCCCGTTCCATGAGACCTTGTGCAGAAAGCCATTCGGGCAAGTACACGAATGAGATATAGTAGCAGGTGCCGTATCCGCCTGCGAAGGCGATGGCGAGCAAGGTCTCGCGCCGGTTGGTGGTGAAGGCCTGCAACAATGGCGAAGACTTGGGCCGTGTCTCGTGATGCTCGGCGAAACGCTCCGAATTATGAAGGTTGTGCCTCACCCAGAAGGCAATGCCGCCCAGAATTGCGCCTCCCAGGAAAGGCAGGCGCCACGTCCAGCCTGAGACGGTATCGGCATCGAACAGGTTCGTCGTCAGCGCCGCGGCGCCTACTCCGAGGAGCGAGCCCGACATGGAACCGATATTGGCCCAGCTGCCCGTCAGACCGCGCCTTTCTTGCGGCGCCGTCTCCACCAGATAGGTCGCCGAAGATGAGAACTCTCCGCCGACAGAAAGCCCCTGTAACAAGCGAACGCAAACCAGCAGGATAGGTGCGGCAACGCCGACCTGGGCATAGGTAGGCAGCACACCGAGAAGAAGCGTCGGCAGTGCCATCAGCGCGACCGAGATCTGCATCGTCCTGGCTCGTCCATGAAGATCGCCGAACCAGCCGAACAGCGCAGCCCCGAGCGGGCGCATGAAGAAACCTGCGGCGAAAATGCCATAGGTCGCAATCAGCCCCGCCGTCGGATTTTCCGATGGGAAGAATACCGGCGCAATGACGCCAGCAAGATAGCCGTAGAGGGCAAAGTCATACCATTCGACGACATTGCCGATGAAACCCGCCATGATACGGTGGCGCAGCTCCGGCGCTTTTGCCTGTGTTGCGCTTGAGGCGGCCATCGAGCACCTCCCTTTTTCGTATCGGCTGAGCAAGCCAAAAGGCCCAAGCCGCGTGGTATCATCTTGATGGTTCGAAGTCATCGACCGCAAAGGTTGAAGCGACCTTCGCCAACAAAGACACCATCGTTGGCAGTCTCGATCGCTTCCGGAGCGGATGGGCCATTCTGAGCACTATCGCGCAACAGAGCCGAAAGCCGCTTGCTTCGCCTTCTCAGGCAAAAGTTGAACCAATCCCCCAAGGAAGATGAGGGGCTTGAAACTTACTCTGAGCTGTAGAGCGCTTTACTGCTGCCGGTGAACTCGGTCGCCATCGCGAGCGATCAAGCCGGCTCTCCGACTTTCTCGCGTTCCTGGTCCATCATGTCCTGCAGAATCCTGCGGCCGATCACGGCTGTCCCGTCGCTCTTGAGCATAAGTTCGGGCGGCAGGCTTTCGCTTTTTTGCAGGATTTTTTCGATCTCTTCGGTCGCGAACTTGTCTTCGTCGAGCACCGGCCAGAGTGATTTGGAATACGCGTCCACATACTCATCACTAGGGCCGCCATAGGCGAAGAAATATTGGCATGTCGTTCGCGTTGCTGGAGTCACGGCGTGATAGACTTTGGAACTTTGCAGCAGCTCGCCCGGCCGTTCTCGATCGCTTTTCGAAACATATGTGTCGTGCAGCCCGGCATGGAAGCCAGGGGCATGGAAATCCATACCGGCAAGGCGATCGACTTTACCTCGAAAATTGCTCGTATCGGCAAACAGAGGCGGTGCCTCCGTTTCTCGGATCCAGCGCCGGCTACGCACCTTGCAGCCTGAGACTTCCCTCTCTTCCGGAGCGCTGGCATTTCCATCGTTTCCGATGCTCGAACGGTGCAGAAATCCCAGATGTGTAAGATCGAGCAGGTTGTCGTTGAGAAGCTGGTATCGGCCATCTACTTCCATGGTGCGCACCGGTTTGTACACATATCCATCGAGGCCATAGCCGATTTGCTCGCCACTCGGGATTAGGCTCTCATCGGCGAGTTCAGGATCCCCCATCCAGATAAACGCCCATAGACCGCGTTCAATGAGCGGATAGCTGGGGATATTGTAGACGCTTGGCACCTTTTCCTGGCTGGGCACGCGTGTGCACCTTCCATCCGGCCCGAATGTGATCCCGTGATAGCCGCACTGGATAGAGTCGCCCAAACGGGTGCTCTCTCCCAACGGATAGTAACGATGCGGGCATCGTCCGCCCACGGCAACGGCAGTGCCGTCTTTCTTGCGATAAAGGACTACTGGTTCACCCAGGATCCATCGAGAGAGCAATCGCTCGCCAATATCCTTGCAAAATGCCGCGACATACCAAGCGTTGCGCGGTGCAAAGTCGCCTTCCTTGAACGGGTACATCTGCCGAATTTCCTCTCTTCCGCCGTATGAATACGGCCCGACCGATAATGCACTCAGCTGTCCGCATTCTCACGGAACACGCGCGGCGAACATCCGAATTTGCTGGCAAATGCTTTGGAAAAGTGGCTCGCATCGTTGAAGCCAACCGAGAACGCGACATCGAGAACCCGCGTCTGGCCGCCTGCTTGCAGCAAGAGCCGGGCAGCTTCGTTCAACCGTTCATCGAGGATGAATTGGCGGGGCGTTGTTCCAGTGTCGAGGAACGCCCGCTGGAGATGGCGCGAAGTCACGCCCACGGCGTCGGCCACTGCGCTGACAGTCAGTTCCGGATCACATAAATGCCGGGCAATAAAGGTCGTTGCCGAGCGCCGGATCGAGCTGCCCGAATGGGCCAGCCCAACGGCATCCTCGCCAAAATCGTCATGACAGATCAGACGGAAGACTCCAGCCAACACGTCGCTAAGATGGTCGGCCCAGGCTGCATCGGGAGTTGCCTGCAACGCGTGCTTGCTTGCCCGGATCACAGTGGATGCGAAAGCGACTCTTGGATCTGTGGCAGGCAGACGATAACCAACCAGGCGCTCCGGATCGGAATGGTACTTTGCGGCCAGCGAGAAGGGAATCTTGATGAGCATCAGGCCCATGTTCTCTTTGGTCATGCTCTGCCAAGGTTTGGCCAAGTCGCGAATGACGATGTCACCGGGTGTCAGCTCTGCAGACCAGCCGTTTTGAGACAAGCAGGACGAGCCGTAATCGGCCACGGTCATCATTAGATAGTCCGAACCCTTTGTTGCCCACGGGCCGGCCTGTACGGCGCTGCTGCTCGCTTCCGCCGGAGAACTGTCGATCATCACGAAGCCGAGATTGCCGAGATTGCGCCGCCGCATGCGCGCCTTCAACGTATCTCCAGCAAGCGCCGAAACACGCATTTCAGATAGCGTTTCGCTCCCACGTTCCGACCAGCGCCTGGCTCGCAGCGGTGCCGCGACGTCGTCGGTCGAAAACTCCTGCCATTCAGCAGCTCCCATCAGGCTTCTCCTGTTTGGTAGTCATGTTAGCGCAGAAGCGGATTAGCTTACAAATGTCGGCGATCTTCATCATGATGCAGCCTCCGCAATCGGGCCTGACGGTCTGACGTGCCGATCGGAAATGAAAGCGCAGCCGAACCCGACTGCGGCCGCTATTGCGAGGACGGATAGAAACGGCCACGCCTCGCTCTGTCCGAGTTCGAGAAGAACACCACCAATCAGCGAGGCGCCGATCCCGCCGGCTCTGCCGAGGGTCATGCCGAAGCCGAGACCGCCTGATCGGCATTCAACGTCGTAGCCCGCAGCCATCATCGAATAGATCGATGCCATTGCCGCCCCGGCAAATCCTCCGGCGCAACCGATCAACAGATGGACCGCCCATACCGAGTCCTGGCTGGCTCCGCTGCCAAGGACGTTGAGTATGAGAACCAGGCCGACCAGTATCAGTGCGAGCAGCATTGAACTGCCTGCTAGAGCGGCGCGCGAGCCAATGGCGCTGATGACGAAGCCTGTCGCAATGGCCGCACCGACCGCGGCGAGGTTGAAGGCAAATAGTGACACCAGCGCTTGAGCCATCGAAAAGCCTAGCGAAGTCAGCATGATGGCCGTCCAGCCGACCAGCGCATAAGATACGAATGCGATGGCAAAAAACGCCAGCCCGGCGCCAAGGTTCAATCGCAAATAGCGGCGGGCAAGGAAGTTGGAGCCCCCCTTTTCGGCTTCCGGACCGGGCCTCTCGAACTCGAGACCTTCTGCTTCAACAGTCCCGAGCACTTTGCCTGCATTGCGCTTTGCTGCCTCTTCTTGCCCCTTCGCGGCGAGATAGGACGGTGATTCGTGTACCAACGCAATGATTGCCAGCGCGACAAACAAAGTCAGGACCCCGCAGGCATAGAACGTTCCGCGCCAGCCCCAGATCGGTAAGACCGCGAGAACCAGTGATGCACCGATCATTCCGCCTGCCGGTGTCCCCACGGAGAGCAGGCTAGTGACTTTAGCCCGCGCACGTTCCGGCAACCAATCGTTCGCCAACGCGACTGCATTCGGAGCAGCAGCCCCAAAGCCGAAGCCGCTAACGATCCTGAGTACGGCCATCTCCGCTATGTTGTTGGTCATTCCGGCCAACATGGTGGCAAGGCCAAATCCGATGACGGATCCGATGAGCAACCGCCGGCGGCCGAAACGATCGCCAAGCGCACCGCCCACCAGCGAACCGAACGACATTCCAATCAGGGCTCCAGCCATGGCCGGGCCGAATTCCGCCCGGCCAACTGACCAATCCTCCAGAATTACCGGCGCGACCAGCGACAGCAGTTGGATATCGATGCCATCGATGACCAGCACCAGCAGAAGCAGACCGACAAGAGAGACCTGAGCCGCCTTGATGCGCCGGGCCTGCAGCAAGTCACCGAAGGTCATGCGCTGGGCTGCACTGCTCAACTCATGCCTCCCGGACCAGACGGTCGAATGGATATTGCGCAATAGTCATGCTGATTGGCTCAATCGAATTTGCGGCGAACAGTAAACATCACGGTGCGGGGAGGCGCCACCACACCAACGGCTGTAAAATATGGTGCGTTGGGACGGACACCGGTGGAATTGAGATAATATTTGTCCGTCAGGTTGCTGACCGAAAGCTGGGCCTGCCAATCCCGGTCCTCGCTCTCCCACTTCATGCTTGCGCCGAGAACCGCTCGCCCGGGTAGCGAACTGATGGGTAGATTAACGGCATCGCCTTCGACGCTCGAGCGATAAGAAACGTCTAACCGCGGTGTCAAAGTGCCAGTACCGGGCAGTCCCAATTCGTATTGCACACCGCCAGCCGCGGTCCATTCCGGCGTGTAGACGTTTGTCATGTCGAGCGTAATTCCGGTCGCCGGATCGACGGCGGTATACTCGAAATCGAGATAGCCCAGCGAGCCATCAAAGGTCAGGCCATCGACTGGTTCGGCAAAGAGTTCGAGCTCTGCCCCTTTTATCTCCGCGTCACCAACATTGGTCGATTGAGTACACGGAAATCCTGGAAAAGGAGAAATGTCATCGCAGCGCAGAAGGGTGGCCTGGAAGTTCGTGTATTCCGAGTAGAAGAATGCACCGTTCAAGGTGATCCTGCCATCTGCAAAGCGGCTCTTGAAACCGGCTTCGTAGGAGATCAGTTCTTCGGGGTCATAGGGTACGACCTGCGTATCGATGAATGGTCGGGGGTTCACGCCGCCACCCTTGTAACCCGTGGCGACCTGGGCGTACGTCATGAGTTCCGGCACCCACTCATAGTCGACGGCAAACCGGTAGTCGAAACGATCCCCTTCATAGACACCGGTGAAATCGGTCAGCGAACCCAGCGTGGGATGCGGCGAACCATCCAGATCGTAGCGGTTGAAAGTGAAGGACTTTCGATCGTCGGTATAGCGCACTGCCCCGGTTAGGTTGAGGCCCTCTGCCGGATGCCAGACTGTGTGCACGAAGGCCGACTTCGAAGTAGTCTCGACCGGATCGCGGAACAAAATATCGAGATCGAGGCCGCCGCCGCCTTCTGCGAGGCCGCCAGACAATGTAACCCGTCCGCCCGATGTCCCGCTTGCGTCGTAGTAATAGCCGCCAATCGTCCAGTCGAGAATGTCGCCGACAATGCCGCTGATGCGCAATTCCTGGGTGAACTGCTCGTGCTCGAGGTTCCAGGCCTGATCCAGGATCGAGGCCGGCGAGGATTCCAGCGTCGAGTTGAAAGTCGTGTCCGATGCCCGGAAAGCCGTAATCGAGGTGAGCGTGATTGCATCCGATAGATCAATCACGAGATTGTTCGAGATTCCCCAGCTGTCCACCGGCGTCACGTCGGAAAGCGAATAGAGATTGCCGGCCGAACTGCCGCCAGTCGGACGGCTGATATAATCTTCGTAGTTTGTATAACTCTCAGGATCGGTCATGTAATCCCGGCCGCCGGTCCACAGCGGATTGGACGTCAACAAACGCGTCGCGGGATTTTGAGAGCGGTCACGTGTTACGTCTGCAATGATCGTATTCTCAACCGATGGCGCTGGTTCCCACAGCAGCGCGACCCGGCCGCCAAGCACGTTCTGTCCGCCCTGTTCGCCAATTTTGCAGTCGATTTCGGTTCGGCCAATCCCATTGCTGAAATCGCCTGAAACGCAGCCATAGTCGAGACGATCCACATAGCCGTCGCTGCGCTTGGCTCCGACCGACACGCGGGCGTAGAGATTGTCGGTCAGTGTTACATTGGTCGCCGCGCGGCCGAGCATCGTGTTGCGCGAGCCATAGCCGACCTCGAGGAAAGCATCGGCATCGGGGCCTGGGCGTGTCGAAAACAGCTTCACCGAGCCACCGATTGAGTTCTTGCCGGACAAAGTGCCTTGCGGCCCGCGAAGAACTTCGACCCGATCCACATCCATAAGTTCGAAGATCGAACCCGTCAGCACACCGTAGTAGACGTCATCGATGTACATCCCGACGCCCGGTTCGACTGCGAAATGAGGGTCAGACTGGCCAACACCGCGAATGAAAATCGCAGCCATTCCGCCAAAATTACCCGCGCCGCTTGAAAGCTGGACGTTGGGGGCAAGGTTTGCGGCACCGGCGATGTCGCCGACGCCCTTATCCTGCAGCATTTCCGAACTCATGGCCGAAATTGCGATTGGCGTATCTTGGATATCTTGTTCGCGAAACTGGGCAGTCACAATGATGATGTTTTCATCGCGGACTGCGTTGGCATCATCCTGCGCGAACGCGCCAGTGGGACTTAGCCCTGCGGCCAATGCGGCGCATGAAATGCCTGCTAGCTTCCAGCAATTCTTCATGTTTCCCTCTCCCAAATAGGAAATCGGCAATTTTTGCCTGATTTATGGTGAGAGAGTACGCCCAGCTGACAACGCCGGTCTTGGGCAGGCGCGACACATAGTGGTCAAAATGCGACCTGCCTTTTTCGCAATTTACGGGACTTTTCCTCGAAATTTGGCGCGCAGCGCTGCCTTGATGTCGCATTACGACCATTCGAGGTCGCCCTTGCCCAAGAGAATCGAAAAAAGTGCCTTCACAACTGCGGGCAACAGTTCCTTGGGAGAGAGCAAATGACCAATTCTTCGCTGCAAAGTCGGATCGACCGCTTCGGCGATGCGCTTACGATGATGCGTAATTCGCAGACCGGCCCCTACCAGTTCCCGATCCCGGCGGAGTTTTCCAACTGGCGCAACGAGCAGCGCGCGTGGCGCGAATGCGTGGCGCTTATGGATCAGTCGTTCCACATGACCGACCTTTATGTCGAAGGCCCGGACGTCATGGAGTTCGTTTCGAGCCTGGCAGTCAACACCTTCAAGAATTTCGGCGACGGCAAGGCCAAGCAATTCATCGCCTGTGCGCCCAACGGCTATCTGATTGGCGACATGATCATTTTCGGCCTGAGCGAAAACCTGGTCAACATCGTCGGCCGCCCGACTGTTGCCAATTGGGTCGAATACCATGCTTCTCTCGGCAAATACGATGTCACCTGTGACCGTGACGAGCGCACGCTACAAAACACGAAGCCGCGAAAGACCTTCCGTTTCGAATTGCAGGGTCCAGATGCGTGGGCTCTGCTGGAAAAACTCAATGGCGGACCGATCGATCAGCCCCGCTTCTTCCAAATGGGGCACCTGACAGTGAACGGCACCGAATACCGCTCGCTCCGCCACGGCATGGGCGGGGCACCCGGCCTCGAGTTCTGGGGACCCGTCGAACACTACGACGAGGTCAAACAGGTGATTTTGGAGGCCGGCAAGGAGTTCAACCTGCAGCAGGTCGGCGCCCGCGCTTATTCCAGCGCGGCTGTGGATTCCGGCTGGCTGCCATGCCCGCTGCCCGCGATCTATTCCGATAACGAAACCCGTGCGTTTCGGGAGTGGCTGCCGGCATCCAGTTTCGACGGAATAGCGGCGCTGGGCGGCAGCTTCGTCTCGGATGACATCGAGGACTATTACTTCACGCCATGGGAGATCGATTACGGTCGCCTAATCCGCTTTGACCATGATTTCATCGGCCGCGAAGCTCTTGAAAAGCGGCAGGAGGACAAGCACCGCAAGAAGGTATCGCTGGTGATCAACGCGGATGATGCAACTGCCGTCTATGCGAGCCAGATGACCAAAGGAGCGAATGGCAAGGCGATGGAAGTGCCGACCGCGCACTACGCTGCCTATCCCTACGACACCGTGCTCGACGGAACGGACAAACAGGTCGGCGTATCCACCTACACTTCGTTCATCGATCCCGATGGCGCATGGGTTTCGCTGGCGGTCGTCGATGAAAGCGTAGCCGCCGAAGGATCCGAGCTGGCAATCGTCTGGGGTGAGCCCGACGGTGGATCGAAGCGGCCAACGGTAGAGCCGCACAAGCAAATGACCCTGCGGGCAACTGTCAGCGGTTGGCCCTTCTCCAAGGTCGCGCAAAAAGGATACCGCCCCGGATCCTGAGCGCGCACGCCTGATTAGAGGAGCGAGATATGCTCAAGGAAGGTCAGATTTATGAGGGCGGTTGCCTATGCGGCGATATTCGCTACCGCTTGACCGGCCCCAGCCTGTTTGAAACGCAATGCTGTTGCCGCGATTGCCAATTGGCAACCGGGACCGGCCATACGACGATTGTCGGCGTCGACCGATCCCAGCTTAAGGTCGATGGCGAACCGAAAATCTATACCAGCGAAGGAGATAGCGGCGGCTGGGTCTCGCGGCATTTTTGCGGGAAGTGCGGCGGGCGGCTGTACACTTCCGGTAGCATGCCAGGCAATGTCGTCATGATTCAGGCCGGTTCGCTGGACAATCCATCAGCAGTCACACCGCAGAACGTGATCTACGCCAAGGAAGCTGTGAGCTGGGATCACTTCGACCCAGAGCTTGAAGTGTTCGAACTCTATGCTCCGTTCGACGATGCGACGCGGGCGGCAATGGGGCTCGACAAGGACTGACGAGATAACCGCTAACAACCCTTGTTTCGGGTAATCAGTGCTGGGGATGGCTTCAACCGCTTACGCCAGCTTCATTTCGGCGACCGGGTCGAGCAAACTCAATCCTTGCCGCGCCCACCACGCACTTCCTTGAGACAGATCTTGCCGGGGGCCGTTAGCTTTCGCTGGTCCCGCAGGCCTTGCAGGCCGGATCCTTGGCTATCGTGATGGTCCGCATCCCCGGCTTCATCCCATCCAATATATGCAGCTTCCCCCAGCCGGGATCGCCGAAAGTGCTGACGCCTTGCAGCACGACCCGGATCGCCTGCATCGCCGCGAAGCTGCCAGCCCAACCGGCCATCGCGCCCAGCATCCCGTCTTCCGCACACGTATCGCAGTCATCCGCGTCGAAAGCATCGCCGACATAGCAGCGATAGCAGCTCTGCCCCGGCAGATGCCCCGCGAAATTCGCCACTTGCCCCTGAAAGCGCCCGACAGCCCCGCTCACCAGCGGAATCGCACTTGCCACGCAGGCATCGGATACCGCCAGCCGGGTCGCGAAATTGTCGCAGCCATCGAGCACCAGCGTCGCGCCTGCGATGCAGGCCGCAGCATTTTCAACCGTCACTCTCCGGTCGATCTGATGGATATCCAGCTTGCTGTCGAAATTGCAGGTCCAGCGCTTGGCCGCCACGGTCTTGCCATGGCCTATGTCCCGTTCGGAATAGATCGTCTGGCGCTGAAGGTTGGACGCCTCCACCCGGTCATCGTCGATCAATGTCAGCTTTCCGATCCCGGCCGCTGCCAGATATTGGAGTGCCGGCGATCCGATTCCGCCGAGCCCAACCAGCACGACATGCGCCTGAGCCAAAGCATGCTGCCCCGCCCCGCCGATCTCGGGCAGAACGATATGCCGCGCGAAGCGGTCCAGGCGCTTATCATCCAGACTCATGCGGAAATCTTCACGGGGAATCGGCGCCGTCTGCCGGCAGCGGCCGCTCCTTCGCAAAGCCGTTCAATCCGAACCACCACTGCGCGGCAATGATCGCCCCCTTGGCCGGCTGCAATATGCCCAGCATCGTCGCCACCGCCAGGGGGATCAGGATCGCAAACAGGGCGCCGGCCGAAAGCTTATAATCGAGCGCCAGCAAGATCAGCAGCGGTGCCATCAGATGCCCGGTGACGAAGATCGCAACATAGGGCGGAAAGTCGTCCGCCCGCTGCAGCGACCAGTCCTGATGGCAAGCCGGGCATTCATCCACAGGCTTGAGCCATTTGTGGAAAAGCTTCGCCTCTCCGCAGCGCGGGCATTTGGCATGCAAACCACCGCGCTTGGCCGCTTCCAGATAGGTCTGCGGGAGCGAAACGGGGCGGTCGTGGCCGGATACGGGACTCATGGCCAGCGGCTTAGTGCAGGGACAAGCCTGTGGAAAGCCCTGAGGACAAGCTGTTGGGAATTGGAGGACTGGCAGCGGACAAACTGTGTACGCCGCCAGTCACCGATTTCAGCTTTCCAGCTGTCTCAACAGGCTGCGCACATCGCCATCCATATCCGCATCGCGTTTGCGCAGGTCCTCTATCAGGCGCACGGCATGGATCACGGTGGAATGATCGCGACCGCCGAACTTGCGCCCGATCTCTGGATAGGACCGGGGCGTGAGCACCTTTGCGAGATACATCGCCACTTGCCGCGGCCGAACCACGGCGCGGGCACGCCGCTTGGACGACATTTCAGAGCGGTCCACGCGGTAGAACTGGCAGACGGTCCGCTGGATCTCGTCGATCGTAATCCGCCGGCGATTGGCCGAGAGAATATCGGTCAACTGCTCTTCGGCGAGTTGGAGCGAAACTTCCTGACCCGTCAGCTGCGCATAGGCGATCAGCTTGTTGAGGCCGCCGACCAGCTCGCGGACATTGCGGTTGATCGTGCGGGCAAGGAATTCGATCACATCGGCCGGAACATCCAGCGGCGCAAACTTGGTCAGCTTGCTTTCCAGGATCGAGCGCCGCAGCTCGATATCGGCAGGCGAGATATCGGCCACCAGCCCCATCGAGAGACGCGAGAGCAGGCGCTGCTCCACACCGTCCAGCGCCTGAGGCGCGCGGTCGGCAGCGAAGACCAGGCGCTTGCCTTCGGCCAGCAGCGCGTCGATCGTGTAGAGCAGTTCTTCCTGAGCGCTCGCCTTGCCGATGATGAACTGGATATCGTCCACCAGCAGCAGGTCAAAGCCCCGGAGGCGCGCCTTGAATTCGATCATTTCGTTCTGGCGCAGCGCCTGAACGAACTCGACCATGAAGCGCTCCGCACTGCAATAGAAGATCCGGGCACGCGGATGGGCCGCGAGATAGGCATGGCCGATTGCATGCAGCAGATGCGTCTTGCCCTGACCGGTAGCCGCCTTGAGATAGAGCGGGGAGAATTGCGGTGTCTCAGTTTTGGACATCCGCTCTGCCGCATTGAAGGCGAGCACGTTGGTCGTGCCGGTGACAAAGGCCGCAAATGTGAGCGAAGGATCGAGCCCGACCGACGAGGTGAATCCCTGATCCCCGATCGTGCCTGCGGCATGCATCAGCCCGGCAGCATCGATCCCGTCATTGGCGGCACTCCGCCCGAAGCCGTCTTTGCCGGCGAGCGTGACCTCGGGCATCTGCCGGCGGCCGGGGTGCACGGAAATGCGCACATGCCGTACTTCGCTGCGCGCAATCTTCCACGCGAGCGACAAACGGTCCGCGAATCGGTCCGCAACCCAATTGGCCGAAAACTCGGTCGGCAGGAACAGATCCAGCGTTCCCGTTTCCTTGCAGAAGGTGCCCAGCTGAATCGGCTTGATCCACTGGGTATGCAGTTGATGTCCCAGGTCCTTGCGCAGGCCCTGGCTGATGTCAGCCCAGTCTGCAGCGAGGTCCAAAGCTTCCTGATCTCCGTTCAAATCATCCTGACCCTTGCGCCGCTTAGCAATGCCTGAGGCCCTTTCACCGTGAGGTCCCATTCGAATCATTCTTACGCCCCGCCCTGTTATGTTTAGCGTCCATAGTTCTGCGACAGGCCGGCATACGTATCAGGCATAGCTCCGCCATGCTCCGCATCTCCCCACAGATCGGAGCCCGTAAACCGTCGTCTCGAATGTTGATGTCCGGACTAACTCGCCCCGGACTGAGAGCTGTTATGAACCGCTCAGGATCGAGAGCAAGGTCGGCCTCGTAAAAAAATTGAAATAAACTGACTTGACTCGGAGTGCATCGAAGGCGCTGCGTTGAACCCTCTGTTTTATCTGGATTTCTTCAAGTCCAGCACTGCGAATCGCGGAATTACCTATACTTAGCGTGGCTTGCCGCAAGTGCACTTCGCAGACGCAAAAAAAGCCGGCGTATGACACGCCGGCTTCGTTCCAACTTCGTTCCCGAAAAGGCTTCGGGAAGGTCGCGAATCAATGCTGGGTCAGAGCGCAGCGATTCGTTTCGAGAGACGCGACATCTTCCGCGCGACAGTGTTCTTGTGAAGCACGCCGCGCGCGACCCCGCGGGCCATTTCCGGCTGAGCAGCCTTCAGCGCGTCGGCAGCGGCGGTCTTGTCTCCGCCTTCGATCGCTGTTTCGACCTTCTTCACGAAACCGCGAATGCGGCTCATGCGCGCACCATTGATTTCGGCGCGGTTGGTATTGCGGCGGATGCGCTTGCGTGCTTGCGGCGTATTGGCCATGTCTGTCCTTCATGTCGGCTGCGTTTAGCGCAGCACATTTCCTAAATAATACTGTAGCAAAATCGCTGGATTGGACTGAGCCAAACCGCGGAAAGCGCGGCCCTTAGCCGCACAGGCGCGAATCGTCAACTCGTTCTGGCCCAGAGCGCGCCTGCCAAGCAGCGTGAGCCCAATCATACCTGCCTCATGATCGGCTAACGCCTATTTTTGGCATGCGGGGCAATACCAGGTGCTGCGCCCGCCCTGAACACTGCGCTTTATGGCTTGCCCGCAGCGGCGGCAGACTTGCCCTTCGCGGCCATAGACGTCGAAGCGTGTGGCAAAATATCCCAGCTCCCCGTCGGGGCGGGCATAATCGCGCAAGGTCGATCCCCCATCGGTGATGCTTTCATTGAGCACATCGCGAATAGCCGGAACCAGGCGTTCAAGTGCAGGGCGTGTCACGCGCCCGCCTGCCTTGCGCGGGCTGATCCCCGCCCGGAAGAGCGCCTCACAGACATAAATGTTACCCAGCCCTGCCACGATCCTTTGATCGAGAAGCAGCAGCTTGATCGCCTGTTTGCGGCCCGTCAGCGCGGATTTGAGATGCTGCGGTGTCAGGCCGCTGCCCAGCGGCTCGGGACCCATCGCGGCGAATTGCGGCCAGGAAGGGAGAGAATTGGTCGCAACGAGATCGACCGAACCGAAACGCCTGGCATCGTTCAGCGCGAAAGCATGTCCGGCCGTTTCGATGACCAGATGGTCATGCTTGCCCAGGCTTTCCGGATCGATGCGCCAGCGGCCGCTCATCCCCAGATGGAAGATCATGGTCTGCTCGCGGTCGGTATGGACCAATCCATACTTTGCGCGCCGGGAAAGCCCGACCACCTTTGCGCCGGTCAGCACCTGGACCAGATCGGGCGGAAAAGGACGGCGCAGGTCCAGCCGGTTGACGGCGACGCGCACTATCCGCTCCCCATCCAGGAAACGGGCAAGTCCGCGCACAGTGGTCTCGACTTCGGGCAGTTCGGGCATGGTGCAGCGTCGTTAGTGCGCCTTTGCAGCGCTGTCATCGTCTTGCGCTCGCATTATGCTTCAGCGGTCCTTATGGCGGCGCGCATGACGCAGGAGAAGAACCCGCTTGCCGCCTATGCCATGCTGGGGCTGGTTGTGCTGCTCTGGGCCGGCAATGCGATCGTGGCGCGGGCGGTACGCATGGACATCCCGCCTGTCACTCTGGCCTTTCTGCGCTGGAGCTTGGCATTTTTGATCATCGCGCCCTTCGCATTGCGCGGCGTCTGGCGCGACCGGGCGGCGCTGCTCGCCGCATGGAAACCCGTGCTGGCCCTTGGCCTCCTGGGCGTGGGTGCATTCAACACGATCCTCTATACAGGGCTGCATTACACAACTGCCACCAATGCCCTGCTTCTGCAGGCAGCGATCCCGGCATGCGTTATGCTGCTCGATCGCTTCTTTTTCGGCGTGCACGCCCATCGCTGGCAGATCTGCGGCGTGGCGCTTTCGATACTGGGCGTGGCAGGCATTGTGTTCCGGGGCGACCTTTCCGCAGTGCTGGGCCTTGAACTTGGCATGGGCGATGCAATCGTGCTGGCAGCCGTGGCGGCATGGTCCCTTTATACCGTTCTCCTGCGTCTGCGCCCGGCAGTGGCCCCGGCCAGCTTCATTGCAGTGACGTTCGCAATCGGCGCAGTTGCGCAATTGACCTTCTTTCTGGCGGAGCGGCAGGCGGGCCTGCAGGTGAACTGGACACCCCAGGTCTTTGCAGCGCTGGCCTATGTCGCGCTGCTGCCCTCATTGGTGGCCTATTTCATCTATAATTGGGCCACCGGCAAAGTCGGCCCCGCGCGTGCAGGGCAGGCGATTACCATGATGCCGCTTTTCGGCGCGCTGCTTTCGGCTCTGCTGCTGGGCGAAGCGCTGCATACCTATCACGTGGTCGGCATGGCGCTGATCCTTGGCGGCATCGCACTATCGGCTCTCGCCATGCGGCATCCCGAACGAAGACAACAGGCCGCTGGCGCTCGCCAAGGGGCGGCGCTAGAGGACGGGTCATGAGTGAGAGCGTTTCTTTCGGCTACCAAGAGGTGAGCCCCGAGGAGAAGACCGAGCGCGTGGGCGCCGTGTTCTCCAGCGTCGCCAAGAAATACGACATCATGAACGATGCGATGTCGGGCGGCATGCACCGCCTGTGGAAGGACCGCTTCGTGCGCCGGATAAAGCCGCAGCCGGGCGAAGCGATCCTGGACGTGGCAGGCGGCACGGGCGACATTGCCTTCCGCATGGCGGAGCGCGGAGCGGATGTGACCGTATCCGACATCAATCAGGACATGCTCGATGTCGGTATCGAACGGGCGATGGAGCGCGGCTTGGACGGTTTCGTCTGGTCCTGCCAGAACGCGGAAGAGCTGAGCTTCCCCAGCCGCACATTCGATGCCTATACGATCGCCTTCGGCATTCGCAACGTGACCCACCGGGAAAAGGCGCTGGCAGAGGCCTACCGCGTACTCAAACATGGCGGGCGGTTCTTCTGCCTTGAATTTTCGACCACCGAATGGCCCGGCTTCAAAGAAGCCTACGACGTCTATTCGCACAAGCTGGTGCCGCAGCTCGGCCAGGCCATTGCCGGCGATGCTGACAGCTATCGCTATTTGATCGAATCGATCCGGCGTTTTCCCACGATGCCCGAATTCGAAGCGATGATCCGCGATGCGGGTTTCGTCCGCACGAAGGTCGAGCCGATCATGGGCGGTCTCGTCGCAATCCATTCGGGGTGGAAGATCTAAGCAGGTGGCCAGGCCATCCACTCATATCTTCCGGCTCCTGAAATGGGGCCGCACGCTCGCCCGGCATGGCGGGCTGCGCGGGATCGAGCGCGATTCCAACACGCCTGCGCCGGTCCGGCGGCTGGCCAGGATCGCCCGCTTCGGGACTTTTCAGCCGGCGGAGCCCGATTACGCGACCGCCTTCAAGGCCATCGGGCCGGCGGCAATCAAGCTGGGCCAATCGCTGGCAACGCGGCCCGACCTGGTGGGCGACGAAGCGGCGGAAAATCTGCTGACGCTGCAGGACAGGCTGCCGCCCGTCAGTTTCGAATCCATCCGGCAGGAGATCGAAACAAGCTTCGGCCAGCCGCTGGAAGCGCTGTTCGAAAGCATCGATCCCGATCCCGTTGGCGCGGCTTCGATCGCTCAGGTGCATAAGGCGGTCACCAGCGACGGACGCACCGTTGCTGTGAAGGTACTGCGCCCGGGCATCCGTCAGCGCTTCGCGCGTGACATCGACACCTATGAATGGGCGGCCGCGCATCTGGAGGCGCTGGGCGGTGAAGCCGCGCGCCTGCGCCCGCGCCTTACGATCGAAAACTTCAAACGCTGGACCAACCGCGAACTCGATCTGCGGCGCGAAGCGGCCTCCGCCTCCGAGCTTTCCGCCGCCATGAAAGGTTTTGCCGGCTATACGATCCCCGAGATCGACTGGGATCGCACCAATGGCCGCGTGCTGACCATTGAATGGGTCGACGGGATTAAGATCAGCGAGGTCGAGGCCCTGAAGGCTGCCGGGCACGATCTGCCCGAACTGGCCCAGCGGCTGGTGCTGGCCTTCCTGACCCAGGCGATCAGTGCAGGCTATTTCCATGCCGACATGCATCAGGGCAATCTATTCGTGAAAGCCGACGGCACGATCGTGGCAATCGATTTCGGGATCATGGGCCGCATCGATCGCCGCGCCCGGCAATGGCTGGCCGAGATTCTTTATGGTTTGACGACCGGCAACTACCAGCGCGTCGCGGAGATCCATTTCGAAGCGCAATATGTGCCGGCCCATCACAATGTTCATGAATTCGCGACTGCGCTGCGCGCCGTTGGCGAGCCAATGCGCGGCAAGCCCGTAAGCGAGCTTTCCGTCGGGCAAATGCTGGACGGGCTGTTCGCGATCACCCGCGATTTCGACATGCAGACCCAGCCCCATTTGCTGCTGCTGCAAAAGACGATGGTGATGGTGGAAGGCGTCGCGACCCAGCTCCACCCTCAGATCAATATGTGGGATGTTGCAGCGCCCTATGTGAGGAGCTGGATCAGGGACGAACTTGGCCCTGAGGCTGCACTAGCCGACCGGCTGCGGGAAGATTTCGGCACGCTGCTGCGCCTGCCCGAGCTGGTCCGGCGGCTTGAAGAGCGGATTCCGGCAAAGGGCGGCGCGCCCGACGCTCCGCCGCTGCCCGAGATTCCTTTAATGTGGGAAGCGGGCAAGAGAACCCGCAGCTGGGCAGGCTATCTGCTGGCTGCGGCGCTGGGCGGCGGTGCCGTGTGGGCCATCACTGTGCTGGGCTGGCTGGGATAACGGCGCCTCCCGGCAGGCTTACGGCATGCAGACGACTAGAGTTCCAGCCCCTGGTCCTCCGCTTTCTCCCGGGCATGTTCGACTTCTGAAGCCTTCTTGCCCTGGGCTGCTTCGACCATGGCCCAGTTCCGCGCCTGATTGGTGATCGTCACTGTGAATTTCGAGGCAAGCTGCGCATTGTCGCTCGAATCCTGAATGTCATAGGACACCACATTGAAGCACGGCTTCGGGCTTTCCGAGCTGAACGTATGCCTGCGGCAGACCGTATAGTTGGTGTTGTTCGGCCCAAGTCTCTGCCCATCGCGAGAGCGGACGATGTATCCGCTATGTCCATAGGCCGCTTCATCGAACACGCCATATTTGTTCACCAGTTCCTGCTCGATACTGGAGATCGGCAATTCGTTTCCGCTGGTGAATTCGATCGCGCGCTCAACATGCATGACCTGTTCGGCTCCGGAGGGTCCGACGAGCCACACCACCACCCTGTCCAGCCCCGAATCCGCGGTCAGATCGACGCGGGACATCTGCCCGCCATCCGGCAGGCTGGGGTTATAATCGCTGGTCCGGATCGCGTAGCTGGAATTCCTGCATTCCAGTACCTTGCGCGTTTCCTCGATCGACATGCCTTCGCGAATGCCCAGGATGTCATCCGCCGGCTGACCTTCCGGCGCGGTCTCACCTTGCAGCGACTCACAGCCTGCTCCGCCTTCGCCGGATGCAACCTCGGTGTCGCTTGAAGAAGCGCCCTCTTCAGATGACTGCTCTGCATCGGCAGCGGAACCGTCATCGCCCCCGCATCCCGCCAAAAGCAACAATCCGCCAATCCAGTAAGCACTGAGCCGCATGACACCCCCAATTTTATCCGCTTCGAGCGCCCCGATCCGGCGCCGCAATCGCTGGAATTCCGTCCGCCTGTGCCAAGGCTTTGGCGACAGACCGCGCCAGAGTGCCGGAAAATGTCCGCCCGTGGCAAGGGCCAATGCCAATCGGTCCTCAACCACGAAGTCTCTAGTGATTTCAGCGGCGAAGCTACCGTCTAGCCCTGCGATTCCATGCCTTGAAACCGCCTATCGCGCCGATGGCACAGCCGGTCCGGAACCTTATGTTCCTAGACTTCGTTGAGACATTAACCTAGTTTTTTAACCGGCGAGACGAAACAGGAGATGGGCAATGGCCATATCGAAGACGATCGCAGCGCCCGCTGCACTGGCATTGGTAAGCGCACTCGGCCTTAGCGGCTGCGCAACCAAGGAATATGTGAACGAGCAGATTGCAAGCGTGAACCAGCGCATTGACGCACTGGACGCCCAATTGCAGACGACCGACGGAACGGCAAATGCCGCTATGTCCGAAGGACAGGCCGCTGCAGGGCAGGCGCAGAATAACAGCACGCGGATCGACCAGTTGAATGCCAGGGTCGATGGCCTTGAGCAGCGCATGGAAGAAAGGCCCGCGCGGAACTGAAACCCGCGGGAATCGTAGTTAGCTGATGAAGTTCCCTTTCGCCGGGCCTTATCAGATGACGAAACTTTTTGACGGAATGACCGGACGCCGGGCTCTTGCTGCGATCTCGTGGCTGGCGCTTGCGTGCGGTCTTCCGTCGGCCCTTCAGGCTGAAGAAGAGGCTGGCGCGGCCGGAATGCCCGTACCCGTCCAACTGTCCGCCCAATTTCACGAAATGAATAGCTTCGCGACCGGCGGTCAAGCGCCCAGGTCGGAAGCTGCGGCGCGCGTGATCAATTGGATCGCGGCATCCAACGATAACGGATCCCTGCCCTATATGGTCATCGACAAGGATGCCGGGACAATGTTCGTGTTCGATGCCCAGGCCCAATCCCTGGGCGAAACCCCGGTTCTGATAGGCGTAGCCAAGGGGGACGATTCCTCGCCGGGCATTGGCAGCCTGAAACTGGCCGAGATCGGTCCTGCGGAGCGAACGACCCCTGCGGGACGATTCGTTTCCAAATTCGGCTATGCGGCCGGCGGTGAAAGAGTCTTTTGGGTCAAATATGCCGATTCCGTTGCGATGCATGCCGTTGCCACCGGGAACAAGAAGGAAGAACGGCGCCTGCGCCTGCTTACACCTGCTGCGGAGGACAATCGCATTACCTTCGGCTGCATCAATGTACCCACCAATTTCTATGAGGCGCAGATCGTGACCCATTTCGAAGAGAATGGGGGCGTGGTCTACGTCCTGCCGGACACGAAGAGCCTGGAAGAAGTGTTTCCGCGCATCCAGATACACCGGTTTTCAGACGCCCAATCGGGCTAACTGCGGCCGGTCAAACGCGGTCTGCCTTCTTCTCCCTATGCTCCTCGTATGAATCGAGCACCTGACGCATCGCCTCGAGCGCTTCTTCCCGCTTGCGATCGTCGTGGATGCGCTTGAGCCGCGCTTTCAGCGAAGTTGCAAAGTCGGCATAGGCATTCTGCCAATCGCGCCCCTTGGTCAGGGCCAGATCCGATCGGCCGGTCTTGCTCCGCTTCGCAGGCTCACCGGCAGCCAGTTCGTAAGTCTCACCGATTTCCGGCACGCGAACCGTCAGCTCCGGCAATCGCCGCTGCATTTCCCGCCGCATCGCCTCCATACCCTCGGGCTCGCCATGCGAGAGAAACAAACTGCCCGAGATCGGGCCGCGATCGTCGATCCATTCCAGCAGTTCCTCCTGATCGGCATGCGCGGAGTAATTGTCGATCCGGCGGATTTGCGCACGCACATTGACGTCCTTGCCGGATATTCTGACGGTCTTTGCGCCCTCCATGATCACGCGGCCGAGCGAACCTTGCGCCTGGAAGCCGACAAACAGCACAGTCGAATTGCGCCGGTGAAGGTTATGGACCAGGTGATGACGTATCCGCCCCCCTTCGCACATCCCGGAAGCGGCAAGGATAATTGCCCCGGACATCGAATTGAGCCGGATGGATTCCTTCACATCGTCGACAAAGTGGAACGATGGATGCGCAAAGACGTCGATCCCGCCAGTATCTTCAAGCTCCGCAGAATAGCGCGCGAACACGCTGGTGACTTCATTCGCGAGCGGTGAATCGATGAAGACCGGAACATTGGGGATGCTCCCGTCGCGCAGCATATGCGCGAGATCGAGCAGCAATTCCTGCGTCCGCTCCAATGCGAAAGTGGGGATGATCAGGTTGCCTCCGCGGGTGATCGCAGCCTTTACCTCCGCCTCCAGCAGCTTGCGCCGCTCCTCCAGCGTGACCTTTTCGCGCACGCGGCCGCCATAGGTCGTTTCGCAGACCACATAGTCGAAGCCCGAAGGGCCAGAGGGATCGCGCAGGAAGGCGTGATATTCGGGACCCAGGTCGCCAGAGCACATCACGCGCACCCCGTCCGCCTGCAGCTCGACAGAAGCGGAGCCGAGAATATGGCCGGCATTCCACAGACATGCGGAAAACCCCGGGGCAGGTTCGAAACTCTCCCCGCGTTCCACCGGCCTGCAGCGCCGCCACGCAGCCATTGCGTCTTTTTCGGTGTAGACCGCCTCCAAAGGCTCCTCGCCAGCCCGGTCTCGCCGGCGGTTGCGCCGCTCGACATCGTATTCCTGAATCCGTCCAGAATCCGCCAGCATGAACTGCAGCAGATCGGCGGTCTGCCGTGTACACCAGATATCGCCTCTGAAACCGTGCTTGACCAGTTTGGGCAGCATGCCGCTGTGATCGATATGCGCATGCGTCAGAAGAACGGCATCGATGTCTGCCGGCCGAAACGCGAAGGGCTCGACATTGAGCTGTTCGAGCGTGCGCGAGCCCTGGAACATCCCGCAATCGACCAGAATCGACTTCCCTTCATGCGTGAACTGCATGCACGACCCCGTCACCGTGTGGGCGGCGCCGTGGAAGGTGAGCGAAAGCCTGTCTTTAGCCATAGTTTCCTCAGTCTTTTGGGAGCCATCCCCGCTTGGTGATTTCACCGGCCAGCAAGGATGCCAGAGAAATCGAAGCGGTCGCGCCCGGAATGCTGTCGCTGGAACGGATGCGTTCGATCCCGGCTTCGCGCAGCCTTGCAAGGTCGGCGTCGCTCGCCAGGCAATGCGTCGCCAGCGCCTCGATCCTGGATGCCCCGGCTTCGCGCAGCAGGCCCGCTGCCGTCGCAAGCGTCTGGCCGCTGGAGATGACATCGTCCACCAGCACAGCCGGGCGGGCACAGACCTTGTCTATCCCCTCAATGACAATCTCGACTGCCCGATCTCCCATGCGGCGCTTTGCGCCAACCAGCACTTCCAGCCCCAATGGATCCGCAATCGCTTCGACCCATTGGCGGGATTCGCTGTCCGGCCCGATAAGGACCGGGCTTTCTGCTTTGCCGATCGCCCCGGCCAGGGCCGGCGCCGCAGTGATACTCACCGCGTCGATGTCCGGCATGATTTCAGCCAGTGAATGAATCCGGTGAAGATGCGGATCGACCGTCAACAAACCGTCGAAATGTGCGGCGAGCATCTTGCCGATAACCCGCTGGCTGACCGCCTGCCCTGGCTCGAAAGCAATGTCCTGCCGCATATAGGCCAGATAGGGCGCGATCAGAATGATCCGGTTCGCTCCGTTTTCGCGAAGCGCCGAAGCCGCCAGCAGGATTTCGACCAGCTTGGCATTGGGATCGTCGAGCGAGCGATAGAGGATCGCCGTTTCCGGGGCCGGTACGGGCGCGACCTGCACCAGGCTCTCCCCGTCGGGGAAACGATGCACGCTGACTTCGCGGCACGCAGCGCCCAGCGCGTCGGCCAGCCGCCGGGCTTCGTCCATGCATTCGGCAAATCCGAAAACCGCCATGCCCATCAGCCGATTACATATCCCGAATTCTCACCGGCCAGATCCGCCGCAAAGCCGAGGCCGCTCTTCGTATTCGCGTGAATCCGGTAGAGCGCTTCGCCGGCGCGGACCTCCGCACCGACCTTGTGTAGCAGATCGATACCGGCGCCCTTATCCATGGGCGCGCCCGCAAGCCGCGCGATCCGGGCCATCCGTTCACAATCGATGCTAATAACCCGTCCGTTCTGGCCCGCCGTCACTTCCTGGCGGAGCCTGCCCGGTTCGAGTTTTCCCGTCTTGCGCCCCTGGGCATCGATCAATCGTTCCATCGCTGCCAAGGCTTCGCCTGACGCCAAGAGTTCGTACGCTCGGGCATAGCCTCTGCCCCCTTCGATCGCCGGATCGAAATCGAGCACATGCCCCGCCAGAAGCAGCGAGCGATCGCGCAGATCGTCGGGCGCGTCTGCCTCATTGCGAAGCACAGCCATCACATCACGCACTTCCAGCACCGGGCCGATTCCTCGCCCGATCGGCTGAGATCCATCGGTCAGGACGACGTCGATAACGATCCCCAAATGCCGCGCGACATATTCGAAAAGCTTTCGCAAGCGCACTGCATCGCTTTGCGAACGGACCTTCGCGGTCGGCCCGACCGGGATGTCGATGACCAGATGGGTGGAGCCTGCGGAAGCCTTCTTGGACATGATCGAGGCGACCATCTGTTCAAACCTGTCCAGCCGCAGCGGCCTTTCGACCGAAATCAGGATGTCGTCCGCCGGCGACAAGTTCACCCTTCCTCCCCAGGCGAGCACCGCCTTTTCCTTCCCGACGATATTCGACATCTGCTCTTCGGAAAGGTCGACATCGGCCAGCAGCTCCATCGTATCGGCCGTGCCCGAAGGAGAAGTGATCGCCCGCGAAGAGGTCTTCGGGCAGATCAGGCCATGAGCGGCAACGATCGGCACGACGATCATCGAGGTGCGGTTGCCCGGAATGCCGCCGATGCAGTGCTTGTCCACCACCAGCGGCGAATTCCAATGAAGCCGGTTGCCGACATCGATCATCGCCTCGGTCAGGGAAAGCGTTTCCTGCGTGCTCATGAAACCGGCACAGGCGACGAGGAACGCGCCGATCTCCATCGGCGAATAGAGATGGCGGGAGATGTCGTGGATGATGGCGGAGACCTCGCTGTCGCTGAGGACCTCGCCGTCGATCTTGCGGCGCACATATTCGAGGCTGGCCGGCGGCCGTGCCTGCTCGATATGGACCTGGTTGCCCTCTGCCAGGCCGAGCCTGCGAAACGCCTGTTCGCCTAGCCCGATTTCGCCTGGTCCAACGATCCGTTCATCGTCGACCAGGCCCAAAGAGGCGAGGATCTCACAGCCGTCCGCCGAAATCCTGATCTTGCGGAGCGCCTGAAACTGCTCGGCAGAATAGCCATTGCCGTGCCGCAGCAGATAGGCCGTGTTGTCCGGATGCATATCGATCGGAATGCGGCGGACCGAGAGCTTCGCCAGCCCCCCTTTCCCATCGCCCGGCTGTATGTGGTCCTGAACCGGATCAGTCATTCGGCATCCTGCGCGTCAATTGCTGCAACACTTTGTATTCGTTGCCGCTCATATTGGCGGAAAGCCGCTCTCTTGCGCAACAGCAAAGACACAATCGAAAGATCGGCAATTGCGGTCTCCCGCAAACGGAGATACTTCACACATTAAGCGCTTTGCCTGGCTGCCCGCAGAAGGCCGCAGGCCGGCACGGGAAAGTTGTTTGCGCCCGGCCGGGCGTATGCGGGAGGCGGGCATTGAACGTGGGCGAGCCCATAGCGACCGGCGACGGTGCGGCGGCGGAAATTTCGCCGGAGCAGCTGCGCATCTCCACCCTGGTGCTGGGCGTGCTGTTCATCGTCTATTTCATCAGTTCGGTCGACCGCTCGATCTTCAGCATCCTGGCCCAGCCGATCAAGGAAGAGCTGCTGCTGAGCGACATGCAGATCGGTTTCCTGACCGGTTTTGCCTTCAGCCTGGTCACGCTGATCTTCGGTTTCCCGATGGCCTGGGTCACCGACAAGAGCAACCGGGTCAACATACTGACAATCTGCATCGCCTTCTGGTCGGTGATGACCGCCGTCAGCGGCCTGTGCAGCAACTTCATCCAGATGACCCTGGCGCGAATGGGCGTTGGCATCGGCGAAGCGGCTTGTCTGCCCGCCTCCCATTCCCTGATCAGTGACCATTATCCTCCCCTCATGCGCACCAAGGCTCTGGCGATCTTCGGCCTCGGTTTCCCGGCCGGATCGCTGATCGGGATGGTGGTCGGCGGCACGGTCGTGGACCATTGGGGTTGGCGCGCGGCCTTCTTCGTGGTCGGCCTGCCCGGCCTGATCGTCGTAGCTATGACCTGGTATCTGGTGAAGGAACCGGAGCGCGGACGCTTCGATGCGCCCGGGGAATCCGGCGCAGCGAAGGGCGGCGCCATATCCTTCAAGGATGTCGCGCTGACAATGTGGCGATCCCCGGTCTTGCGGCAGATGGTGATCGCGCTGACGCTGGTTTCGGTCTTCACCAGCCCGACCTCCACATTCCTGGGGCCTTATATCGTCCGCCGCTTCCCCGTTTCCTATACGGAGCTGGGTTACATCATGGTGGCGGCAATGATGCTTCCCGCCTCCATCTCCACCTTCGTCGGCGGCATCATCGCCCAGCGCTTGGGGCAACGCGACATGCGTTGGCTGATGTGGTTCCCCGGCATCACGCTGGCGATCGGATCAGTGCCCTATGTGATTTCGCTGGCCCAGTCCGAATGGCAATTGCTTGTGGCATTCATGTTCTTCGGCGCGCTGATCAACGCCACGTTTCTGGCCCCATCCTACACCGTGCTGCACAATTCCATCGCCCCCGGCGGCCGCGCAAAGGCCGTGGTGATCCTGACGGTTTTCATGGGACTAGTGGGCCACAGTGTCGGCCCGCTGATCGCAGGGGCGGCCAACGATCTGATCGCAGCGATCCAGTTCGGCGATTTCGCGGCCGGAGGCTTCATGGCCGCCTGCCCGGGGGGGCAGGCCCCGTCAGGGGCCGCCGCCGCGCTGGACGCCGCCTGCAAGGGCGCACTGGCGAATTCCACCCAATGGGTAATGATGGCCAGCATGGCGCTGACCACTTGGCCGGCCTTCCACTTCTACCTTGCCGGAAGGAATATGCGGCGGCGCCCCGCTTCGCCCGAGCGGGCAATGGCGCGCGGACATTGACGGCGATCAATGCCGTGTCATGATCCGCCTGCCTAAAAGGCATGGAGAGGAGAAGGACCGATGTTCAAGACAAATGTCGGCGGCGCAGACCGCATCATTCGGATTATCGTGGGCCTTGTGTTGATAGCGCTCGTATTCGTGGGGCCGAAGACGCCTTGGGGCTGGCTGGGCCTGATCCCGCTGGCGACCGGAATCTTCCGCACGTGCGGGCTCTATTCGTTGCTGGGCATCAGCACCTGCAAGGCGGAATAGTCCGGGCGAAATTTACAGGCGCTGCCGCCAATAACGTACCTTGCCAGCAACTGGCCAAATCGGCATAGCCGCGCCCCATGCATGACCTGCGATACATCCGCGAAAATCCGGCCGAATTCGATGCCGGCCTGGCCAAGCGCGGGGCCGAGCCCGTATCGGCCGCGATCCTCGAGCTCGACGCGAAACGGCGCGAGGTTTCCACGCGCATGCAGGAAGCGCAAAGCCGCCGCAACGAAGCCTCCAAGGCGATTGGCGCCGCCATGGGCAAGGGCGACACGGACACTGCCGAGAGCCTGAAGGCCGAAGTCGCCGAGCTGAAGCAGGCTCTGCCAGCGCTGGAGGAAGAAGAGCGCACTCTGGGCGCGAAGCTGGACGATCTGCTGGCCGGCCTGCCCAATATACCCGACGGCGCCGTTCCCATCGGCGATGACGAGGACGGCAATGTCGAAGTTTCGCGCTGGGGCGATCAACGCGGCTTCGCCTTCGAGCCGCAGGAACATGCCGATATCGGCCCGGCACTGGGCCTGGACTTCGAAACCGGCGCGCTGATTTCCGGCGCGCGCTTCACATTCCTGCGCGGGCAGATGGCGCGGCTGGAACGCGCGATCGGGCAGTTCATGCTCGACCGGCAATCGGGAGCGAACGGCTATACCGAATGCATGCCGCCGCTGCTGGTGAAGGACGACGCAGTGTTCGGCACCGGCCAGCTGCCCAAGTTTGCCGAAGATCTCTTCAAAACAAACATCACAATCGACAAGGACTATTTACGCGGCGAAATTGAGCTCAATGTGCAAGAGCTGCGACATAAAGGTCCTGATCTGGACGATGATGCATGGGAAAAAGTTGCAGAGGACACTTTCGCTGCAGTTTTGGCTGCAAATGAAAAAGGCAGCCACTACTCCCGCCGCTGGCTGATCCCCACGGCCGAAGTCAGCCTGACCAATGCCGTACAGGGGCAGATCCTGGACGAGCTTACCCAGCCGATCCGCATGACTGCGCTCACGCCCTGCTTCCGCAGCGAAGCGGGCGCCGCCGGCAAGGATACGCGCGGCTTCATCCGCCAGCACCAGTTCGAGAAAGTCGAGCTGGTCTGCATCTGCCGCCCCGATGACTGGGAAGCGGAGCATGAGCACATGGTCCGCTCCGCCGAAGGCATATTGGAAGCGTTGGAGCTGCCTTATCGCAAGATGCTGCTCTGCTCCGGCGATATGGGCGCGACCGCCAAGAAGACCTTCGACCTCGAAGTCTGGCTGCCCGGACAAGGCGCCTATCGCGAGATCTCCAGCATTTCCTGGTGCGGCGACTATCAGGCGCGTCGCATGAACACCCGCTACCGCCCGGAAGGGCAGAAGGGCACATCCTTCGTCCACACGCTCAACGGTTCGGGGCTGGCCGTGGGCCGCACGCTGGTGGCGGTGCTGGAGAATTATCAGCAGGAAGACGGCAGCGTGGACGTACCCGCCGCGCTTCACCCCTATATGGGCGGGATCACCCGGCTGGCGCCTGCCGATTGACAACACGGGCGTGGAAAGCTGCCCCATCGCCGCCATGCCGAACTTGTTTCACACTGGCTAAGAAGGGATACAGACGGTCCTATGCGCATCCTGCTGACCAATGACGACGGTATCCACGCCCCCGGGCTCAAACTGCTCGAGGAGGTTGCCAGGGGGCTGAGCGACGATGTGACCGTCTGCGCCCCGGCGGAAGAACAATCGGGCGCCGGCCATTCGCTAACGCTGCATATGCCGGTGCGCCTGCAGGAATTCGGGCAGCGGCGCTTCGCCGTGACCGGCACGCCCACCGATGCCGTCAACCTGGCCTTGCGCAAGCTGTTCGACACGCCGCCTGACCTCGTGATCTCCGGAATCAATGCAGGCGAGAATCTTGGCGACGACATCACCTATTCCGGCACGATTTCCGCGGCGATGGAAGGCGCACTGGCAGGCATTCCCGCCATCGCACTCAGCCAGGCGATGCGCGGCGACCAGCGCAGCTTTGCCGCGGCAGAAACCTGGGCGGCCGACGTGCTGCAACCGCTGCTGGAAATGGCGCGGGCAAAGCGCACGCTGATCAACATCAACTTCCCTTGCCGGCCGGCGGATGAAGTGCGCGGCATTCGCGTGGTCCGCCAGGGCTTTCACGATTATGCGCGCGGCTCTCTGGTCGAAAGCAAGGACCCGAGAGGCCGGCCCTATTTCTGGTTCGGCCTGGAAGACGTCGAGCACACGCTGGATCACGGCACGGATCTGGAAGCCGTCAGCGAAGGCTATATCTCCGTCACCCCGCTGCAGGTGGACCTCACCGATCATTCAGCCATCGGCGCCCTGGCAGAACGGTACCAGTGAACGGGAAGAAGAAGCCCAGCCTGAGGCGCTTCCAGCCCCTGAAGCGGGCAGTTCACGTTCCCGTCTGGGCCGATCTCGGCATACGCATCAGCGCCGCGCTGGCGCTCATCTTCCTGGTGATCCTGATCCATTATTGGGACCGCGAAGGCCTGGTGGACGCGCATGACGGGCATGTCAGCTTCCTGGATGTCGTCTATTTCACGATGATCTCCATCACCACCACTGGCTTTGGCGACATCGCCCCGATCAGCGACCGGTCGCGCCTGGTCGAAGCCGCCATCGTCACGCCGATCCGCTTCGCGGTGATCTTCATATTTATCGGCACAGCCTATAACTTCATTATCAAGCGCAGTTGGGAGAAGTTCCGCATGTCCCGCATTCAGCAGCAGCTATCCGGCCACCTGGTCGTGCTGGGCTTCGGCGTCAGCGGATCGGAAGCGGTCAATGAACTGATCGAGCGCGGCACCGATCCCAGCAGTATCGTGGTCATGGATTCCAGCGCCCAGCGCCTTCAACTGGCGGAGGACCTGGGCTGCAATGTGATGTGCGCCGATGCCGGGCGGGATGAAAGCCTGATGGCCGTCCGCATCGACAAGGCCAGCGCCGTGCTGGTTTCGGCCGGGCGCGACGATACGTCCATCCTGATCGTGCTGACCGTGCGCCATTTGGCGCCCAACGTGCCGATCAGCGTGGTCGTGCGCGCGGAAGACAACGAGATCCTCGCCCGCCAGGCGGGGGCGGATAATGTCATCAACCCGGTGCATTTTACCGGCCTTTTGCTGGCCGGTTCGGCGCAAGGGGCCCATGTTTCGGATTATCTGGCGGATCTCGCTTCGGTTTCCGGCCGGGTCCAGCTGGTCGAACGGCCCGTGATGGCCGAGGAAGTGGGCCAGAGCCTCAAAGACCTTGCCTCCGGCGGCCTCGGGCTCAGACTATACCGCGATGGAATCGCGTTCGGCTATTGGGAAGACGAGGCGAAAAAGCTTCAGACAGGCGATGTCGTCGTGGAAATCCTTCCCACGGACGAAGGCAAGAACGGTAACGGCAATGGAAAGGCAAAGACGCCTTGAGCCTGCTCAGCCGAGCGCCACGAACACGCCGCCAACGGCCAGCATTCCGACAATGAAATAGCCCGCATCGATCGCGAAGAGCTTCCCGGGGCGCATCTGGAACAGGTAATTGATACCGATCGCCGGCGCCATGATCGATATGCCGAAGCCGCCCGCCATCATCATGACCACATGCGGCGGCGGCGCTGTGCGAGCCAGCATATGGCCGAACATGACGCAGATCAGCAGTTCGAACAGGAACGCCAGCAGCATGATCAGCCAGGTCGGATTCTGCCCTGCCTGCGGCCCAGCCTTGCGCATCTCTTCAGTGATGCCGTTAAGCTCCCGCCAGGCCTTGCCGAAGAGCGGCCCGTACCACAGTGCGCCGATAATGAAGAACACGGCAGCGCCCAGAAACACCGCCGGCAAATTGACTGCACCCATGAACCACTCTCCTCGCAGGCCGCGGACCCTAGCCCAAAGCGCGCGCCGGGTGTAGAGGCGCGGCAATCATGGATACAGCTCCAACCGAAACACGCACGATTCCGGCTGCGAAGAAAGTCGGCATGGTCAGCCTTGGCTGCCCCAAGGCGCTCGTCGATTCCGAACGCATCCTCACGAAGTTGCGGGCCGATGGCTATGCCATGAGCGCGGACTATTCAGGCGCCGATGTCGTGCTGGTCAACACATGCGGGTTCCTCGATTCGGCCAAGGAGGAAAGCCTGGCCGCTATCGGAGAAGCGATTGCGGAAAATGGGCGGGTCATCGTCACGGGCTGCATGGGCAATGAGGCGGAGCAGATCCGCGAGCGGTTCCCCGCCGTCCTCGCCGTGACCGGGGCGCATCAGTATGAAGATGTGGTGGAAGCCGTGCACGAGGCCGCACCGCCTTCACAGGGGCCCTTCGTCGATCTGATCCCTGCTCGGGCCGATCTGGCGGATGTGAAGCTCACCCCGCGCCATTATGGCTATCTGAAGATCTCCGAAGGCTGCAACCATTCCTGCGCCTTCTGCATCATTCCCCAGCTACGCGGAAAACTGGCCAGCCGCCGGGTGGATGCCGTGCTGCGCGAAGCGGAAAAGCTGGTGGCGGCGGGCACGCGCGAATTGCTGGTGATCAGCCAGGATACGTCTGCCTATGGCGTCGATATCAAGCACGAGGCCCGCGAATGGAAGGGCCGCGAAGTGCGCGCCCATATGACCGACCTTGCCCAAGCCCTTGGGCAATTGAAGACGCCCGATGGGCAGCGGCCCTGGGTTCGCCTGCATTACGTCTACCCCTATCCCCATGTCGACGCGGTGATCCCGCTGATGGCCGAAGGGCTGGTGACGCCCTATCTGGACATACCGTTCCAGCATGCCGCGCCTTCGGTGCTCAAGGCGATGAAGCGCCCGGCCAATGAAGCGAAGGTTCTGGAGCGGCTGCAGCGCTGGCGCGAGATTTGCCCCGACATTGCCGTGCGCTCCAGCTTCGTGGTCGGCTTCCCCGGCGAAACGGAAGCGGATTTCGAGTATCTGCTGGAATGGCTGGACGAAGCGCAGCTCGACCGCGTGGGCGGGTTCCGCTTCGAAACGGTCGAGGGTGCTGCTGCGAACGACTTGCCCGGCCAGGTTCCGGAAGAGCTGAAGGAAGAACGCTACGCCCGCCTTATGGAGAAAACCGAAGCCATCAGCGCTGCGAAGCTTGCCGCCAAGGTCGGCCGGACGATCCCCGTCATCATCGACGAAGTCGGCGAAGCCGACGAGGATGGCGATATCGGCGCAACCGGCCGTAGCGAGGCCGATGCGCCGGAGATCGACGGGAATGTCTTCCTGAGAGACGTTTCGGCAGAGATGCGCCCCGGCGACATTGTGAATGTGCTGATCGAAGATGCCGACGCCCACGATCTTTTCGGCGTTCCCGCAGAATGATGCGCCAGGCGCTGACCGAACTGGAATTTAGCACAAGCGGCCAGGGCCTGACCGAAATCACCGATGACATTGTTGCATGGCTGGAAGGAACAGGCATCGAGACGGGCCTGCTGACGGTGCATTGCAGGCACACATCCGCGTCGATCATGATCACGGAAAATGCTTCGGCCGCGGTCTGGCGGGACATGGAAGAGTGGCTTTCCAGAATGGCCCCCGAAGGCGGCCACTACCGCCACGACGCCGAAGGTCCGGACGATATGCCCGCTCACCTCAAATCCGCACTGACCGGCGTGAGCATGTCCCTGCCAGTGGCAAACGGGCGCATGACCTTGGGGACATGGCAGGGCATTTTCCTTGCCGAACATCGCCGCGCGCCACACCACCGCAAAATTGTTCTGCATGTTATCGGAGAATGAGAAACATTCCCCACCGCCATGCGTTCCATGCGGCATATGACAATCGACGTTAGCACCCGCTTCTCCTTCACGCTTCCTCAACCGGTCGACGTGCTGCTGCAATTCGAAGCTGCCGCCATTCCCGAGCAGACGGTTCTGAACGCGCAGACGAACCTCGGCTGCGGTGACGATTGCGTGCGCGTTTCTGCGCAGGACGACATCGGGGAACGCATCTGGATCCATGCGAGCGGCGCATTCGATGTGTCCTATTCGGCCAGTGTGGACATCAATCGCAGCCTGCCTCCGCTTGGATCGCTCCAAAAGCTGGACCTGCATCAGATGCCAGGCGAAGCGGTGCAATATCTGCTTTCTTCGCTCTATTGCCCTGCACAGCGCTTCCTCAGCTTCGTCACGGACACGTTTGAAGGCACGGAAGGCGGCGCAAGGATAGAGGCCATCCGGGACTGGATCGCCGAGAACTTCAAATACGAACCAGGATTTTCAAACCAATCGACCACGGCGCTGGACAGTTTCGTGGAACGGCGCGGCATCTGCCGGGACTATGCCCATGTGCTGGTTACGCTTGCCCGCGCCTCCGGCATCCCTGCCCGCTATGTCAGCGCCTACGCGCCCGGTGTCACTCCGCAGGATTTCCATGCCGTGGCGGAAGTCTTCCTGGCCAATCCGGAGGGCGAAGGCGGCACATGGCAGCTTGTCGACGCCACGCAGATGGCCGAAGCAGGCGAGGTCGTGAAGATCGGCGTAGGCCGCGACGCAGCCGATACCAGCTTCCTGACGAGCTTCGGCGAATGCCAATTCGCGGGCATGGAAATTAACGTCAGCCGCAGGGCCGACGCACGCTAGCCAAGCCGCTGCAAACCTGTTAGCCATGTTGCAATGCAGCAATTGGCAGGAGGCCGAAGGAGCGTGAAGGGGATCGCCCAGGGATGAGCTTCACTGCGAACCGGCTGCTTTTGTTTGGCGCGACGGGCGACCTCGCGCAGCGCATGCTGCTCCCATCATTATGTGCGCTCGATGCGGATGAGCTGGTGCATCCCGATCTCAGGATCATCTGCACGGCGCGCTCCGAATACGATACGCATCAATACCGCAACTTCGCCCGCGAGGCGCTGGAGAAATACCTGCCGGCCGAGCGCCGGGGCAGCGTCGCCGAATTCCTCAACCGCCTGCACTATCAGCCGCTGGATGCAAGCAACCCGAGCGGCTTCGGTGCGCTGGCCGAGGAAGTCGGGGCCTATGATGACGGGCTGGCAATCTTCCTTTCCACCGCACCGAGCCTGTTCAAGCCAACGATCAGCGGGTTGGCGCAAAGCGGCTTGGCCGGGGAGAAGGCGCGGATCGGGCTCGAAAAGCCGCTCGGGATCGATCTCGATTCAAGCTGCGACATCAACGACGCGGTGGCCGAAGCCTTCCCGGAAGACCGGATCTTCAGGATCGACCATTATCTGGGCAAGGAAACGGTTCAGAACCTGCTGGCGCTGCGCTTCGGCAATGTAATGTTCGAACCGCTGTGGAACGCGGCCCATATCGACCATGTGCAGATCACCGTGGCCGAGACGGTCGGCCTGGAAGGACGCGTGGGCTTTTACGACGAAGCCGGCGCCCTGCGCGACATGGTGCAGAACCACATGCTGCAGCTCCTGGCGCTGGTCGCGATGGAACCGCCTGTCAGCTTCGATGCCACTGCCGTGCGCGACGAGAAGGTGAAGGTTCTGCGCGCCCTGCGCGCGGTCTCAGCGGGGGAAACCGTGACCGGGCAATACCGCGCCGGTGCGATCGGCGGCCAGGCCGTGCCGGGCTATGACGATGAACTGGGCAAACAAAGCGACACGGAAACCTTCGTGGCGATCAAGGCCCATGTCGACAATTGGCGCTGGAAAGGCGTGCCGTTCTACCTGCGCACCGGTAAGCGGCTCTATAAGCGCACGACCGAGATCCTGGTGCAGTTCCGCCCCGTGCCCCACTCGATCTTCACCGGCACGAGAAGCGAGCCCAACAGCCTGCTGATCGGCATCCAGCCCGAAGAGAATATCACCCTGTCCCTGATGGCCAAGGTGCCCGGCCTGGACCGCGACGGTATCAGCCTGCGCAAGGTGCCGCTCAACATCGCCATGGCGGACGCCTTCACCGGCACGCACAAGCGCATCGCCTATGAACGCCTGCTGCTGGATCTGATAGAAGGCGACCAGACCCTGTTCGTGCGGCGCGACGAGGTTGAGGCCCAGTGGAACTGGGTGGACCGCATTCGCGCAAGCTGGGCGGAGAACGCCTTGCTGCCCAAGCCTTACACTGCCGGAAGCTCGGGGCCCAGCGCAGCGATTGCCCTGACCGAACGCGACGGGGTGAGCTGGCACGAGTGATGACGTATATACGACTAAATATGAACAAGATTGCGACAAAATAATGGCGGATCTCAACCCCACCATAGCCAAAGTGACGCAGCGGATCGTCGAAAGATCGAAGGATACGCGCGGACGCTATCTGGAACTCATGCAGCGCGAAGCGGACAACCAGCCCGACCGCAACAGCCTTTCCTGCTCCAACCTGGCCCACGCCTTTGCCGGCGCGCTGGAGGATCAGCAGGCGATCAAGGCCAATCGTGGACCCAATCTGGCCATCGTCACCGCTTATAACGACATGCTTTCGGCCCATCAGCCCTATGGCCGGTATCCAGAGCAAATGAAGCTCTTTGCCCGCGAAGTCGGTGCGACTGCGCAGGTGGCTGGCGGAACCCCGGCCATGTGCGACGGGGTTACGCAGGGCCAGGGCGGGATGGAGTTGTCCCTGTTCTCGCGCGATGTGATCGCCCTTTCCACTGCCGTGGGCCTGAGCCACGCGATGTATGACGGCGTGGCGCTGCTCGGCATTTGCGACAAGATCGTGCCCGGCCTGATGATCGGCGCGCTGCGCTTCGGCCATCTGCCTGCAGTCTTTGTGCCATCCGGCCCCATGCCTTCCGGCATTGCGAACAAGGAAAAGCAGAAGGTCCGCCAGCTCTATGCCGAGGGCAAGGCGACGCGCGCCGAGTTGCTGGAAAGCGAAAGCGCCAGCTACCATTCGCCCGGCACCTGCACCTTCTTCGGTACCGCCAATTCAAACCAGATGATGCTGGAAATGATGGGGCTGCACATGCCCGGCGCTGCCTTCGTGACGCCCAACACACCTCTGCGCCAGGCGCTCACCCGCGCAGCGACGCAGCGCCTTGCCGCAATGTCCAGGGACGGGGACGATTTCCGGCCACTATCCGCCTGCGTGGACGAAAAGGCCATCGTCAATGCCGCGATCGGCCTGCTCGCCACCGGGGGATCGACCAATCACGCGATCCATCTGCCAGCCATGGCACGTGCAGCAGGCATCCAGATCGACTGGGAAGACCTGTCGGAGCTTTCCGCCACCATACCGCTGATCGCGCGCGTCTATCCCAACGGATCGGGCGATGTGAACCATTTCCACGCTGCGGGCGGCATGGGCTATGTTATCGGCGAATTGCTTGAAGCTGGCCTCGCTCACCGGGACATCCTGACCGTCGGGGGAGACGATCTTTCCGCCTATGCGCAGGAGCCCGGCCTCGATGACGACAAGCTCGTCTGGCGCCCGACAGGCCCCAGCGGGAACGACGAGATGCTGCGGCCGGCCAGCACGCCATTCCAGGCCGACGGCGGCATGCGGCTGGTTCAGGGCAATCTGGGCCGTGCGACCTTCAAGACCAGCGCCGTGGAGCAGGAACGCTGGACGATCGAGGCGCCGTGCCGCGTGTTCGATACGCAGGAAAGCGTGGCCAAGGCCTTTGCCGCCGGCGAGCTGGATCGCGACGTGATCGTGGTCGTCCGCTTCCAGGGGCCGCGCGCCAATGGCATGCCCGAACTTCATAAGCTCACGCCGCCTCTGGGCGTCTTGCAGGATCGCGGATACCGCGTCGCACTCGTTACCGACGGGCGCATGTCTGGGGCCAGCGGCAAGGTCCCGGCGGCGATCCATGTCACGCCCGAAGCGCTGGCGACTGCAACCGGCAAGCCCGGTCCACTGGCCTACCTGCAAGACGGCGACATGGTGCGCCTTTCCGCGGAAGACGGCACCTTGTCGACCAGCGCGGACCTCTCCACACGCGATCCGGCCCCTGCTCCGCCCCCTGAAATGGGCATGGGAAGAGAGCTCTTCGCCATGTTCCGGGCCAATGCCGACGGCGCCGAACAGGGCGGTTCCTCCATGCTGGCCTTGGGGGCCATGTAGTGGAACTGATCGCGGTCGACGTAGGCGGCACCCATGCGCGTTTTGCCCCGGCCAAAGTCACGCCCGAAGGCAGCATCGAACTTGGCGAACTCACGACGCTCAAAACCAGCGACTATGCCAGCCTGAAGAACGCATGGGACGATTTCGCCCGGATTGCAGGCGGGACGACGCCCAAGGCGGCCGCGATTGCCATTGCCGGGCCGGTGACCGGCGAAACCGTGCGCATGACCAACAATAGCTGGATCTTGCATACCGGAGCGCTCGACGAGCAGCTTGGCCTCGAGCAGGTGACCGTACTCAACGATTTCGGCGCAGTCGCCCATGCCGTCGCGCAGGCGCCCAGCGAAGAGCTGGTCCATTTGACCGGCCCCGAGCTGCCCATGCCCGATTATGGTACGGTTACAGTATTGGGGCCGGGCACCGGCCTTGGCATCGCGCATTTCCACCGCTTCGAAGGCGGGTACCACATTCAGGCGACCGAGGGCGCGCATACCGATTTCGCACCGGTCGACCATATCGACGACATCATCCTGGCGCGTCTGCGCGAACGCCAGCGCCGGGTTTCCACCGAAAGGGTCGTATCCGGCCCGGGGATCGTGGAAATCTACCACGCGCTTGCAGCGGTAGAAAAACGAAGCGTGGAGGAATTGGACGATCGCGCCATCTGGGAGCGTGGGATGAACGGCGAGGACGGCCTTGCCATCGCGGCAGTCGATCGCTTTTGCCAGTCGCTCGGCAGCACGGCGGGCGATTATGCCCTGGCCCATGGCGCCAGCGCCGTTGTGATTGCAGGCGGCCTTGGATACCGCCTGCGGGACCTGCTACCCAAGTCCGGCTTTGCAGAGCGCTTCCGCTTCAAGGGCCGCTATGAATCGATGATGGCGGCCATGCCCGTAAAGCTCATTGTGCATCCGCAACCCGGCCTGTTCGGCGCCGTGGCGGCCTTCGCGCAGGAACACCTTGGAGATCGCCAAGAATGAAATCCATTGAACCGATTATGCTTGCCGCGCCGGTGATCCCGGTGCTGGTCGTCGAAGATGCAAGCCAGGCCGCACCGCTGGCCGAGGCGCTCGTATCGGGCGGGCTGAAAGTGCTCGAAGTGACATTGCGCACATCCGCCGCGCTCGATGTAATCCGCGAAATGAAGCAGGTGCCTGGCGCGATCGTCGGTGCAGGGACCGTCACCGACCCGCAGGAATTCGATGCGGCGGTCGAAGCGGGAAGCGAATTCATCGTCTCCCCGGGGCTGACCGAGAAGCTGGGCAAACACGTGATCGAAGCCGGCGTCCCTCTGCTTCCCGGCATTGCGACGGCTGGGGACATCATGCGCGGGCTCGATCTGGGCCTTACGCATTTCAAGTTCTTTCCGGCGATGGCCGCCGGCGGAATTCCGGCACTCAAGGCGCTTGCAGGGCCCTTCGGGCAATGCCGTTTCTGCCCGACAGGCGGGATCTCGCAAGACACTGCGCCGGACTGGCTCGCCCTCGATCCCGTGCTGTGCGTTGGCGGCAGCTGGCTTGTGCCCAAGGGGCCGATGAATTTTGACAAGATTGCGCAGGCCGCCCGCGAGGCAAGCGCTCTCAAGGAGGTTTAGAACGAATGATGAAGAGCGTCTTCGACTTGTCCGCGCGCCTGGAAGCCTTGCGCGAGCGCACCAATGAAACGCCGCTGTTCAATCCCGCCTTCCAGCTTTCGCTCGAACTTTCGCGGGAAATCGAAGGCGGCGAGCTGTCGCTGGACATGATCGAGGGCATTATTGCCGAGCTCGAATGCGATGCCCTGCAAAGCCGCGCACGGCGCCTGCGCCGGCTGGTCGAGCCGGTCGGCATCCAGGCCAACCATGATATGTTTTCGCAGGCGCTGGCAGACAGCACGGACGATTTCGCGGAATTCCGCGCCCGCTGGGAAAGGCCGCAATTGCACTGCGTGTTCACCGCACATCCCACTTTCCTCCTTTCTCCCGCTCAGACCGACGCGGTGGTCTCCGCTGCCTCGCAGGATGGCGACATCGATGATTCGGCCTGCAGCGCCCCGAGCGACAGGCCGGATATCACTCTCGACTTCGAACATGCCCGGGCACTCGATGCGATCGCCCACGGCGCCGATGCGCGCGACCGGCTCGTGACCGTGCTGCTCGAACAGGCGAGCGAGCGCTGGCCGGAAGAATGGCATGACCTGCAACCGCTGCCGTTCCGCTTCGCAAGCTGGGTTGGCTACGACATGGACGGCCGAACCGACATCAAATGGTACGATTCGATCGGTTTCCGGCTGGCAGAAAAGGCCGCTCGTCTCGAACGCTATTGCGCCTCGCTGGAAGCCATCGACCCGGCCCATCCGTTGCTGGAAAAGCTGCGCGCAGCCACTGCATACTCCAAAGACCGCGCGGAAGATTTCGCCGACGATCTGACCGATCCGGACAAGCTGTCTGCCGCGGCCAATCGGCTGACTGCGGACGATCCGGACAAGCTGCTCTCGCTCGCCCCCATGATCGAAACGCTGGAAGAGGAAGCAAGGGGAGCCGATACGAAACACGCGATCGAGCTCAAGACCTTGGCCGCGGCCATGCGGGCCGACGGGCTCGGCGCAGGCTGGATCCATTTCCGGGTGAATTCCAGCCAGCTCCACAACGCCATTCGCCGCGTGATCGACCCGGCCGGCGAGCTCGATCTTTCGAGCCGGGGCGCGCTGGTTCGCCTGCGCGAGAAGCTGGACGAAGTGAAAGCCCATCGCTCCAATTTCGCCGCTCTCGCGATCGAAAGCAGCACCGCGATCCGGCAATTCTTGGCGATGGCGCAGATCCTGCATCACATCGATGCCGACGCGCCGATCCGGATGCTGATTGCGGAATGCGAACAGCCTTCAACGATTTTGGCCGCGCTCTATTTCTCGAAACTGTTCGGGATCGAAGAGAAGGTGGACGTCTCCCCGCTATTCGAAACCGAGAGCGCGTTGGAGCATGGCGGGCGCTTCCTCGACGCTTTGCTGGCGGAAGAACCTTACCAGACCTATGTGCGCAAGCGTGGCCGGGTAGCGATACAGACCGGGTTTTCCGACGCGGGACGGTTCGTCGGCCAAATTCCTGCCAGCCTGGCGATCGAACGCCTCCAGGGCCGGCTCGCGCAGGCAATGGTCGATAACGGGCTAACCGATGTCGCCGCGCTGATTTTCGATACGCATGGCGAAAGCATGGGCCGCGGCGCCCACCCCGATTCATTCGAAGACCGGCTCGCCTGGCCGCTTTCACCCTGGGCGCGCAGGCGCTTCGTCCGGGCAGGCATCACGCTGGAACCCGAAGTGAGCTTCCAGGGCGGCGACGGCTACCTGTTTTTCGGTTCTCTCGAACTGGCATTGGCCACGCTCACGCGCATTGCCGAGATCAAGCCTTCCGACACCGATCCCAATGCGCCGACCGACCTGTTCTACCGCCGCACCGATCTGAGCCTGGATTTCTACCGCGCCATTCGCGATCACCAGCACCAGCACCTGGAAAGCCGGACCTATTCCCGCGCCATTACGGCGTTCGGCCTGGGCATGCTCAATGTCACGGGCAGCCGGGTTTCACGCCGGCAATCGGATCTTTCGGCAGACCGCGAAATGAGCCTGAGGCAGATCCGCGCGATTCCGCATAATGCGATTCTGCAACAGCTCGGCTACCCCGTGAACGTGATCTGCGGGATCGGCACCGCCGCCGACGGCGTTTACGAAGATCTGGCCGCACTGCTGCGGGACAGCGACAGGGGCAAGCAGCTGATCCGCCTCGCCCGTGCAGCCAACGCGCTGGCCAGCGTGAAGACCGTTGCCGCTTATGGCGAACTGTTCAACTCGGCCTATTGGGCGAGCCGCCCCTATCGCGGTACCGAAAGGCACCTCTCGGACGCCTGCGAAGCGCTGGCGGAGTATCTGATCAAGGATGACCGCACCGGAGTGTTCCGCCGCCTGGCATCACGCCTCCGGGTCGATGCCCTGAAACTGCACCGCCTGCTGGACCTGATCCCGGATGACAGCCCCCTGCCCGATCGGGAACATGTTCGCCGCTCGATCGGCGTGCTTCAGGCGCTGCGGCTGGCGCTGTTCCAGCACATGTTCATTTGCGCCGTTTCGGTTCCGGCCTTCAGCCGCGCCAACGACATCAGCCGCGACGACGTGCTGGAAATGGTCTTCACGCTCAGGGTCGACGATGCGCTGGCGCAGCTGCGGCGCGCATTCCCGACCAGCTTCCCGAAGATCGAGGACTTCGCCGTCGACGAGCCGACCGACTATCCGGAAGGTTCAGGCGAAGGTTACGAAGCGATCCAGAGAGACTTCGTCGATCCGATCGAGCGTGCTCATAAACTCTCGCTCCGGATTACGACTGCCATCGCCAACCATTTCGGTGCCCATGGCTGATCGAGGCGCGCGCTAAGGTCTTTGCCATTCCCCGACGCGCTTGCCCGGCCGGATAAGCCGCAGCGCCATGTCGGCAGCCTTCAGCGTCACTTTCGCCTTGAACGGAGCCCAGCCGTGCCGTTCGTCTTGTCTGGGCGGTTGCCCTTCCGCCCTGGCCGGAGCGAGCAGGCGCTCTTCCACATCCGCAATCAGGGCCTTGTCCCGCAATACCGCGATATATTCGCTGTTGAGCCTGTAGCTGACGAAATCGAAATTGCTGGACCCGGCAAGCATGGTCTCGCCATCGATCAGCGCCGCCTTCACATGAGTCATCCGATCGATCATCGACAGCTTGATCCCGGCCTGCGGTGCGAAACCCAGCAGATAATCGCGGACGATCGGCTTGTTGTTTGGCCGCGGCGTGTGAATCGTCACTTCGACCCCGCGAGCCGCCGCACGGGCCATCGCTTCGGTGAAAGGCATGGTGGGATAGGCCGAAAGCACTTCGATCGAATGTTTCGCCTCGGCAAAATAGGCCAGCAAGCCATGCGATTGCGTGACATTGGTTGCCCCGTCAAAACTCATGATCTGCAGATCCGGCCCGAAATCCCGGCAGGCGAATCCCGGGTCGCCCTGCCAGTCCGCTTCGAAATGCGTGGCAAGCCAATCGGCAACCGCGCCGTCTTCGATCCGCAGCATCATGTCGTGCCATTCGAAATTATGGTCGGAAAAGTTGATGCCGCCAAGCCACACCGCATTGTCCATAATCAGCAATTTCTTATGGTTGCGTGCCGGATAACGGAACGGATTTCCCCCGATCGGATTGGTTACCCGTATATCGGCGCCGTTTTGCCGCAGTTCATCGAACATGGCCCACGTCGCCGAAGCTTCCGAAACCAGTTTCGGATCACGCGAGAAAAGCAGAAAGGTGTCGTTGATTACGTGACGGGAATAATCGTCAACCAACACACGCCGGTCCAGCGCCTTGCTCGCGCCGATTGCCTGCGCGACCGCCTTTCCGGCGGCATCGCCTTCGAACGTCATTGCTTGGACGAGCACGCGCCGTTTCGCAGCCGCAATATCTTGTGCAGCGCGCGACCAGAATTCGCCCGATCCGACCAGCAGCTCGAAGCGAGCCAACGCCAATGCTCCTTAGGATATCTCCATTCGTCGCTGCGCTCCTTGCCAGCGCTTGGAGGCAATGGCAATAAGCCCGCGAAACTCCCCCAGAGAATTTAGTATGCACGGAAAAACCTCGGCAGTTCAAACACTTGGTCGTCCGGTCCGAGTGTTGCTGCTGTTGAGCTCGCTACACGGAGGCGGTGCGGAACGCGTTGCGGTCCATCTGATGAACCGGCTCGATCCCAAACGCGTCGAGGTCAAGATGGGTCTGCTGCGCGCTGCGGGCCCCTATATGGACCAAGTCGACCCGGACCGTGTGCTGACGGCGCCCGATGGCGACAAGCATTTCAACTATGACGGCCCGAACTCGGCGCAGTTCACCCCGGGAAAAGTGCTGGGCAGTGCGATGCGCGCACCGCTGGCTTTCCGCGGCATGATCCGTGAAACCGAGCCCGATGTGATGATGAGCTTTCTCAAGGGCACAAACCTGCTGGCCTGGCTGGGATTGACCGGCCTTGGAGGCAAGCGGCCCAAATGGATTGCCCGCGAAGGCAATAACGTGGTCTCCGTGGTCGAAGAGGAAAGCCCCAACAAGCTTGCCGCCGCCGTTTCGCTGGGCCTTACCAAGAAGGCTTACCGCGCGGCGGACGTCGTGCTCGCCAATTCATCCGACATGGCCGAAGGACTGACCAAGGATCTTGGCCTCGAGCGCAGCCGCATGCGGATGATCAACAATCCGATCGATATCGGCACGATCCAGTCGCGGCTTGACGATTGCCTTCCGGGGGCGCCCAAACGGCCCTTCATTCTGACCGCCGGCCGCCTCGAATATCAGAAGGCCCATGAGGTCCTGATCCGCGCCTTTGCCGCAAGTGGGCTCTGGCGCAGCCACGCATTGGTGATCCTGGGCAAAGGCAGCCGGCTGGCGGAGCTCCACGTCCTCGCAGCCAAGCTGGGTGTCGGCGAATATGTTCGCTTCATTGGCTTCGTTGCCAATCCCTACGCCTGGATGCACCGGGCCGAGCTGTTCGTATTGCCGAGCAGATGGGAAGGGTTTCCGACAGTCGCCGCCGAAGCGATGGCGGCCGGCACCCCGCTGCTGCTTTCCGACTGTGAATTCGGCCCGCGCGACGTCATCGAACCGGGAGTGAGCGGCGAGTTGGTGCCCGTCGACGATGTCGATGCGCTGGCCACGAAGATGAGCGAACTGATCGCCGATCCGGCGCGGCGTGCGGCGCTCGCCGCCGCAGGGTCCGAGCGGGTGAAGTGCTTTGACATCGATGTGATGGTCAACAATTATGCCGACCTGTTCGAAGAACTCGCATTGGTGGGCGCCGGCGTAAGCTGACACGAAGCGCCACACCGGCTGCCTAGTCGGGCCCTTTTATGCGGCGCGGCGGTTCACGGCGGAACGTCCAGCTACCCTTGTCGACGCGCGCAACAACCCCGCCCAGCGTCGCATCCTTGCCGTTGCGCAAACGCTGCATTAGCCGCGCGACGGCACTGAGCCGTGGCTCGCCGCCCAGAATACCGATGGCGCGGGCGATAATGCGCATGCGGATGGGCTGCGGTGCTGCGGGCGTGTAGACGATTTCCCCTTCGCCGACTTTGACCGCCTCATTCCATTCGCGCTGTGTGGCCCACTGCATCACGCCTTCTGCCTCGGCCAGGAAAGCTGCACTTGCTGCAACACCCTGAACATCGAGCCAGTCGGCTTCCTTCAACGCTTCACGAATCCGGGCGCGGTCAAATCGCGGATCGTCATTGCTGGGATCCTGGGCCGGTTCGATACCGGATGCCTCGACGATCCGCGCCAGCTCCTCCCGCCGCCAACCGATAAGGGGTCTCAGCAAGGCGAGATCGGTACCCGGGACGACCCCTCTTGCACGTACGCCAGCGAGCCCTGCGACGCCGCTTCCACGGTTAAGCCGCATTATCAGCGTTTCCGCCTGGTCGTCTGCGTGATGGCCCGTCGCCAGAGCGGTGAGACCGCTTCGCGCCATCCAGCCTGCAAGCGCTGCATAGCGGGCTTTGCGGGCACGGTCCTGCAGGTTCCCGGCAGCAACCTTCACATTGAGGATCTCATGCGGAATGCCATAGGCCGCGCACAGCTCCGCCACCATTGCGGCTTCCGAAGCGCTTTCCGGCCGCAATCCGTGATCGACTGTCGCGACGGCGAGCCGTTCCGGCACCGCGGCATTGGCCAGCAACAGCAGAGCAAGACTGTCCGGTCCGCCTGACACTGCAAGACCAAGCCGTTCGCCTTCCGGCCAGATCCGCGCGAGATCGGTCGCAAATCGCGCAATCAGCTTGTGAGAGAGCGCCTCAATTGCAGTTCACCTTGCCGCGATTGTCCTGATACTGGCTGGAGAGCCGCCCGGAAGCGATTGCCGGATAGGTTTCGCTGAATTCGGCAAGCGCAATGCAGGCCCGGTTCGTATCGTTTATTGCGATCATCGATTCTGCGAGGAAGAGCAGGCTGTCGGCAGCACGCACGCCCTGCTTGTCCGCCTGATAATTCTGCAGGAACCACGGTGCGGCTTCCCGCGGCTTTCCATCGTCCAGAAATGCACGGCCAAGCAGGTTGCGGCCATAGCTGGCCCGCCAGTGATCCGGATACTCGTTGAGGTACAAGGTCAATTGTTGCTGCGCTTCGGGAAAGAAGCCTGCATCCCACAAGCGGAAACCGTAAACATACTCGTCGTCTCCGGCATCGGAAGTCTGCGGCTTGGCAATCGCCTGAACGGCTTCGATACGCTCCGGGCTTGGCCCGGCAGGCTCGGCCGGCTGCTGTGCCTGAGACGGCTGCGAGGGCAGAATCTCGCCCGTCCTTTGCGCAGGCGGCAATGCGGTGCCCTGGGGCGAGGAGGCGCTGACTCCCATGCCCGGCGCTGCACCTTGCGTATCCAGGCGTTCGGTCAGCCGGGCAATGGCATTGGTGTTCACTTCCGTCTGCGCAGTCAGCACGGCAAGCTGCGATTCTAGCGACTGGAGGCGACCCAGAATGTCCGTCACCGCAGTGGTTGCAGGCGCGGCATTGGGAGCAGGCGTGGCCTCACCGGACGTATCCACTTCAGGCGTGAAGAAGCGACCGTCGGCGCCCGGGAACACCTTGCGCTGAAGCGCGCGCACTTCCGCTTCGATCTTGCGCAAACGCGCGTCCTGATCGCTCGATTGCGCCGCTGCGGGAAGCGCTGTCAAACCAGTACTCGCCAGCGCCATTGCCAGGGCGATCATGCGCGGCTGTACCCATCGAGCCATCATTTTCCTGTTTCTCCCGTGTCACCGAATTCAAAGTCAGATTGGCCCATCCGCGACGAACCGAAGCTGAACAAATAGGATTTACGACATTGCCAATCCAGGATTCGCTTGTCGAGTTGGCGCGTATGCTAAGCTGTGGGCGACGCGGCTTCACCCACGTTCTGACGAACCAGCAAGGCGTCGGCTGTCACCGGCACATCTTTCATGACTCGGTCGGTTTCGGAGAGCTTAGGCACCGGATTGCCGCCAACCGTGATCTTCAGCGCGTCGGGACGGCCGGTCCACAAGAGCGGCCCGTCCGCACCGGCGGGCACGGTATAGGTTTCGCCTAGGCTCATCTGCTTTTGCATCAATTGGGCGCCGCCGCGCTCGTAGAACTTGACCCAGATACCCTCTTCAAGCGCCGTGAAGATGACCTGATCGGCCGGCTGCGAACTGGCCGTCAATTCGGCAGGTGCCTGGCTGTCCGGCGTATCGGAGGCCGCGGCCGGCGCCTCTTCGCTGCCAAGCGCAGGAAGCTGGCCTGCAGGAGCGATAAAACTGCTCCAGAGGAACACACAGCCGGCCGCGAAAATCGCGAGTCCGGCAAAGGCCGAAAACCAGGCGAGGCGCGCCGAGGGAACCCGGGCCGGGTCACCCGGTTCGAACTCACGCGGCCTGACATTTTCGGTCTGCTCATAGCTGGCGAGCTCCGCGCGCACATCGCGGGCAATCTCGTCATCGTCGAGCTCTAGAAGCTTTGCATAGCTGCGCGAAAAGCCCACCGCGTAAGTCCGGCCGGGAAGTTCTTCCAGTTCGCCGGCTTCGATCTGCTCCAGATGCCGCTTGGCAATTCGGGTCTCGGCCGCGACCTCGTCCAGCCCAAGCCCCTTTGCCTCCCGCGCAGCACGAAGCCTGTCCCCGACACTGACGGGGAGCGCATCATGCTCCGCGATTACTTCATCATCGTCCATTGCAGACCCGATTACAGACTGATGGTTGAATTTGCCCGAAAGGGAAGGAATCAATCAGACTCTGCCAAGTCAAGCCAATGACCCGCCCGGCCCTGCCTGCCGCGACCGAACGACGCATATGTGCGACGAAATCACACCAGAGCCGATGCCCTGCGGAAATTGCGGCAAACAGCCGGACCAGGCAAACACTCAGTCGAATTCGATATCGCGATCGGCCGCCCAGTCTTCAAGGGTCTGCCGCATATTGGCGGGCGGTTCGGCCAGCCAGCCAGTCATCGCCTCGCCAATCTCGGCAAGATCGACTTTGCAGACCAGTTCCTTGATCGGGCCGATGGCTGCCGGCGTGATCGAAAGACGCCTGATCCCGATCCCCAGCAATGCCAGTGCCTCCAGCCGCCGGCCGCCCATCTCCCCGCAGACGGTCACGTCCACATTGTTCCCTGCGGTCGTATTCACGACGCGCCTGATGAACCGCAAGATCGAAGGGCTCAGCCAATCGTATCGTTCCGCGAGCTTGGGGTTGGAGCGATCGGCCGCGAACAGGAATTGCGTGAGATCGTTGGTACCGATCGACAGGAAGGACAGCTTCGGCATGATCAGATCGAGCACTTCGGCCAGAGCCGGCACTTCCAGCATCGCCCCGTAGCGGATCTGTTCGGGCAGCTTTTTCTTCTGCTGCTTGAGGAAGGCCAGCTGCTGATCGAACACCTGGCGCGCGGCATCGAATTCCCACGGCTCGGAAACGAGCGGGAACATGACGTTCAGCGTCTTGCCTGCCGCAGCCTCGATCAGCGAACGCGCCTGCGCCTTCAGCAAGCCTTCGCGTTCAAGCGCAAGCCGCAATGCGCGCCAGCCCATGGCCGGATTCTCATCGAGCTCCGAATATTCGCTGCGCATATAGGACAATGTCTTGTCACCGCCGATATCGACGGTCCGGAAGATCACCGGCCGGTCACCGGCGGCCTCCAGAATATCCCTGTAGAGCCTGGTCTGCCGCTCGCGCTGCGGCATGGTCGCAGCGACCAGGAACTGAAACTCCGTGCGGAACAGCCCGATCCCATCCGCACCGGTGAGATTCAGCGTCGGGATATCGTCGCGCAGGCCCGCATTCATCATCACCGTGATGCGCGTTCCATCCTTGGTGAACGGTTCCACGTCGCGCAATTTGGCGTAGACCGCCTGGCGTTCCTTGTTCTTGGCAAAGCGCGCTTCGAAAGCCTCGATCACGCTCGGCGGCGGACGGACCGAAACACGTGCCGCGTCACCGTCGAGCAGGATCCGGTCGCCTTCGCGAATGAGCGAACGGACATTGGCGACACGCCCGACCACTGGAACGCCCATGGCCCGCGCCACGATCACCACATGCGCGGTGAGGGAGCCTTCTTCGAGCACGACGCCCTTCAGGCGCCTCCGGTCATATTCAAGCAGCTCCGCCGGCCCCAGATTGCGTGCGATCAGGATGGCATCTTCGCGCAGCCCCATGCTGGCGGCCGTTCCGACCTGGCCCGACACCATTCTGAGCAGACGGTTGGCGAGGTCTTCCAGATCGTGCATCCGGTCGGCCAGCAGCGGATCGTCGATCTCGCGCATCCGCATTCGCGTGCGCTGCTGGACGCGTTCGATGGCCGCTTCTGCGGTCAGACCGGAATCGATCGCTTCATTGATCCGCCGGCTCCAACCTTCGTCATAGGCGAACATCTTGTAGGTCTCGAGCACGGCCTCATGCTCTCCGCCAACGCCGAATTCGGCTTGCGCGGCCATCTGGTCGATCTGTTCGCGCATTCTGTCGAAGGCGAGATAGACGCGCTGGCGCTCTGCCTCCGTATCTTCCGCCACAGTATGTTCGATGGTGATGCGCGGCTGGTGAAACACCGCCACGCCCGATGCGAGCCCTTTCACCAGGGAAAGGCCGCTGAGAATATTGGGTTCGGAGAGGGACGCGTCCCGGCCGGAGGCGTCTTCTCCGTCTACCAGCCCCGCATTGTCGATCAGTTCGGCCAGCACCATGGCGACCGTTTGCAGCGCCTCGATCTCCACTTCTTCATAACGGCGCGGATCGACATGCTGCACCGTAAGCACGCCAATGGCCCGTTCGCGCCGCACGATCGGCACGCCTGCGAATGAATGGAACTTCTCTTCGCCCGTTTCGGGGCGATACTGGAATTCCGGATGCGCCGTCGCCTCCGCCAGGTTCAGCGTTTCCACATTCGAGGCGATCGTGCCGGTCAGGCCTTCGCCCACCCCCATGCGGGTGACGTGAACAGCGCTTTGGTTAAGGCCGCGGGTTGCATAGAGTTCGAGCATCCCCTCGCGCAGGAGGTAGATCGAACACACCTCGCTATCCAAGGCCTCACCGATAATGTCCACGACCTGATTGAGCTTGCCCTGCGCGTGCAGGCGCGAAGCCATCACTTCGTGAAGCTGCGTAAGGATAGAACGGGCGGCCGCTGCGGCAGTCATACCACCCGACTATCGCACAATTACCGCTAAGGGAATGTTTCAGAACGCGTCCGGCAAATCATCCCCGCTGCGCAGGTTAGAGATCGTTGATCTCTTCCTTGATCTTGAGCTTCTGCTTCTTGAGATATTGCAACGTCGTCTCGTCGGGGGAAGGTCGGCCCATCTCTTCGCGTATACGGCGCTCGAGCCCATCATGCTTGGTTTGCAATGCAGTGACGTGAGACGATTCCATTGGTTGCAACTCCTTCTATCAGCAGGCGTCCTGCGGGATGCCCAAAGGGCGACTCGCCTGCGGGCGAAGCCGCGCAATTGTCATCAAATCATAATAGCCGTAGATCGGCAATTGGTGTTGCGCCGCGCGACGCATGAAGGCGTAAATGCGGTCTATCGAGTTTGGGAGATCCTTCACGGTGAATGAAGACGAGATGCGCAAAAGGCTTGCCACCCTTCGCATCGAACACCGAGATCTGGACGCTGCGATCGACGCGCTGACTGCCTCTGGCTCTCTGGATCAGCTGCAGTTGGCCCGGCTTAAGAAGCGGAAATTGCTGCTGAAGGATCAGATCGCAATGATCGAGGACAATCTGCTGCCTGACATTATTGCCTGACGGCATTTCGCCCTGGCTGGCGCAAGATCGACCTCAGGCCCGGAAATCCACAGATATTTGCCTCTTGGAATGAAACCGTTCCGCTGCGGGACAGTCCCATTTTGGCAGTCGAAAACAACCCTAACGCGCTGGCGAAGCCGGATGGCCGGAGTTAGCGGTTAGGGCGATATGACAACAATGACCGACATCAATCCGCGCATTGTGGAGTCGCTCTACAACGACGCGCTCATACTGGCCGACGAAGTGCGTGCGGCTTTCGACCTGTCCACCCGGCCCGCAGCCGATGAGCAGGACGAAGACCTCACGCGGGTCGCGCTATCCTGCGAAGCGTTGCGGACGACGACACGGATGATGCAGGCGATTGCCTGGCTGCTCAATCAACGGGCCTATTTCAACGGCGAGATTTCGGAAGTGCAGCTCAGGCGGCATGGCCGCCTGCCGAAGAACAAGTCGAAGCCCGATCCGGAACAGCTCGACCTGATCGATCCGGAGACGCGCGAGCTCATCGAATGTTCGGAGCTGCTTTATGCCCGGGTTGCCCGGCTGGACCGGGCGCTGGAGGCCAAGTTCGCCATGGAACGTAGCGCTTTCGTGGAAATGCAGGAACAGCTTGTGCAACGCGTCGGCGTCGGCGGCTGACTAATCCGACGCTGCATTCAATGCAGCGATCGCCTTGCTCCAGCGGTCGAGCCGTTCAGACCTGACATCGGCGGGCATTTCCGGTTCGAATTTCTTGGTAGCGCCGCACATGGCGTCTGCCGCCTCCTGTAGAGTATCGAACAAGCCTGCGCCCAGCCCGGCCAGGATCGCTGCGCCCAGTGCCGTGGTTTCCACGAAGTCGGGCCGCTCGACAGTCAGGCCGATGAGGTCGGAAATGTCCTGCGCCATCCAGTCATTCGCGCTCATTCCGCCGTCGATCCTGAGCGACGACCAAGCGGCGCCGTCCGCTTCGAAGGCGCGCGCAAGATCGTAGGTCTGGTGAGACATCGCCTCCAGCGCAGCGCGGGCGATATGGGCGCGTCCCGTGGAGAAACTGAGGCCGATAATCAGCCCGCGGGCAGACGGCATCCAATGGGGGGCGCCCAGCCCCGAAAGCGCAGGCACGATCGCCACGCCGCCGCTATCTTCGATCGACCGGGCGAGATCTTCGGTATCGGCGGAATTTTCTATGACGCCGAGCGAATCCCGCAGCCACTGAACAAGACTGCCGGCCACAAACACCGAACCTTCGATGGCATAGCTGCGCTCCCCGCCCAGCTGATACAGCACGGTACCCAGCAGGCGGTTGGATGAACGCGGAATCGCATTTCCGGTATTGGCCAGAATGAAGGCGCCGGTTCCATAAGTCGCCTTGCTGTCTCCGGGTGAGAGGCAGCCCTGCCCAATCATCGCCGATTGCTGGTCCCCGGCCAGGCCCGTAATGGCAATCGGACCGCCGAAAAACTCAGACAGCGTTTCACCCAGACTGCCGGCATTGTCGACCACTTCGCCAAGCGCGCCGCGCGGCACGCCAATCAGTTCGCACAGTCCTTCGTCCCAGCTTTCACCGGCCAGCGGCAAGAGCAGAGAGCGGCTGGAATTGCTGGCATCGGTGATAAATGCGCCGCCGGTCAGCTTGTAAACCAGCCAGCTTTCCACGGTGCCGAGCGCCAATGTGCCGGCCTTGGCCGCCGCGGCAACCGCCGGTTCGTTCTCCACCAGCCAATGCATCTTGGTGCCGGAAAAATACGGGTCGATCAGCAGCCCAGTTGCCTCCTGCACGAAGGGCTCATGCCCCTCGCCGCGCAATTCGGAGCATCTGCTTGCAGTACGCCGATCCTGCCAGACAGGCGCACGCGATAGTGGCTCACCTGTCTCGCGGTCCCAGGCGACAACCGTTTCGCGTTGATTGGTGATCCCGATCGCGGAAACCCGGTCCGCCCCGCCTGCCTGCTCCACCATTTCCTGCGCGCAGGCGAGCGTCTTCTCCCAAATCTCCCCGGCATCGTGCTCAACCCAGCCGGGGCGCGGATAATGCTGCGTAATTTCCCGCTGCGCCACACCGGCCAGCTTGCCGTTCGTTTCGAACAGCATCGCACGGGTGGAAGTCGTGCCTTCATCAAGCACAAGAATTAACGGTTGAATCATGGCAATCGGGCTCCCTGTGCTCCATATGCGGCGCATGGCCCTCCCACCGCAACCCTGGCCG